>NZ_JBITNB010000075.1:0-532 GCF_054373195.1 Paenibacillus sp. CMAA1364 | reverse complement strand
AACCTTCGACACCCTGATTAAAAGTCAGGTGCTCTACCAACTGAGCTAATGGCTCTTGGTGACTACACAATGCTGTGTGCCAAATATACAATTAAGTATTGTACATGGTGACCCGTAGGGGACTCGAACCCCTGTTACCTCCGTGAAAGGGAGGTGTCTTAACCACTTGACCAACGGGCCATACTATATAACTTCTTGTGACAACAAAAATGATTATAACAAAATTATAATCACATGACAAGCTTTATTTCACCTATACATTCATGCAGCTTATTCAGAACGTATTGTTCAATCAAAAAAAGTAACCCTGTTAGGTTACCTTGTATTCTCATATCAGATCCGCTGTAAATTATATGGCGGAGAGAGTGGGATTCGAACCCACGCACCGCTTACGCAGTCTAACCCCTTAGCAGAGGGTCCCCTTATAGCCACTTGGGTATCTCTCCAAATATAAATGGCTCCCCGAACAGGACTCGAACCTGTGACAACTCGATTAACAGTCGAGTGCTCTACCAACTGAGCTATCAGGGAA
>NZ_JBITNB010000074.1:201-585 GCF_054373195.1 Paenibacillus sp. CMAA1364 | reverse complement strand
AACACTACTTTTCCTCGTTTGCGCCACTATTAACTGTTGTTTGTGCAACTAATTCTGTCTTTCCCACCATTTAGCCAAATTTAACTGCACTTTATGCAACTATTCGGCTGGGGGACGGGGTAATTGAGTACTAGAGACACGATTCGAGCTGGATTAGCTTAGGCTGGAGTAACAGACCGGTTACCTAGTTGCATAAACATCACTTAAATCCACCACATTTACCTTCCAACCCACTTTAGTTGCAAAACCAACATCTAATTTACTCCAAACACTACTTTTCCACGTTTGCGCCACTATTAACTGTTGTTTGTGCAACTAATTCTGTCTTTCCCACCATTTAGCCAAATTTAACTGCACTTTATGCAACTATTCGGCTGGGGGACG
>NZ_JBITNB010000074.1:0-107 GCF_054373195.1 Paenibacillus sp. CMAA1364 | reverse complement strand
CATTTACCTTCCAACCCACTTTAGTTGCAAAACCAACATCTAATTTACTCCAAACACCACTTTTCCACGTTTGCGCCACTATTAACTGTTGTTTGTGCAACTAATTC
>NZ_JBITNB010000073.1:0-601 GCF_054373195.1 Paenibacillus sp. CMAA1364 | reverse complement strand
TAAGTGACCAAAGGGAACGGGTCGTCAGACTTAGCTGGTTGAATGTGTCGCCTGAATCAACTTCTCAGAATCACCCCTTGGCGACCAAGGAGCGTTAGCGACGAAGTAGGAATGTTTTGTTATGTGCTGTTCCTGCCATCTTGATTACACTTAAAAACATCCTCTTATATTAATTGTTCACCATATTACTTGTTCTTTATTTAATAATTATTTTTCTATTATTACTAATGAGAAAGCAGCATTACTTTGACCTGCTCCCATTGGTTTTTGACTTAAAACTTTCCAGCCCTCAGATAGTAAATTATTTAATTCATCAAGATTGTTTCTCTTCTCTGTTAAAAAATATACAATAACAGCCTTTTGCATTATAAATCCCCCTTTTTTATCTTCAAGTGTATAATTTTTTATCTTTTGTTTTTGATTAGCTAATTCAATTTACTTCTTAAATTTCTTTGTTTCTCATGTTGATTGTATCGTCGTTAAATAACAATCTCGTGGAAATGGGTTGTTGGAAGGTTAATTTAATTATCATTGCAGGAATTGCACATAACGTTTGTGCATTCCTGACGTTCAAGCAGCTTAAGTGACCTTAGGGAACGGG
>NZ_JBITNB010000072.1:0-630 GCF_054373195.1 Paenibacillus sp. CMAA1364 | reverse complement strand
AACGTTATCAGAAATTACCCTAGAAATTGAAAGTGAGTGAATAATAAATGAAGAAAGTTTGTTTGATTCTAACGCTTCTCACCTTAATAATAACCGGTTGTAGTTCTGATAAGAAAAATGCTGAACAAAAAGAAGTCCTTGTTTATTTCGCTAAAGGGGATTCATGGGCATCAACCTATACACTAATTGACGCAGGAGAAACAATATTTGACTCATTGTATATCCAACATATCGGAAATAGGGAGTCAGAAATGAAACCAATCGAATATGTACTTGAGGGGAATGGAATTAAGTCAGAAAGCCAGTACCCACAAAAGTTACAGGGGGTAAGAAGTTTTCAGGTATCTACTGAATATAACAAGCAATTAATAAACATAGAAAATATTGAAGGTAAGGAATTCAAATTAACGATTAAAGAAAATGGAAAGATTGAAGAGTTATTTCTAAGATTAGTCGGAGAAGAGGGTAACATCTGATAACAAAACATTCCTGCATCGTCGCGTTCGCTCCTTGATCGCCAAGAAGAATTTCGGAGAAGTGGAATCAGGCGACACATTCAACCGGCTAAGTCTGACGACCCGGACCTACGGTCCTTAAGCCGCTTGAACGTCAGGAATGCGCAACGTTATG
>NZ_JBITNB010000071.1:0-710 GCF_054373195.1 Paenibacillus sp. CMAA1364 | reverse complement strand
TTCGCCCTATTCAGACTCGCTTTCGCTGCGGCTCCGCCTTCTCAGCTTAACCTTGCACGGGAACGTAACTCGCCGGTTCATTCTACAAAAGGCACGCCATCACCCATAAATAGGGCTCTGACTTTTTGTAAGCACACGGTTTCAGGTTCTATTTCACTCCCCTTCCGGGGTGCTTTTCACCTTTCCCTCACGGTACTGTTTCACTATCGGTCACTAGGGAGTATTTAGCCTTAGCAGATGGTCCTGCTGGATTCATACGGGGTTTCACGTGCCCCGCACTACTCGGGATCCGTCTCGGAGGGAACATACTTTTGGTTACAGGGCTTTTACCTTCTATGCCGGGCCTTTCCAGACCTCTTCACCTAATATATTCTTTTGTAACTCCATGTGAGACGTCCCACAACCCCAAGGAGCAAGCTCCTTGGTTTGGGCTAATCCGCGTTCGCTCGCCGCTACTGACGGAATCACTATTGTTTTCTCTTCCTCAGGGTACTTAGATGTTTCAGTTCCCCTGGTCTGTCTCTACCTACCCTATGTATTCAGGTAAGAGTGACTGCGTATTAACACAGCCGGGTTTCCCCATTCGGACACCCCCGGATCAAAGCTTGCTTACAGCTCCCCGAGGCAGTTTCGTTGTTCGCCACGTCCTTCATCGACTCCTAGTGCCTAGGCATCCTCCGTGTGCTCTTAGTAGCTTAACCACGATGCTC
>NZ_JBITNB010000070.1:0-772 GCF_054373195.1 Paenibacillus sp. CMAA1364 | reverse complement strand
AAACGTTAGACGAAATGACCTTAAAGAGAGGAATGGACCAATGATTTTTCCAGTACTTGAAACCGAAAGGATGATTCTCCGACAATTGCGTCTAGAAGATGCAGTTGATTTATATGACTATTTTTCAAATGATGAAGTAACAGAGTTCTATGATTTAGATAGTTTCTCAGAACTGAAACAAGCAGAAGACCTAATAAAGATTTGGAATGAGAGATATATAAATTTACAAGGTTACAGATGGGGAATAACTCTTAAAACTGAAGATCGAATTATCGGAACTTGTGGATTTCATAAATGTTCAAAGAAACATTTTAAGGCTGAAATCGGATATGAATTAACACCCGAATACTGGCATAAGGGATTGATGACCGAAGTGTTAGGTGCTGTAATCAATTATGGATTTGATGAACTTGAATTAAACCGAATAGAAGCAGTAATACATCGTGACAATGTCAATTCAAGAAAGCTATTAGAGAAATCAGGATTCAATGAAGAGGGATTATTAATGGAATATTTTTATGAGAAGCAGAGATTTGTTGATGCTGTAATTTTTTCAAACTTGAAGAAGGATTATAAGAACGTCTTAATGTAATTCTATGGAGAAGGTCACCTCGTCTAACAATACATTCTTGCTTCGTCGCGTTCGCTCCTTGGTCGCCAAGATGAATTACGGAGAAGTGATTTCAGGCGACACATCCAACCGGCTAAGTCTGACGACCCATTCCCTTCGGTCACTTAAGCCGCTTGAACGTCAGTAATGCGCGAACGTTAT
>NZ_JBITNB010000069.1:0-772 GCF_054373195.1 Paenibacillus sp. CMAA1364 | reverse complement strand
GAAAGCTGTAGAACGTGAAGATATAGGGGTTGTCTTGTAGGGACTTAACAACCTTAGGATATGTTACTTTCCACTTGTCACAGAAGCCTGCAAGAGCTAACTTTCCAGCCTCTTCATCGTGCGATCGATAGACGGATTTGAAGTCTTCACAGATCTCTGCTCGATCGCTGACGCGAACTTTGTGAGCAATATTACGAGCTAAATGAACACAGCATGTTTGGTACTTCGCTTGCGGATAGATCTCCTGAATTGCATTCACAATACCTGTGAGTCCATCGGAGATAAACAGAAGGATTTGTTCCGCACCACGCTGTTTCACATCCTGGAGAAGTTCTTTCCAGATGTAAGCTGATTCGGTTGGTGCAACAGCATACGTGAGCACTTCTTTGGAGCCATCCTCGCGAATACCCACAGCGATGTAGACAGCTTCCTTAGCTACCGTTTCTCGTTTAACTGCGATATACGTCGCATCAATATAGACGCAGACATAGCGCTTCTCAAGCGGGCGTTTCATAAAAGCTTCGACATGTTCTACCATTACTTTTGTCATGTTGGACACGGTTTGTGGCGTGTAATGGTGACCGTACATTTTCTCGATGAGATCGGCAATCTCAGTCATCGTAACACCCTTTTGAAACATGTGGATGACAAAAGATTCTAGTGTGTCATTAGAACGCTTATATGGCGCAACAGTCTGCTGTTTAAACTCTCCATTGCGATCTCGAGGAATGTTTAGCTGCAAGTCTCCATATTCGGTGTGAAGCGTACGAGG
>NZ_JBITNB010000068.1:0-800 GCF_054373195.1 Paenibacillus sp. CMAA1364 | reverse complement strand
GACCCGGACCTACGGTCCTTAAGCCGCTTGAACGTCAGGAATGCGCAACGTTATGCGAAATTACTGTAATATTTTTAAGCCAATTCAAAAGAAATTTATCTTCCAAAAGAGGAGAGCGAAAATTGATTTCTATACGGGAATACAATTCAAGTGACTTAGAATCTTTAACTGAATTAATGACTGATTTAGGGTATCCAACTGATATTAATAGTATGAAGATTAGAATGAAATCGATAGAAGCAAATTCACTATACTATACATTTGTAGCATCTCTAGAAGATCAAGTAGTGGGGATGATAGGTGCACGATTAGTGTATTATTACGAAGGAGATGGAGTTACAACACAGGTTTCGGCATTAGTTACTAGGGGGAAGTATCAAGGCCAAGGAATCGGAAAGGAATTAATAAGATTTATTGAAAGTTGGTCAAAGGAGAAGGGATCAAAAAGTCTCTTCCTAACAAGCGGTATTAAACCAGAGCGAATGGAAGCACACGAGTTTTACAAGAAAATGGGATTTGATATTAATGGATATAGATTTGTAAAGAAATTTGAAGAATAATATTCGAAAGTATTTCGAAGAGGACAGTAACATCGCATAACAATGTTTTTCAGCATCGTCTCTGTCGCTCCTCGGTCGCCAGGAGGGTTTTCGAAGAAGTGAAATCAGGCGACACATCCAACCGGCTAAGTGGCAAAGCCACCCGGACCTACAGTCCTTAAGCCGTTTGGACGTCAGAAATACGCAACGTTAGGTGAAATCCCCTTAAGATAATATGTATAGAACAAGATGAACGAGATT
>NZ_JBITNB010000067.1:0-818 GCF_054373195.1 Paenibacillus sp. CMAA1364 | reverse complement strand
CCTGAAAACTAGATACGAACGAATTTGTGTAAGAACATGTATAGCTTATGCTTTCGAAGTAGGTATACTTCGTAAAGCTGTTAGGATAAGCCCTCGACCGATTAGTATTGGTCAGCTCCGCACATTGCTGCGCTTCCACCTCCAACCTATCTACCTCGTAGTCTTCAAGGGGTCTTACTAATTGGGAAATCTCATCTTGAGGGGGGCTTCACGCTTAGATGCTTTCAGCGCTTATCCCGTCCGCACGTAGCTACCCAGCTATGCTCCTGGCGGAACAACTGGTACACCAGAGGTGCGTCCATCCCGGTCCTCTCGTACTAAGGACAGCTCCTCTCAAATTTCCTGCGCCCACGACAGATAGGGACCGAACTGTCTCACGACGTTCTGAACCCAGCTCGCGTACCGCTTTAATGGGCGAACAGCCCAACCCTTGGGACCTACTTCAGCCCCAGGATGCGATGAGCCGACATCGAGGTGCCAAACCTCCCCGTCGATGTGGACTCTTGGGGGAGATAAGCCTGTTATCCCCAGGGTAGCTTTTATCCGTTGAGCGATGGCCCTTCCATGCGGTACCACCGGATCACTAAGCCCGACTTTCGTCCCTGCTCGACTTGTAGGTCTCGCAGTCAAGCTCCCTTCTGCCTTTGCACTCTTCGAATGATTTCCAACCATTCTGAGGGAACCTTGGGGCGCCTCCGTTACTCTTTAGGAGGCGACCGCCCCAGTCAAACTGCCCACCAGACACTGTCCCCGAACCGGTTTACGGTCCTAGGTTAGAACCTAGATACGATCAGGGTGGTATCCCAACGGCGCCTCCG
>NZ_JBITNB010000066.1:0-874 GCF_054373195.1 Paenibacillus sp. CMAA1364 | reverse complement strand
CTTTTACGAAATCGTTCCGTCCTCTGCGCTACTTTAAGCAGACTTTTGCAACTTTTCCTGCCAATGGATTTAGAAGATGACATTCCAGTGAATCACCTCGTTCGTCTCGTCAATGCAGCCGTAAACCGGTTGGACGATGCGATCTTTGACGCAGCCTATCCAGGTGGTGGACGTGACAGCTATCATCCTAAAATGCTTACAAAAGTCATCATTTACGCCTACACTCAGCGCATCTACTCCTCGCGTCAAATTGCGAAATCTATTAAAGAAAACATTCCCTTCATGTGGTTGGCTGGGCGACAACGTCCAAACTTTCGCACCATCAATCGTTTCCGTTCCCAAAGGATGCGGGACGTTCTCGAAACGGTATTTACTGCCGTTCTTCAATTTCTAGCTGAAGAAAAATACGTTTCCCTCGAGCATTACTTTTTGGACGGCACTAAGATCGAAGCGAATGCGAATCGCTACACTTTCGTTTGGGGTAAATCCGTCAGTAAACATAAAATGAAACTACAAGAAAATGTACATACTCTGTTTGCCACGATTGAAGCCGCAGAACACCAAGAAGAACACCAATATCAAGGTAAAGATCTCGCTGAACTTGGTGAGTCTTCCGAAATAAACAGCGAAAAACTCGAACAAGTAACACAGAAACTTGAAGCTCAGCTATCAGAGAAACCCAAAGACAAACCTCTGAAAAAAGCTGTTCGGAAGCTGCGAAAGGACTTACTACCCAGGTTACTAAAGTACGAACAGTACCAATTACTACTTGGTGATCGGAATAGCTTCAGCAAGACTGATCCGGATGCAACCTTCATGCGGATGAAAGAAGACCACATGCGAAATGGTCAACTCAAACCGGGCTACAATGTAC
>NZ_JBITNB010000065.1:0-875 GCF_054373195.1 Paenibacillus sp. CMAA1364 | reverse complement strand
CGGTCCTTAAGCCATTTGGACGTCTGAAATGCGGAAACGTTACCTGAAATATCTGCAGGATGTAAAGGATTATAGTGCTAATGAGTACTACTAACAGATTCTGGAGGTGTTGCGGAATGGTAATACTATTCTGGTCCTTGGTAATATGTTCGGTTATAATTTCTTTGCTCGGAGTAATATTTAAACGTAGCAGTTTATTATATATCTCTGCTTGTTTAGTAGTCCCTTTATCACTTTATCTATCCGCTACACCGAGGTTTTCGATTTGGGGAATGGTTATACCTCTATTTTATATTGGATCGGCTGTTTCAATCACGAAAGAGTTCAGGTTAATATCATTAATAATGGTACTTCCAGTTTACTTCTTTATCGGCTGGTTGGGTTACAGTGTAATCAATCAATAAACTATAAATAATGTAAAGAAGAATAATTCTGAATGACTAGATCTGAGTGAGGACATTAACAAATCTTCGGGTTAAATAGAAGTAGGTTGCAACATCAGATAAGCCTTTTTACAGCCGTGTTGCGAATGTCCTTACAAAAGGCGAAACATCAATGAAGACAGCATAAAGGCATTTCCAAGAAGAGATATAAATACATAAAGAAAATTGAAACAAACCTAAGTGAGATTAAACACGTTAATAACATTAAGAAGACTTTAGACATGAAAGACACGTAAGACCACAAGTAACATTAAATGATACAAGAAATTTGAAGGTAAATTCAGAGAAGTCAGATACATCAGGTAACACCACATTCCTACTGCGGGCATTCGCCCTTGATCGCTAAGAAGAATCTCAAAGAAGCGTAATCAGGCGACACATTCAACCAGCTAAGTCTGACGACCCGTTCCCTTTGGTCACTTAAGCTGCTTG
>NZ_JBITNB010000064.1:0-887 GCF_054373195.1 Paenibacillus sp. CMAA1364 | reverse complement strand
AACGTTAGGTGAAATCCCCTTAAGATAATATGTATAGAACAAGATGAACGAGATTAGGATATAATGAAGATATATTACTTTTTAGATGGGGTGAATTCAATGAAGCGAGAAGAAATTGGAAACATACTCAAAGATCAAAAAGAAATTCTGTTAGAACAATATTTTGTGGGTAAAATCGGGATATTTGGCTCATATGCACGTGAAGAGCAGACAGAAACAAGCGACATCGACATATTAGTTGAGTTCATTCGACCTGTAGGGTTTGAATTCTTAGAGCTAAAAGATTATTTGGAATCCATATTTAACAAACCAGTAGATCTAGTAACAGAAAATGCTCTTAAACCATATATGAAACAAGAAATATTAAGTGAGGTGCAGTTTCAATGAACCGATCACTAACGTCACTGTTGGATATTTTAGAATCTATGAATCGAATAGATATTTACATTGGAGGAGTCGAATATGACTCCTTTTTGGATAATCAAATGTTAATAGATGCAGTGATTCGGAATCTAGAAATTATAGGAGAGGCAGCAAGAAATGTATCAGATGAGGTTCGGAATAAGTATCCTGATATTCCATGGAGAAACATGATAGGACTAAGAAATATACTGATTCATCAATATTTTGGAGTTGATGAATCCATTGTATGGGAAGTAATAAAAACGAATTTACCAGAATCACGTCCAAATCTTGTGAAAGCTATTCAGGAGGAAGGGGACATCACCTAACATTACATTACCACAGCGGTCGCTATGCTCCCTAGGTCACCAAGAGGAAGTTTCACAGAAGTTAATTCAGGTGACACATCCAACCGGCTAAGTGGCAGAGCCACACGGACCTACGGTCCTTAAGCCGATTGGACGTCGGTAATGCGCGAACGTTAT
>NZ_JBITNB010000063.1:0-940 GCF_054373195.1 Paenibacillus sp. CMAA1364 | reverse complement strand
CCTGACGTTCAAGCAGCTTAAGTGACCAAAGGGAACGGGTCGTCAGACTTAGCTGCTTGAATGTATCGCCTGAAATAACTTCTCTGAAATCCCTCTTGGCGATCAAGGGCGAATGCCCGCAGTAGGAGTGCTGTGTTATGCGTAGTTGCCCCTTCTTCGAGCCACAAACAGCCCTCTTCCACTTATTCCTTGCTCATCAAAATGCACTTCAAGTCCTGCATCTTTAAATGCTTGAATTAACTCTTCCGTTTTAAATAGACCCATTTTATGTTCTTCTGAAAAATATTCTATTCCTGTCTTACTTCCAAATAAATAATCAAATCTTAAAATTGAAATCCGATCTTGCTTGGCTGTGTAAGACATTCTACACATCTTAATATTATTATGCTCTATCGCTAATGTATCTGTTCTACCTTCACTCCAGACTTCTGGAGTAAACCAAGGTTCAACTAGAATTATTCCATCTTCATTTAAATGATCCTTAAATTGCTGTAAGGTCTTAACTACATTATCTAGGGTTTTAACATATCCTATGGAACTGAACATACATGTAACGACATCATATTTCTTTCCTAATTGAAAATCAGTCATATCAGCCGTGAAGTAACTACCCTCAGGGTTTTTAGACTTTGCAATTTCGACAAATTCTAAGTTTAAATCAATTCCATCTACCAAATATTCATCCTTTAAAAAGAGCGCGTGTTCTGCCGTCCCGCAAGCAACATCTAAAACAGTTTTGTAAGTAGATTCTTGCGCCTTGATATAATTTCCAATCAGCTCTGCTTCTTGTTTATAATCTTTAAAGCTATAAATTACATCGTAATATTTCGATGATAATTCATACATTATTATCTCCTCTTTCTCTTCTCTTTAGGGCAATTACGCATAACGTTTGTGCATTCCTGACGTTCAAGCTGCTTAAGTGACCGCAGGGAACGGG
>NZ_JBITNB010000062.1:0-1031 GCF_054373195.1 Paenibacillus sp. CMAA1364 | reverse complement strand
ATTCAACCAGCTAAGTCTGACGACCCGTTCCCTACGGTCACTTAAGCTGCTTGAACGTCAGGAATGCCAAACGTTATGCGAAATAATATTCAAAAGATCTGTGTAGACCTTCAAGAAAGGAGAGTTCTTATTCATGCCAATTTCAAATAAAACAAGGAAAATATTATGGGGTAGATCTGGAAACAGATGCTCTATTTGCAAGCACGAAATGGTTGTTGAAGCTACAATTCATGATGATCCATCAGTTGTTGGTGAAGAGTGTCACATAATATCTGGACAAGTTAATGGCCCAAGATATAAACCTGAACATCCTATTGAGAAGATCGATTTAAACGATAATTTAATATTATTATGCAGGATACACCATAAGATGGTTGATGATCAACACGAGACATTTACAGAAAGAATACTTAAAGAAATGAAAGAAAATCATGAAAAATGGGTTACAGAGAGACTTAATCAACAAGACGTTAAAGAAGATAAGCCTGTAAGAATTAGAAGAATTAAAGAGAATATACCTTCAGTATTACCTATGATTAATAGTGGTAAAGAACTTATTGGTATTATAGATGGTGCCCTTGGTTATCAGTTTGATCATGATGAGCCTAAGAATGAAGAAGAAGTTGAATTAATATCTAGCTTTTTACAATATGCTCAAGATCTTGGCGGTTTACTAGGCGAGTTTGAATCAGGTGAGCGTGTTACATATGGATATGAACTAACTAAATCAATTAATCAATTATTAGATAACAACTATCTTGTATTTGGAGCACGAGAATTAAGGATATTGGAGGGAGGGAAGAGTAAGCCTTCTAATTGGCCAATTGCAATTGTCTACATTCGGCACAAAGATAATATAGAAATTCAGAAAGTCGATTTAGCAGAATCAGAGAAGTAAATATTAAATCGCCTAACACCACATTCCTACTGCGGGCATTCGCCCTTGATCGCTATGAAGAATCTCAATGAAGCGTAATCAGGCGATACATTCAACCAGCTAAGTCTATCGACCCGTTCCCTTTGGTCACTTA
>NZ_JBITNB010000061.1:0-1069 GCF_054373195.1 Paenibacillus sp. CMAA1364 | reverse complement strand
AAAAACTTCTACTACTACAATGATGGGAGTTTTTCTAATGTCTAAAAGAAGTCCAACTTCTTCAGAAATAAAATTACACGCCGTACAGCGATGCCTAGAGTACAAGTCAAATCCAAACTATGAAGCGAAACAGCTTGGGGTAAGCAAGGCAACAGTCACGGATTGGATAAGAAAATATAAAGTGGATGGATTGGAAGGGTTAAAGGAATCAAGCACATGGAAAACATACTCTGAGGAATTCAAGCTTGCTGCTATTAAAGATGTATTATCTGGTAATTACTCCTTAACAGCGGTAACAAAAAGGTACCATATATCTAGTAGAAGTGTCCTGCAGAAGTGGATTTCCAAGTATACTAGTGAGATAGAATTGAAACCCACTCGAAAAGGAAAGGGACTATCTCATATGAACAAAGGACGTAAGACAACGTTTGAGGAACGTATTGAAATTGCACAATATACTATTGCTAACGGTTTGGATTATCAGAAAGCGATCGCAAAGTACGGTGTATCTTATCAGCAAATCTATGCTTGGGTTCGGAAATACCAAGCAGGTAGCGAGGATGCGCTCAAGGACAATCGCGGTCGTAATAAGCCTGTAGAAGAACTAGATGAGCACGAACGCCTTAAGCTACGGATCAAGGAACTAGAAGCTCGAAACGAATACCTAGAGATGGAGAATGACTTCGCAAAAAAGTTGGCACAGATCAAGCAACGAAATACACGCTAACCCTTGTTCGACAAGTGGACTTGTATCAAGCGATTCAAGAACTGAACCAAGAAAAGGGTTACGCCATTACAAAGCTGTGTGCGTTAGCGGGGGTTGCTCGATCTGCCTATTACAAGTGGTTACAATGGACACCATCTGCCAGGGAACTTGAAATTCATGCGTTAGCAAAAGAAGTGAAGCTTCGTTATGACAAGCGAAAAGGGATACTTGGTTATCGTCAAATGCGTACTCAACTAAACCGAAAACTCAAAATGACTTACAACAAAAAGCGATATTATCGCATCATGCGTGCCCTTGGACTCAAAGCAGTCATCCGTAGGAAACGGCCACATTACGTGAAAG
>NZ_JBITNB010000060.1:0-1076 GCF_054373195.1 Paenibacillus sp. CMAA1364 | reverse complement strand
ACACATTCAACCAGCTAAGTCTGACGACCCGTTCCCTACGGTCACTTAAGCTGCTCGAACGTCAGGAATGCCAAACGTTATATGAAACCGTCTAAAAATCTAAAAATAAAAACCGAAAAGAGTTGAGCAGAGATGAGTATTGAATTTAAAGGATTAGCTTTATCAGAAATTATATTTATCGGTAGAACATTCGATGAATATGTACGAATGTTTGATCTATCTAATGAAGATATTAGAAATCATGAAATTCTGGATGCCCCTTCTGGCGCATGTTCATTTACAGCGATTGCAAATTCAAGGGGTGGCAATGTTACCGCAGCAGATATTGCCTATTACCATACGGGAGATGAACTGTACAACAAGGGGGATGGATGATATCCGACAGGCAGTATCAGGATTATTTAATGTAAAAGATCAATATGTATGGAATTATTTTCAGGATATTGAATCACTTGAAGATAGTCGCCTAAAGGCGCTACATGATTGTGTAAATCATATGAAATTGACTCCTAAAGTGTATGTTCCATGCAATTTACCAAAGCTACCTTTTGAAGATAAACGGTTTGATATTACCTTGTCCGCTCACTTTTTATTTACGTACGCAGACCGATTAGATTTTGAGTTTCATTTGAATACCATAAAGGAATTATTACGTGTCTCCAAGAAAGAAGTAAGACTTTTTCCATTGGTTGACTTGAAGAGTAATAAATATAGTGAGTTGGAACCATTACTTGAATTTATCCATAACCAGGGTTGGAAGTCAGAGGAACGCATAGTTGATTATGAGTTCCAAAGAAATGCCAATTCAATGCTAAGGATATATAAGGATCTATAACGTTTAATGAAGGTAACTCATGAAGAGACGACATCATATAACAAAATGTTCACGCATCGGCGGACAAGCCGCCTCGGTCCCGGAAAATAAGTCGAAGAAGTAATTGCCGGGACACATCTGCACCACCCAACCGCATCGCGGCCAGTCACTTCGTTCCTTTAGGGTGGTGAGACGTCGTGAACACGGAAACGTTATGTGAAATTGCTCTTTAGACAATGAAGAAGCCCAACCCCATGAAACA
>NZ_JBITNB010000059.1:0-1237 GCF_054373195.1 Paenibacillus sp. CMAA1364 | reverse complement strand
AGAAGTAGATTCAGGCGACACATTCAACCAGCTAAGTCTATCGACCCGTTCCCTAAGGTCACTTAAGCTGCTTGAACGTCAGGAATGCACAAACGTTAAGCGAAATAACCAAAATGCTATTAAAAGAGAGGAATGATATATTGCGGATCAAGAGATTTATTGTACTTATTCTGATCATTTTGATTATTCTTCCTGGATGTGCGGAAAAAGAAAAAGGAATAGAATCACTTGAAAATTACAATAAACAACATGTTACGTACCTGAAGGAATATGGATGGAGTATTAAACGATTTACATCAGAGACCAAGTATGCCGCAGAAACTTTACGATCATATGAAGAACATGTGAATACTATACGATCTCAGGGAAAAGTTGACTTAACTCCCTTTCTTGACAAGGAAGTATTAGAAACTGGATACATACTGAACGAGAAAACAGATCATTACAATCAAATTGTGGGTTATATATTAGAATCAGGAGAAGAGATAATAGGAAGTTATTTAGAATTTAATCATGAAATCGAACAAAAGGATGGAATAATCCGAATAGATATTGGTGTAACAACTCCAATTTTTAAATATAATGAAATCAATGAGCAATCAATTGTAGGACATAAAGTAAATCACAACAACAATAAGTAGTTCAGGAAGTTGGTTACTCCGCTTAACATTGCATTACCACAGCGGTCGCTACGCTCCCTTGGTCACCAAGAGGAAGTTTCGTAGAAGTGTATTCAGGTGACACATCCAACCAGCTAAGTGGCAGAGCCACCCGGACCTTTGGTCCTTAAGCTGTTTGAACGTCGGTAATGCGGAAACGTTAAGTGAAATCGGGGTAAAGACGTTTAAATAATATAATACTTAAAGAATGTTTAGTACAAGAACGATATAAGGATCAAGAACGATTTGAAGATCAAGAACAATTTAAGGATCAAGAACGATTTTATAGATCAAGAACGATTTAAGATCAAGGACGATTTAAAGACCTAGTACTTGTTAGAGAGTAATATCAATGAAGTCCCCAACATCACTTAACATTGCATTATCACTGCGGTCGCTACTCTCCCTTGGTCACCAAGAGGAAGTTTCGCAGAAGTTTATTCAGGTGACACATCCAACCGGCTAAGTGGCGAAGCCACCCGAACCTACGGTCCTTAAGCCGATTGGACGTCGGTAATGCGCAAACGTTATCAGAAATTACCCTAGAAATTGAAAGTGAGTGAATAATAAATGAAGAA
>NZ_JBITNB010000058.1:0-1357 GCF_054373195.1 Paenibacillus sp. CMAA1364 | reverse complement strand
GAGTGTGTAAAATAGATTGTGTAAACTCCCAAATCTATTAAAATAGATATATAGGGAAGGTTGGGGAGCAAACATGGGATTATGGACAAAAGAACAGCTCAGACAATTTATTAAAGAAAACAAATTGGTATCGGCAATGGATGCCCAGAATGCACTGAAAGAGCTCTTTGCTGAAACAATACAGGAAATGCTAGTAGCTGAAATGGACACGCATTTAGGATATAGCAAGCATGAAACAAAGGAAAAGCCTAACGCGAACAGTCGCAATGGAAAAAGTAAAAAGACAGTTCGGAGTGAATATGGTGAGCAGGAAATTGAAATCCCTCGGGATCGGCAAGGTGAGTTCGAGCCGCTGGTGGTAAAGAAACACCAATCCAACGTGACGGGTATTGAAGATCAGATTATCGCCCTCTACGCCAAAGGTGTATCTACACGAGATATCCAGGATCATTTGGAACAGTTGTATGGCATTGAAGTCTCGCCAACCCTGATCTCAAACGTGACGAATAAAATTATGCCTTTAATACATGAATGGCAGAACCGTCCTTTGCAAGACATGTATGCTGTTGTGTTTCTAGATGCCATTCACTTCAAAGTAAGACAGGATGGGCATATTATCAAGAAGGCGGCCTACATGGTTATAGGCATAGATATGGACGGTGGTAAGGACGTACTCGGTATGTGGATTGGAGAAAACGAATCCGCAAAATTCTGGTTAGGCGTACTCAACGATCTAAAGATCCGTGGCGTGGAGGATATCCTAATTATTTGTGTGGACAACTTAAACGGATTCACGCAGGCTATTGAAGCCTGTTATCCAAAAACAGAAGTCCAAAAATGTATCGTTCATCAGATCCGAAATTCTATTCGATTTGTATCCTACAAAGACCTTAAGAAGGTAACGGCCGATTTAAAGCCAATCTATAAGGCAGTGAATGAAGCTGCAGCCTTGGTAGAACTGGACTTGTTTGAGAAGACGTGGGGGGATAAATATCCTCATATCGTTAAATCCTGGCGTGATAACTGGCATGAACTTTCTACCTTTTTCAAGTATTCACCAGCCATTCGGAAGCTAATTTATACGACGAATATGATCGAAAGTTACAACCGCCAGCTACGGAAAGTAACGAAAGGCAAGAGTATTTTCCCTACGGACGAATCCTTGCTCAAAATGCTCTATCTCGCCACAATGGATGTCATGCGTAAATGGACGGGACGAGTCCAAAATTGGAGTCAAATGCTACTTGAGTTCTCCATTTTATTTCCAGAACGTGTTGGGCAGTATGTGAAGTGATTTTTTCCTCCCCTCGGGGAGATGACTTATTAAAAGAGTTTACACAAAAGATTTGACAGACCC
>NZ_JBITNB010000057.1:0-1465 GCF_054373195.1 Paenibacillus sp. CMAA1364 | reverse complement strand
TAAAATGTACCCTTTGTAAAGGACAATTAAAAAAAGACTAGGCAATTTGAAGTAGATGATTTCTGTATTGTACAGGAGTCATCCTTTTTAAATTCCACTGATATCTGAAATGATTGTAGTAGATCATATAACTCTTGATCTCCTTCTTCAATTGATCCAATGTTTCACACGGTTTGATGGCAGCTTCATCTTTGAAATGCCCAAAAAATGATTCTTGTGGGGCGTTATCCCAACAGTTACCTCGTCGTGACATAGATTGTCCTAAACCGTATTTTTTCACAAGTTTTTGAAAAGTGGGGTTCGTATAGTGAAAGCCTTGGTCCGAGTGGATAAAGGCACCTTCTGCAAATTTAACCTGGCGATTATTTTTCAACTTAAGTAACGTGTCGGTGGCGATATCTAGTGTGATACGGTCAGACACTTGGTAAGCCAGTATTTCGTTTGTTGATCCGTCTTTTACAGTAGATAAATAGGCCTTCTTGCCTTTACCATAAAATAAATAAGTAATGTCTGTCAGAAGTACCTTACCAGGAATATTCTGCTTGAATTGACGGTTTAATAGGTTCGAGACAGTTCGGTGTTCCTTCGTTGCCTTCGCCATTTGGCGGTAAGGATTGGCTCGACGAATAGCGCAGATGATGCCATATTTTTTCATAATGCGTCGGATTCGTTTTAAGTTGTATACGGTGTTGAATTGACCTTCTAATGTCATCTTTATTTGGTGTGCACCCTTTTTACGTCTACGATATCGGAAGGCTTTGAGGATGATCTCCTTCATAATCTCGTCCTGCTTCTCTCGCTTGGTTCTGCGTTCTTGTGATGCCACAGAGAAGTAGTGATAGTATCCTGAACGCGATACACCGGCTACTTTACATAGATAGCTAATTTTATTTTTTAGTTTAAACTTTGAGTCAACAAATTGGATCAGTTGGAACTTCTCATCACTTCTTATTTTGATTTCTTTCTCATCATCCTCTCCATTTTGTCGAGCTTTTTTAGTAATTCATTCTCTGCTTTGAGTAAATTATTTTGTGCCTCCAACCGAGCATACTTCGCCTCTAAGGACAGTTCCTGTTCACTTGGTCTACCAGAATTACCTTTGCGTGTATCTTTAAGACCATCTAATCCATCTCTTTGATACGCGGATCTCCAACGTTTCGCAGCTGAGTGCACGCGATCCATTCCGAGGGTCTCAACATCGAAGCCACAAGCTTCAAAGATTTGTCTCGGTAACTTTCCCTTTTCATATTCAGCGATGAAGATACGTTTGAATTCATCTGTGTAAGTAATACCTTTTTCACTTATATTTTTCACGAATGGGTTCGCAATTAGTGGTTTGATTTCCTTCTTATTAAATAATTTTTGACTCATTATGAATCACTCCGTATTCTTTTTTTTCATTATATAGAAAAATACCCTATAGAGTAGACTTTTTTAAAGTGTCTATTCTATAGGGTACATTTTA
>NZ_JBITNB010000056.1:0-1487 GCF_054373195.1 Paenibacillus sp. CMAA1364 | reverse complement strand
AGAAGCTTGCGCTCCTACATCTCTGGCTCCCACCTATCCTGTACAGATCGTACCCAAATTCAATATCAAGCTGCAGTAAAGCTCCATGGGGTCTTTCCGTCTTGTCGCGGGTAACCTGCATCTTCACAGGTATTAAAATTTCACCGGATCTCTCGTTGAGACAGCGCCCAAATCGTTACGCCATTCGTGCGGGTCAGAATTTACCTGACAAGGAATTTCGCTACCTTAGGACCGTTATAGTTACGGCCGCCGTTTACTGGGGCTTCGGTTCATAGCTTCGGATTACTCCTAACCACTCCCCTTAACCTTCCAGCACCGGGCAGGCGTCAGCCCGTATACTTCGCCTTACGGCTTCGCACAGACCTGTGTTTTTGCTAAACAGTCGCTTGGGCCTTTTCACTGCGGCCCCCTCGTGCTATTCACACTACCGGGGCACCCCTTCTCCCGAAGTTACGGGGTCATTTTGCCGAGTTCCTTAACGAGAGTTCTTCCGCGCGCCTTAGAATTCTCTTCTCGCCTACCTGTGTCGGTTTGCGGTACGGGCACCTTCTCCTGGCTAGAGGCTTTTCTTGGCAGTCTGAGATCATGACCTTCGCTACTATAATTTTCGCTCCCCATCACAGCCCAGCCTTATAGTGTGCGGATTTGCCTACACACAAGCCTCACTGCTTAGACGGACTATTCCATCAGTCCGCGTCACTACCCTACTGCGTCACCCCATCACTCATAACGGATTACGGTGGTACAGGAATTTCAACCTGTTGTCCATCCACTACGCCTTTCGGCCTCGCGTTAGGTCCCGACTTACCCTGAGAGGACGAGCCTTCCTCAGGAAACCTTGGGCTTTCGGCGGATCAGATTCTCACTGATCTTTTCGTTACTTATACCGGCATTCTCACTTGTATGTTGTCCAGCGCTCTTTTCAGTACACCTTCAACCCACATACAACGCTCCCCTACCCCTGCAACATAGTTGCAAGCCATAGCTTCGGTGGTGTGTTTAGCCCCGTTACATTTTCGGCGCAGAGTCACTCGACCAGTGAGCTATTACGCACTCTTTCAATGGTGGCTGCTTCTAAGCCAACATCCTGGTTGTCTGTGCAACTCCACATCCTTTTCCACTCAACACACACTTGGGGACCTTAGCTGATGGTCTGGGCTGTTTCCCTTTCGACAATGGATCTTAGCACTCACTGTCTGACTCCCGGATATAAGTACATGGCATTCGGAGTTTGACTGAGTTTGGTAACCCTTGCGGGCCCCGCACCCAATCAGTGCTCTACCTCCACGACTCTTCATTCCGAGGCTAGCCCTAAAGCTATTTCGGGGAGAACCAGCTATCTCCGAGTTCGATTGGAATTTCTCCGCTACCCCCACCTCATCCCCGCATTTTTCAACATGCGTGGGTTCGGGCCTCCAGTGCGTGTTACCGCACCTTCACCCTGGACAGGGGTAGATCACTCGGTTTCGGGTCTACGTCCACGTACT
>NZ_JBITNB010000054.1:0-1687 GCF_054373195.1 Paenibacillus sp. CMAA1364 | reverse complement strand
CCCCCTGTGTCACAATAGTTGTCGTACCTCTCAATAGAATATACAGTAGTTAAAAAGAGAGAATGAGGTGGAGCGACAAATGGCTAGATATAGTAATGAACTGAAACAAAAGATTGTGGTACGGATGATGCCTCCGAACAATGAATCGGTCAATCAGATTGCTAGAGACAGTGGTCTATCTGAAAATACGCTATACAAGTGGCAAAAGGAAGCACGTGCAAATGGATTTGCTATTCCCGGTGGTGAAAAGGAATCAGAGAAATGGAGTACCCGAGATAAGTTTTCCATTGTCGTCGAGACAGCTACGTTAAGTGAGATCCAGTTGTCTGAGTACTGTCGATCGAAAGGTCTGTTTGTAGAGCAAGTGGAAGCCTGGCGTGATGCTTGTATGCAAGCCAATGGCGGCGTTGCCGAACAAGCTTCAAGACTGGAAAAAGAACTACGAGACAAAGAACGTGAGAACAAGAATCTTGCTCGTGAATTAAAACGAAAAGATGCTGCATTAGCCGAAACCGCAGCCCTACTCGTATTGAGAAAAAAGGCCCGAGAGATCTGGGGGGACCCCGAGGAAGAATGATTCCTGCCTCAGATCGAAAGATTGTCATCACACTCATTGGAGAAGCTGTACAAGCTGGGGCACGAGAAAGACTAGCATGTCAGGAACTTGCTATTACCCAGCGAACGTTACAGCGTTGGCGCAGTAACCGATCACCTTTGGAAGATCAACGTCCATATGCCATAAAGAAAGCACCTTCTCATAAGCTTAGTGAACCTGAAGTACAACAAATTACTGAAGTGATTAACCAAGCCGATTTTAAGAGTTTACCACCTAGTCAGATTGTTCCTAGACTCGCAGACCAAGGGATTTATCTCGCTTCAGAGTCTACCTTTTATCGGGTGATGCACAAACATAAGCAACAGCATCATCGTGGCCGTAGTATGAAGCCTACAGCGAAGCCACTTACAAGTCACTTTGCAACAGAACCGAATCAAGTATGGATGTGGGATATTACCTGGTTGCAGGGTCCAGTGAAGGGTCTATTCTACTATCTCTATCTCATTCTCGATTTGTATAGCCGAAAAATCGTAGGTTGGGAGATTTGGGATGAAGAATCTTCTGAATACGCTAGTCAACTCATGCGGAGAACCGTGCTGAGTGAGCAATGTGTCGTTCGAAATAGTCCACTCATATTGCATTCAGATAACGGTAGTCCTATGAAAGGTGCAACTTTACTAGAAACCCTATACGACCTTGGTATAACGCCTTCTAGAAGTAGACCTCGAGTGAGTAATGATAATCCCTATGCAGAGTCTATTTTTAGAACATGTAAGTATCGACCGGATTTCCCCATTAAAGGGTTTCAATCTAGGGATGAAGCACGGGAATGGACACTACGATTTGTCCGTTGGTATAACATGGAGCATCGCCATAGTGGTTTGAAATTCTTGACTCCCAATCAAAGACATGAGGGTCGATCTGAGGAAATCTTTGAGAAAAGAAAGCAGGTCTATGAAGCAGCAAAAGCGAAGCATCCTAGTCGTTGGTCTAGACAAATACGCAATTGGGATCTGGATAAAAAGGTATGGCTCAATCCAGAAAAAAATGGTGTTATTGATACTGATAAAGAACAAATCAAATAACTACATAAGTTCTATAGAATCGCGACAACTATCTTGACAACTACCG
>NZ_JBITNB010000053.1:0-1782 GCF_054373195.1 Paenibacillus sp. CMAA1364 | reverse complement strand
GTATTTTATGGTTTTAATATACGTTTTTTAATCTGCATCCCTTTCATATAACGTTTGGCATTCCTGACGTTCAAGCGGCTTAAGTGACCGAAGGGATCGGGTCGTCAGACTTAGCCGGTTGGATGTGTCGCCTGAACCACATCTCTGATATCCCTCTTGGCGACCGAGGAGCAAAAGCGACGATGCAGGAATGTTTTGTTATGAGATGTTCGGTCTTCTTCGATTATGCAAATTCTTTTATTGAAATGGCTTTTATATGTTTATTCTCTGTACTCCTTGTTTTATTTTGAATGTGCTGTAAGTTCTTTATCTCTTAGCTTTCATCGTTAAGAAAATCCTTATAAGCTTCTTGATGTAGTAAATCCATATTACGACGTTCTTCTATTATTAAATCAATAATGCTCAATAATTGATTTAAACTTTTTGAACTTCTAGAATAACTTCTAAACATCAATAACATCTTAATCAATACATATCCGATAAGTAGAATTAATATTGGTGAGAACAATCCTGTGAGCTTATATAATCCTAATTGCTCTCTCAGAATAGTAAAAACAATTGTGAAAACTGCTAACATCGTCGTGATCATACTAGTGAATAAAGAATTTTGTTTATAATCTTCTACCAGAGAGCTAACCTCAGTTCGTATTATCTGCATATTAGCTAGGTTATAATCAGTAAAATGACCCTTTAACTTATTAAGTTTTACTACATTATTAGAGATGTTGTTCGATTCTACCAATTTCAAGTTATTAATTAATTCTAAATATTTATCTGCTTGCAATTTTTGTTCTCCAAAAAGCTTCATAATTCTCATCCCTTTGTTTTAATATTCATTATGCCTTTAAGAGTCCGAGGAGTCTTATCGACTGATTGATCAGTTTCATTTTTAGCCAATTACACCGAATTTCTCATAACGTTCGCGCATTTCAGACGTTCAAGCGGCTTAAGTGACCGAAGGGAACGGGTCGTCAGACTTAGCCGCTTGGATGTGTCGCTAGAATAAGCTTCTTCGATATCCCTCTTGGCGACCAAGGAGCGCTAGCGACGCCGCTGAAATGTTATGTTATCGGATGTCAACGTCATCTTCGAATTACATTCAAAATCATTAATTTATCTTTGCATATATATAAGTATCTGTTAGTTCTTTGCCATCTACGGAGATATCCTCGAATCTTAGAGTTCCTTCTAATAAAAAACCTAATCTTTCTGGAATCGCCTTACTCTTATTGTTTAATGTGTCACATCGAATTTCTAATCTCCGCGCCTTTAATTCCTGAAAAGCATACTCGCAAATTCCTTGTACTGCTTCAGTCATGTATCCATTTCCACTATAACGCGCATCTATCCAATATCCAATTTCAAACTTAGGAATATCCCAATTGGGATTATGTAGACCTGAAGAACCAATAAATTGATTGGTGTCTTTGAGGAAAATAAGAAGTCTCAGGTCCTCTCGCTTCAAAAATCTCAGGTGAGCTTCTCTCATATTTACTTCAGTATTTTCTTCTGATTGCTCTTTCTGAGCAAATGGTAACCACTTCTTCAACTCATCAATAGAATTTATTATTGCTTCGTAAACTGCTTTCCCATCTCCTGGCATTGGTATTCTTATTAAGAGTCTATCAGTATTTATTTGACTAGGAAAATCTAATAGTATTGGATTCAACAAATACACACTCCTTTAGTTATACTAATATGATTTTTATTCTTCACGTTGATTTCCGATAACGTTCGCGCATTACTGACGTTCAAGCGGCTTAAGTGACCGAAGGGAATGGG
>NZ_JBITNB010000052.1:0-1860 GCF_054373195.1 Paenibacillus sp. CMAA1364 | reverse complement strand
CCTCTCACACCACCGTACGTACCGTTCGGTATACGGCGGTTCATGAAATATTCCGTAAGAACTTGTATCTGTCCGTTAAGCTCTTTAGGCCATTAGACTTCCAGTATTGGTTATCTAGTGTTCTATGAAGAATTGGACTACATGCTATACGCCAATAACCCTTTCGGGTATTACCCCATTCAAAGGCTTTATCTTTAGGTATTCCTAGAGATACGAGCCTTTTCACTTTGGTCTTAGGTTTCTTCCATTGTTTCCAAAGACACATTCTAAGCCGTCTCCGTATCCATTCATCCAGTTTTTGAAAGACGCTGGGTGTGTCAGCTAACATAAAGTAGCCTCCCCATCCTGTGAGGTATTGATTGAGTTCCCTAATTCTCTGTTCCATCGGAAGTGGTTTCTTTCGAGAGGTAATCTCTCGAATTTTCATCTTCACTTTCTTCATGGTTTGCGGTGCGATTCGAACTTTAGGGTCTTCATTCCATGTAAAGCTAAATCCTAGAAACTTACGTTTCCACGGACGATCTACCGCACTTTTATCTTGGTTGACCTTTAGCTTTAGCTTGTTTTCAATGAATGCTGTGATGGATTCTTTTACACGTTCTCCTGCTTTACGTGTTTTAACGTAAATGTTACAGTCGTCCGCATACCTCACAAAGAGGTGCCCGCGCTTTTCTAGTTCTTTATCTAACTCATCTAATACGACGTTAGATAATAACGGACTAAGTGGTCCGCCTTGTGGCGCTCCCTCTTTGCTATCCATGACAATCCCATTGATCATTACGCCAGACTGTAGATACTTACGGATGAGTTTTAAGATCATTTTATCTTTTACTTTCTCCGCTAGTTTTGCCATCAGTCTGTCATGGTTCACACGATCGAAGAATTTCTCTAAATCGAGATCGATAACCCACCGATATCCTTCTTTCATATACCGTTTGGCTTCTCGAACCGCATCATGCCCTCGTCTTTGTGGACGAAATCCATAACTATGTTCCGAGAATTGTGGATCAAACATTGGATTTAACACTTGGGCAATCGCTTGTTGGATGAAGCGGTCTGTCACGGTAGGGATTCCTAATAGCCTAACGCCTTTGCCGTCGGGTTTCGGGATTTCGACCCTTCGAACGGGGCTCGGCTCATAGGTTCCTTCCTCTATCTCTTGTCGGAGTTGTTGCCAATTTTGTAGAATGTGCTTTCGTAAGGATTTTACGTGCATGCCATCTACTCCATGACTTCCTTTGTTTCCTTCGACTCGTTTTAGTGCCGATAGCAGATTTTCCCGTGACAATAATTTCTGAATCATCCTCATACACTCCTTACGTGAATTGTTTTCTCTCTTTGTGCCAAAGTTGAACTCTGCCCTCTCCAAGTCCCCTGCGGATTCACCGCTTCCTCCTTGTAGCAAGTCCTTTCGGATTGTCTGCTTTCACGGCTCACCCTTGAACGCCAAGTTATTCAATTCCTATTTCATGTTCAGCCCTTCCGCAGGTTGTTGTAACAACCTCCGTATTATGGCTTCTGCTGACTTCTGTACGTTCAGCCTACTCTCACAAGCAGGGTTACGAAGTTCACTTCGCCTACCATACAGATCTCCCCAGGTAAGAACGCTATCTTTCTCTCCATCTATCTGCTTCATTTACTCTCGTTCGCCTTCGGCAGTAAGGACTTTGACTTGTGTTGCAGCCTCATCCAACGAACGCTAGCCTTATATGAAGTTCGTGTTCCTCAGACCAGAGATTTGCCGCTGACTTCCTTCAGATTCCACCTCACGATGGACACCCTTGTCTTAAGCTAATGGCTACTACTGCCTTCGCCATTCGGGACTCACACCCTATAGATAGCGCCCATGCTGGGCGCACA
>NZ_JBITNB010000051.1:0-2236 GCF_054373195.1 Paenibacillus sp. CMAA1364 | reverse complement strand
CACACGGACCTACGGTCCTTAAGCCGATTGGACGTCGGTAATGCGCGAACGTTATCCAACATTGGACCGAAGTGTACTACGAGTTAAAGAAAATTTTGGCCAATAGTCGAGATTACCATCTGAAACAGGAAGAGACATGAAGAAACTCAGGTTTCGAGGGATCTAGTAACAGCGTGTTTGGCGAATAAAGACATGAAATGAAAGTAGATAATAAACCCCATTTAACTGAAAGCGTAAAGTGCCTGAAAGTAGGGAATCAAGAACGTTGCTTTGAAAGCAAGAGGTGCCTGAAAGTAGAGAATCAAGAACGTTGTTTTTGAAAGCGAGAGGTGCCTGAAAGTAAAGGGTCAAGAACGGTAATTCTGAAAGCGTGAGGACCTAAAAGAAGTGCACAAAGACGAATTAGATGAAGATCAAAAGATATAAGGAATTGTCGTTGTCTAGGAAACTGCGAGATGGGCAATGAAGCAGGAACATGAACAGGATTCCGAGAAGTAATCAAGAAGAGATGGTAAGAGTTATTGAGGTGTTCTTTGATTCAGTCGAGAATAATTAAATACGCTAAGTTTTTAGAACGGATTCGAGCACGGAAGGGAATTAGGAGTGTAATAGAATACGAGGAATGTCCAACATCGGATAACACCACATTCCTACTGCGGGCATTCGCCCTTGATCGCTTGGAAGAGTTTCATAGAAGTAGATTCAGGCGATACATTCAACCAGCTAAGTCTATCGACCCGTTCCCTTTGGTCACTTAAGCTGCTTGAACGTCAGGAATGCACAAACGTTATCCAACATTGGACCGAAGTGTACTACGAGTTAAAGAAATTTTTGGCCGACAGTCGAGATTACCATCTGAAACAGGAAGAGACATGAAGAAACTCAGGTTTCGAGGGATCTAGTAATAGCGTGTTTCGCGAATAAAGACATGAAATGAAAGTAGATAATAAACCTCATTTAACTGAAAGCGAAAAGTGCCTGAAAGTGGGGAATCAAGAACGTTGTTTTGAAAGCAAGAGGTGCCTAAAAGTAGAGAATCAAGATCGTTTTTTTGAAAGCGAGAGGTGCCTGAAAGTAGGGAATTAAGAACGTTGTGTTTGAAAGCGAAAGGTGCCTGAAAGTAAAGGGTCAAGAACGGTAATTTTGAAAACATGAGAACCTATTAGAAGTGCATAAAGACGAATTTGATGCAGATCAAGAGATATAAAGGGATTGTCGTTGTCTAGGAAACTGCGAGATGGGCAATGGAGCAGGAACATGAACAGGATTCCGAGAAGTAATCAAGGAGAGATGGTAAGAGTTATTGAGGTGTTCTTTGATTCAGTCGAGAATAATTAAATACGCTAAGTTTTTAGAACGAATTCGAGCACGGAAGGGAATTAGGAGTGTAATAGAATACGAGGAATGTCCAACATCGGATAACACCACATTCCTACTGCGGGCATTCGCCCTTGATCGCTAAGAAGGGTTTTCAAGGAGCTTATTCAGGCGATACATTCAACCAGCTAAGTCTATCGACCCGTTCCCTTTGGTCACTTAAGCTGCTTGAACGTCAGGAATGCACAAACGTTATGCGAAATTGCTCTATAAACATAGGAGAAGCCCAACCCCATGAAAAAGAATATAATCCGGACGTGAAAAACCGAGGAAGAACAAGAATCATAGGAACTATCGCTCCAAGAAACGCCGAGGTCGGCGGTAGGATCGAACTCCTATGATTCTTTTGACGTCTAGATTATATCCAGGGAATTTCATGGGGCCGAAAGATTCGCAAAACTTTCCTAATCCCATACCTTTGATTCCTAATGATAACTCGACTAAGCAGAGGAGCATAATTATTCGTCCCGAGGGATTTCAAAGAAGAAGGTTACTTAGAAGAAGAGCAAGAGTGAGCTTGGGCACGTAACCAACAATAGACGAATAATTGAAGAAGACCGAGTTATCCAAGAAAAGAAGGAATCAAAGCCAAGAGCAAAGAAGGATTAGGAAAGGCGAATCTTTCGGGGGCAGATCGAAGAGGTCGAGCAACTCCGCATAACAATGCATTTCAGCTTCGTCGCATACGCTCCTAGGTCGCCAAGATGAATATCTGAGAAGTGAATCAGGCGACACATCCAACTGGCTAAGTGGCGGAGCCACCCGGACCTACGGTCCTTAAGCCATTCGGACGTCTGAAATGCGAAACGTTAGACGAAATGACCTTAAAGAGAGGAATGGACCAATGATTTTTCCAGTA
>NZ_JBITNB010000050.1:0-3104 GCF_054373195.1 Paenibacillus sp. CMAA1364 | reverse complement strand
GGTACGTACGGTGGTGTGAGAGGTCGGGGGCTAGTCGCCCCCTCCTACTCGATTAGGATTTTTGTGCCACTAATTGAATAGTGCAAAGAATCGGCTCTTGAGCAGGGCGAACGGGATAAGTCTGTCTACATATCACTACCCATTCATCAGTATCCTGGAATGTATATGGTGGAGACTAGAATAATCCGTTCGTTCTACCTCGGAAATGAGTCCAAATCTTTATATTATAAAAATATTGGAGGAATCATGATGCAAGAAGAACATCAAAAGGCGATTCTGGTTGGGGTTCATACGAATAAACAAGAGGATTTCGAATACTCCATGGAAGAATTGGGGAAATTAGCCGCAGCTTGTCAGGTAGAAGTCGTTGGATTACTAACTCAGAATTTAGAGAAAGTGAACAAATCTCATTATATTGGAAAAGGAAAGGTGCAGGATGTAAAAGCATTATATGAAGAACAGGAAGCGAACATGGTTATTTTTAATGATGAATTATCTCCTTCTCAAATTCGCAATCTGGAATCGGACTTACAGTGCAAGGTTATTGACCGTACGATTCTGATCTTGGATATATTTGAGAAGCGAGCCAAGACAAGAGAGGCCCAACTTCAAGTGGAGGTAGCCCAACTTCAATATATGCTTCCTAGATTAATTGGTCTACGCGCTTCCTTGGGGCGTCAAGGTGGAGGTGTGGGTACTAAGAATAAAGGGGTAGGTGAAACGAAGCTTGAACTTGATCGCCGTAGAATTGAGGATAAGATCAGTGTTCTGAACAGAGAATTAGAAACACTTGTATCTCAACGTCAGACGCAACGTAAGCAACGGCAGAAGAATAGGTTACCAGTAGTTTCTCTAGTCGGTTATACCAATGCAGGGAAATCAACGATCATGAATGCATTAGTTGAATCGTTCAGCCCCAAGGGGAATAAGTTAGTATTCGAAAAAGATATGCTATTCGCAACACTGGAAACTTCGGTTCGTCATATACAACTTGAAGATAATAAGTCTTTTCTACTCACAGATACGGTTGGATTTGTAAGTAAACTTCCACATCATCTAATCAAAGCTTTCCGTTCTACATTAGAAGAAGTGGCTGAAGCCGACCTACTTATTCATGTGATTGATTATGCCAATGCGAAGCACGAGCAATTGATGAATATTACCGATCAGACATTACAAGATATAGGAATAACCGATATTGAAACCATTCTCGCTTATAATAAATGTGATATGGTCAATTGTGAGATTCCTATAATTGATGGTAATAGTGTGTACCTTGCAGCGAAACAAAGGGTAGGAATGACAGAACTTGTGGAAGTCATCAAGTCGCATGTTTTTCAGGATTACACGCATTGCGAGATGCTTATTCCATTTGATCAAGGTCAGGTAGTCTCCTATCTTAATGAACATGCGCATGTAATCTGCACTGAATATGATCAAGAAGGCACACGATTAACCCTAGAGTGTAGAGAGATGGATATGGACAAATATCGAAAGTATATACTGTGAAATGTAAATCGAGCTAATTTGCTGTAACAAATCATTGACTAATTTTATTGTGAGTACTTTAATAGAAGCTATAGTATTAAATAAATTGAATATGGATCTTCGGGGTAGGTGAAATTCCTAACCGGCGGTGAGAGTTCTTATCTACTATGAACTTCTAGCCCGCGACTCGTCATCGTGAAGATGGTGGCGACTGACTTGGTGTAAATCCAAGGCCGACGGTATAGTCCGGATGGGAGAAGATCAAAGCACATGCATGACGCGTCTTTTTGATGCGCACAAGCCTATTTGATCAGCCCCCGTAAATGTCGATAACTATCGAATGCGGGGGTTTTCTGTTGTAAGACCCCATATTCAGAATAAGGGGATAGAGAGAATGGAAAATGTAGTGGAGAGTGTGAAACCAGTTGTAGCGGGAAGAGGGAATTCTTCGAAGAGTGGTTTTTGGCTAGTAGTATTGGGAGCCGCTCTGTGGGGAGTGGATCCCCTATTTCGAATTATTCTTTTAGATACACTTACTTCAATCCAGATTGTATTACTAGAACATATTATTATTGTGTTATTTGTTGCCCCGGTGTTATGGAGGAACCGTGATGAACTGTATGGATTGAAACTACGGCATGTCGCTGCACTGCTCTTTATCTCTTGGGGAGGATCAGCGATAGCAACGATTCTGTTTACGATAGGTTTGTCTAGTGGGAACATTAATGTCGTGCTATTACTTCAGAAGCTTCAACCACTGTTTGCAATTATTTTAGCAAGAATAATATTGAAAGAACGACTTCCAAGACAGTTCTCCATACTATTCACACTAGCCTTAATTGGCACGTATTTACTCACATTCGGATTCACGATACCTTTGGGGAAATGGAGTGACTTTGTTCAAGTGGGTAGCTTACTATCTCTTGGGGCTGCAGCTTTATGGGGAGGATCGACTGTTATGGGGCGTTTAATGGTTGGTCAGATGAAGTATGAGACAGTCACTTCCTTAAGGTTCATGCTGGCACTACCTTTACTACTCTTGATTACTTGGGGTGAAGGTGGAGTATGGAGCTTACCAATCGGGACAAGTGCTATGGTATTGGTCTCTTTGAATCTGTTGGGTCAAGCTCTGTTGCCTGGTCTACTTAGTCTTCTGGTTTATTATAAGGGGTTAACGACTACAAAGGCATCGGTCGCGACACTGGCGGAGTTGAGTTTCCCGATGGTGGGGGTGCTGATCAATTGGATTGTATTCCAAGAAGTGATTACTCAACCACAACTTATTGGTTTTATTCTGATCTGGGTAGCTCTGTTTGTAATCTCTAGACAAGATAACGAAACGATACCTGTTTAATGACTGCACTAGATCCCTTTGCTACTATTTGAGTCTGTGGGGTGGAGGGATTTTATTGTGTATATTAAATTATGTAATTGTGAAAATTTATGACTTGCATTCATAGACAGAGACATGTTATATTGTAAATCCGGAAAAGAAGAGAACAAAAACGTCTCACAAAACGTTTTAAAAAAACTCTTGCATTTTTCATCCGGAAAGGATATGATATAAAAGTTGTCACCGAGACACACTGGTGAATAACGAGAGAGAAATTGATCTT
>NZ_JBITNB010000049.1:0-3261 GCF_054373195.1 Paenibacillus sp. CMAA1364 | reverse complement strand
AATGCCTCAGTAAAACGTCACTTCAATCTACTTCTTCGAAATGCCTCAGTAAAACGTCACTTCAATCTACTTCTTCGAAATGCCTCAGTAAAATGGCTCTTCAATCTACTTCCTTGATAAACCTTAGTAACCTATCACTTCAAATCTACTTCTTTGGAATATCTTAAGCAATAACAAATGTCTTTACCCCGGATTTCTTATAACGTACCCGCATTTCTGACGTTCAAGCGGCTTAAGGACCGAAGGTCCGGGTCGTCAGACTTAGCCAGTTGAATGTGTCGCCTGATTCCACTCCTGAGAGAATCCCCTTGGCGACCAAGGAGCGTCAGCGACGACGCAGAAATGTAATGTTCTCCGAAGTTCATGACTTCTTTGAATTCCCTTAAAATTATCTCTTGATTATCTTTCTTGAGTAAGCTTCTTGTAATATTTCTTTTAGTCCTTCACATTTATTGTTTATAAAAGTTTCCCAGAAGACTTTCCCCTTTTCTGCTAATTCTTCAGATGTAAATTCTCCTAGATTAAACTGACCCCAGCACCCATCAGAAGTTAATTTATCCCATCCAATGTAATCTGAAAACTTTATATTGTCTTTCGGAATTTCAGATCCCATTGATTGTAATTTCACTCTATCAGGACATAACCACATTGCTGTACAAACTGATAGCAGTCCCCCGTGTAATTCATTTAGTCCTTCCAGTCCTGCTGCATTAATCGCAATTTCCCAAGCATTTCGATTATGATGAGGATGAATCAATATAATATCAGAGTACTTAAAATTTATGTGTTTAATAAAGGAACTTTCCCAATATGCACCACCATGACCATTACAAAGGACAAACTTATCGAATCCTTGCCTCGCCAAATTTACAATTATTTCTTCCAACATAGCGGTTATTATATTGGGACTAACTGTAACTGTCCCTTTAAAATTAGCATGTTCTTCAGAGGTATTAAAAGGTAATGTAGGTAATACATATGCATTTAACGCTTTTCCATAAGCTTGAGCATATTGTTCAGCTATTAGAGTATCTAAATGCATTGGTAAGTATGGTCCGAATTGCTCTGTCGCTCCGACTGATATAATAGCGGTATCAATATGGTTATCAGATAATTCAGTTGTTGTATTTGTGTAATTCATCATTGCGATGCCCCACTTCAAAGAGAATTCCAACATGAAATGCTGGATATTAATAGTTTGCTAATTTTGCATGAATTTCGGAGAACGTTTGGCATTCCTGACGTTCAAGCAGCTTAAGTGACCAAAGGGAACGGGTCGTCAGACTTAGCTGGTTGAATGTATCGCCTGAATACGCTTCTTTGAGATTCTTCATAGCGATCAAGGGCGAATGCCCGAAGTAGGAATGTGGTGTTACCTGATGTATCTGACTTCTCTGAATTCACCTTCAAATTTCTTGTATGTTTTAATGTTAGTTGATGTCTTTCATGTCTAAAGTCTTCTTAATGTTATTAACGTATTTAATCTCATTTAGTTTTGTTTGAATTTTAGTTATGTGTTTCCCCCCCTTCTTGAAAATCCTCCTATGCTGGTCTTACATATGTACTTATCCCAGATATTTCAGGTAACGTTGCGCATTCCTGACGTCCGAACGGCTTAAGTGAACGAAGGGAACGGGTCGTCAGACTTAGCCGGTTGGATGTGTCGCCTGAATCCGCTTCTCCGATAATCCTCTTGGCGACCGAGGAGCGTAAGCGACGACGTAGGAATGTTTTGTTAGGTGAAGTCTTCGACTTCATTGAATTACCCTTTCAAAATCTCTCCATATTACTTTTTTAATCCTACCTTTTGTTATTATATATTTCTTGATTTTATAGCCTTATAAATAATAGTGCCCAATAGCACTACACTGATTATTACACATGATAATTGAATATATTGGTTTTGAACATTCGGCAAAAGTAATGTACTAGCAATTACAATTAAGCCGATGTTCCCGATAATATGCTCATTATCCTTAATAAAGACACGATAAAATATAATTGAATATATAAAAGCAGACCAAACAATCGGAAATATGGCAAGAAAAGTATCCATCATGTTTCTCCTTCGATTTTCATTTCCTCAGTTTTTTATTATGGTTTTCTAAGGTCTTCTGCAGTATTTCGAAGATTTCACCTAACGTTTGTGCATTCCTGACGTTCAAGCAGCTTAAGTGACCTTAGGGAACGGGTCGATAGACTTAGCTGGTTTAATGTGTCGCCTGAATCTACTTCTATGAAACTCTTCTAAGCGATCAAGGGCGAATGCCCGCAGTAGGAATGTGGTGTTATGCGCTGTACCCTTCTTCTACGAAATACTTACTCTTTCTATTCGAGTTTTATCCAAAATCTATTTATGACATTTCCATCTTCTTCAACAAAATCCTTGTCCTGTACTCCACCATTCTTTAAAATGGTCTTCCTAGATGCAACATTGTGATCATCGCAAACTACAAGGACATTTTTGATCCCTATTTCTTTACTCTTTCCTAGTGCTAATGTAAGCAACTTACTAGCATAACCTTTTTGTCTTTCTGATGGACGTATCCCATATCCAATATGTCCACCACTATTGAAGAGTTTGTCAGTCAAACCATGTCTAATATTAACTGCTCCTACTATTTTTCGATTTCCTACAACTAACCAATATGTACTATTTAGTACCCATCCCTCGGGTATGAATTGTTCTTCCTCATTCTTAGTAAGAAAATCTAACATTTCTTCGAATTCGGTAGGATCTCTTTCTATTACCCATGGAACCATATCTTCACTAGATTGTTTCCAGTCATTATAGAAGTCCATATACTCTTCTCTTAATTCGATTGACGGTTGTATAAGCAAGATATCCTGCATTTATTTTTATACCTCCAAGTTAGTGCATATTGTTTTGGTCACTTTATAGTTTTTAAGGGTATTGCGCATAACGTTTGTACATTCCTGACGTTCAAGCAGCTTAAGTGACCGTAGGGAACGGGTCGATAGACTTAGCTGGTTGAATGTATCGCCTGAGTAACCTTCTCAGAATTACCTCTTAGCGATCAAGGGCGAATGCCCGCAGTAGGAATGTGGTGTTATCGGATGTATCTGACTACTATGAATTCACCTTCATATTTCTTGTATCTTTTAATGTTACTTGATGTGTTATTTGTCTTGCGTATTTTTGAGATTCTTAATGTTATTAACGTATTTAATCTCACTTAGTTCTATTTAATTTTAGTTATGTGTTTTAACCCTTCTTGAAGATTCTTCTATGCTGGTCTT
>NZ_JBITNB010000048.1:0-5402 GCF_054373195.1 Paenibacillus sp. CMAA1364 | reverse complement strand
ATCAAATAACTACATAAGTTCTATAGAATCGCGACAACTATCTTGACAACTACCGGCCTTGATTCTGAATACGGTGTGCCATGGCATTATAATGCGCGGTGAGCTGGCTAATTTCATCGCTTTTCGTGTCTTCTAGTACAGTAATTTCACTTTGGAGGTTAAGCTGTCCTATAGCATGATTAAGCTTACTGATTCGTTTATTCATGGAAGAGAAGAACCCTAAAGATAGTAGATAGGGAATTAATAAAGCAACAATTAACGGTAGCATAAAAGTAGACATGGCTTTAAAAGTTCGCATGAAGAAGTAAACTTGCCCATTTTTCATATCCCCGCTGGATAAGCTCATCAATAAATAATAGGGTTGATCCTCTTGGCTAATAGAGTAAGTAAGTGTAATCGGTTCATCGACCCCCCATAGGTTCTGAGGCATATGGAGCATTCGATTTGCAAGCTGCCCGAAATCATAGGTTTTCTTTTCTCCGAAGGTATCATAAATCGTCGATCCATCTGCTGCAATCCATTCATAACGAATATCAGGATGGTTGCTATGAGCATCATCCAGTATTGGCGCTATGTCTGCGATATCAAAAGCTTGACGCATAGCAATTGTTTCAAGGACTTCTTGCGAGATGGCGTTCAGGCTATTCAGATTATGACCCTTATCACCTATTTTGCCCATAATGAGGGCAAGAGAAGCAAACACAAGAATACTCAGGATTACACTAATGAGCATAAGTAGCCAAAGCTTTGTTCGACTTTTCATTGTCCATCACCTGAGAATCTATAACCGATTCCACGTATGGTGTGAAGGTAATGAGGTGAGTGCTCCGTGGGCTCAAGGATGCTTCGCAGTTTGCTTATAAAGACACTTAAATTGTTATCATCAAAGTTTTCATGATTCCACACCTGTTTGTAAATTTCCCTTTTGGTTAAAACGCGGTCTGGATTCTGCATGAACATTTCTAAAAGTCGGCATTCTACCGGGGTTACAGAAAATGAAGTCCCATCATTTTGGAAAAGATAATTATCGATATCCAGCATTAATCTATTTAAACGTAGAATCTTGGCAGGATAAGAAAAATGAGGGCGATGTCTTCTTATCTGTGCTTGCACGCGAGCAACCAATTCCACTGGGCTGAAAGGCTTTGTGACATAATCATCTGCACCTAATCCGAGCGTCAGAATTTTGTCTTGCACTTCTCGTCTTGCACTAAGCGCAATGACTAACGATTTAGAATTCGCATCTCGTAAATATTGCAGCACCTCAAACCCGTTGCCATCATCCATCATGAGGTCCAGTATCAATAATTCAATCGTATATTTCTGTAACAATTCAATAGCTTGTCGTCCAGAACTGGCTTCAATGACTTGCAGTTCTGCTTGTTCTAAGTGCATTCGAATTAACTGACGAATTTCGGGTTCATCATCTACAATTAAAATTTTAATAATGGTGAATCATTCCTCCTACGTAAGTGACATGAAACCAATATTGATCATGATCAAATCATAACAATAATAAATAGAGAAATACATATTTTATAACATTCATTAAGAAATCATTAAGAAAAGTACGTTTTTATTATGTTAGAGTAAAAATAAATGATTTTTGAGTCAACTAATAGCCTCTCGGAATTAGAAGGGTTGTAAATGGGGTTTTGACGGGAAGACCACTCCGGAGGCCTGGAAAATATGGATAATGAAAGCCAGTTTCAAAAATGGGCAGACTCCACCAATCTTCCAATCGAGGATTTTTGTAATTAAGATGCCGAATGGTAAATCACGGATTTGAGTTTGTCCCATTCTTCTTTCTGGTTTACGTACCATGCATCCATGTGCTGGCAGATCATAATCCCGTAAAGACGCATGTACCACATCATCGTCGAACGATGTCTTCCAGATTTGAGTTTGTAGTCAATTTTCTCGCGCTTGTTGGAACGCTCAATGGACGTCCGGCGCTTATAGATCTTCTTCCACTCCTGCGATCCGCGAACAGTTTTGGGGAAGAGACGTAGGTTATCGCTGCTGTTCGTGTGGTACGTCCTACCGTATTTAGCTTTCGAGCAACCGCAGGATGGCGTACATCTCCACTTTCGGTGATTCTGGGATTTACCGAATCCATTGGACTTCATCTCATTTCCCTTCGGGCAAATGGGAACGCCCGTAGGCGAAATTTGGATGTCGCTGTTCGTAGCCGTATTCTTCTTACTGCGATTATTTAGATCAATAAAAGGTTCGATGTCCTGATGATCCAGAAGCAGATAAATCGCTTCGGCATCATGAGCGGCGTCGAGAAGCATTTTATCTACCGTGCCCAAGGTGAATCGTTGCTTGAATTCGACCGTGCTCATGACCAAACTGATCGCATCATGCCGAGAAGCAGGATGCAGTCTGGGATACAAGGGTAAATCATGTTGGCTATCTGCAGCAGAAGCCATATACAAGTGGTATCCGTTAAAGTACCTTTCTATGTAGCTGTCTCAGCCCGAATCGCAATCGGGCTGGGAGTAAAGACGATGATGGTTGCAATCGGCAAGGCCTTGGGCGCGACAATCGCAAGTGGATTTGCTTCGGGTATGTGCGGAAGTCACGATCGGGGTTCCATCTCCAGCCGTGCTAAGTGCCGTTACATCCCCGGGCAAACCTAAACTGGCGGATACTGAAAGAATCTGGGATTGGAAGAAATCAAATAAATGATCTGCAGGCAAGTCTGTTTTGCTAGTGCCGCGGCGCAACATCCACGCCACTAAACGCTTGACTCTACCAAGTTTGGAGATCGGCGCCTTTTCACCCTTCTTGCCTTTCTTGGGTTTAGGCTTTTGTTTGGGTAACTTCTTGGGCTTTAAGTTTTTATCTACAGCAGGTCAGAGACGCTTGAAAAAATCGTAGAACGTACCGACGCCTGGAAGGTCGTCAAAGGCGAAGCCGCTGAGAATGGCGTAAATGGGCGTACGCTTCATGATGTTTACCCAATCCTTGTGAAGTAACACCATGCCGGGTCCACCGTAGCTACGAATTTGTTGTAAGACGAAATATTGGTAGTCCGAGTGGGGAACAAAAGTAGGTTTCATAAGTAACGCTCCAATCACGTGTAGTAGGTTGGAAAAAGCAACCCCTTCAAACGCGATTTTGGAAAAATGGATAAAAAGTCAAGCTTTTTCAGTGAAATCCGCCACAAAACTCAAGTTATTTTCCAATTAGTTTTGTGGCTGAAATAAAAAGTCCCCCTACGAAAGTAGGAGGAAAGTAGTTTGGGTGGTGCAAGGAAACCCTTGCCTCATCTACCTCGGCGAATACCGAGAGGCTATTTCACTTATAGGAGGAATATTAGAATGATTAGAAAAGTTATGAAAGTAGGACGAACATCCATATTGGTAGTCACATTACTGTTGTCAACGATGACGGGGGCATTCGCTACATCTAGTACGGACAGTGCGGGTGAGAGTAGCCTCAACAGCACGAATAATCCAAACCAACCGGATCCGAATCCAAACCAACCAGATCCGAATCCAAACCGACCAGATCCAAACCCAAACCAACCAGATCCGATCCCAAACCAACCGGCCCCGGTTCCGAACAATCCGAAACCAAATCCGACCCCGATCAGCGCTAATATAAAATCGGAAGTATCATTTTTGGTGGATGGTCAGCCTGTAAGTTTAGGAACGGTAACGGATTCTGTAGTCGATGGTCAGACAGTTACTACGGTTTCTTTGAATTCAGAGATGGTAGATAGCGTGCTTGCAGCAGGAGTTAACAATGATGTAATAGCAATTCCGGTGAATACCGACAGTGATGTAGTGGTCGTCGGATTGCATGGCGCAGCGGTCACAGCCTTAGGGGAACAGCGGGTCAGCTTGGATGTTATGACGTCATTCGCTTCCTATAATGTTCCAATGCGTTCAATCAACATGGATGATATCATAATTCAATTCGGACCTACTGTGAAGCCTGAAGATGTTACGCTTGAAATAATAATGGCTCAGCCCACAGCTAAAGTTATGGCAGGGATCTCGAACACTATAGCAAACCTAGGGGGCGAGATGGTTGGAAGTCCAGTATCGTTTGAAGTGGGTGCATTTACTACGAATGCTGTAGCTTTTTTGGAACAGAGAGCTCCAACTATACCTTTAAATAATTTCAATGAATATATAGAGAGAAGGTGGCCGTCAGTAGCAGCATCACCATCAGGAACATCAAACCCAGCAGGAGGAATAACAGTAGCAGGACTTCCAGTCTCCACTATGGTAGGAGGGGTCTTAGAACCGGATGGCTCCGTCCGTCCTGTACCATTAAGATATGATGATGAATTCCGCCCAGACGGAGGAACATTGCAAGCTGATGGAAGCATTCTATATCCAGCACCTCCGAAGGGGAAAGCAGATAAAGCTGAAGCAGAAGAGCGTAGGCTTGCAGCTGCTCAAGCTATGTTTGACGGAGGAACAGTTCGACCTGATGGAAGTATTTTGATGCCACCATCAAAGGACCCTGTAGATAAAACGGGTAAAGGCTCAGTAACACTAAGTAGTAAAACAAACAGCACATATGTCGTCTTCACTAAATCAGTTACATTTGATGATGTTAAAAGTCATTGGGCGAAGGATACCATTAATGAAATGGGCTCGCGTATGATTGTAAGTGGAACTGCTGACGGTAAGTTTAACCCTAATCAGCAAGCTACCCGCGCGGAGTTCGCAGATTTTATGGTTCGAGGACTGGGATTGAAGCTGGAAAAAGGGAATACGAAGTTCTCTGATATTAAAGCAACCGACAAGTATAATGATGTAATCAAGACAGCGAACGCTCATGGATTAATTAATGGCTTTGAGGACGGCACATTCCGTCCGAATGATAAGATTACAAGAGAACAAGCGATGACCATCATGTCCGTAGCCATGGACATGACGGGCTTGAAGAATACACTACCTGCGCAAAAGGCAAACGAAAAGCTAGGATCATTTACTGATGCAACAACGATTTCGAAGTGGGCAAAGAAGGGCGTAACTGAAAGCTTGCAAGCGGGTATTTTTTCTGGTAAAACGAGTACCCAGCTTGCACCTAAAGAGTTTATAACTAGAGCTGAGGTAGCAGTCATCATCAAGCGTCTGTTACAAAATTCTAAATTGATTTAATTGAACTCATCTCATGCATATGGGCGATAAAGAGTGGTTGAATGGCAAGTAACAGAATGTAGAATTAGAATACATCGCAAAGGGGGGGTATACTGAAGTGCTCCCCGTCAAGTGGACAGTGTGAAAAACAAAAACAATAGATTTATTTTCCTCAGCTCGTTTTAACAGAGCTGGGTTCTTTTTCGTTACATTGCTCTTCGACATTCGTTAGGCGACAGGCCATCCAAGCATTCTGTATAGCGGTAGTTGTTGTAATAGCGGATATATTCGCTA
>NZ_JBITNB010000047.1:0-5568 GCF_054373195.1 Paenibacillus sp. CMAA1364 | reverse complement strand
CTTTCATATAGTTGCACTATTTGTTGTTTAAACTCTGTTGTGAACGTTCGTCTTTATTTTGGAATAGTAGATTCGCTCCCTTATTTATTTCTCCATTTTACTAGCCCCTATTTTCTTTGTCTAACTTAGTGTAGCCGTTCCAATGTCATCCTGGTTAAGCTTCTCCTCTGAATAAGATAATGACCGTACCGAATAGTGCTTTTGAATACACTTATATCCACGTTTGAAACGATTTATTGACTATCTTTACATTGTTCATTTCTGCCCAACTCTTTAAATCCGAGATACCTCTATCTTCATCCTTTGAATACCTAAATGCCATATCCAATGGGACGATCTTCCTCCTGTAAGGTAATATCCCAATAACAGGTTTAAAGTACCCCCGAGTCATTATCACTTTAATATCCCTTGAATTAATTATATTCCCATTTAATATGATTTGCTCATTGGATAGGCATAACTCGGTTGGTTTCTTAAAAAATGTACTGTACAATGCGAGTAATAGTACAACTAAACCCATAAGAACCGCTGTTAACGAAGCGTAAAATACACCCCTATGATCCCATAATCCCAATACAAGAATAGATTGACTCGATATAATAACTATCATACTTATAATGGTTCCAATCCTTGATGGACTCTTAACTGGATGCTTTATTTCCTTCAACATTGCCCCCCCTGTTCAAATCCCTTATCTTAGAATACACATATTGGAACTAAACTGCCTGGTAGGTGAATACTTCTAATGAATGGATTATTGAGTTTTTTTATGTGTTCGCTGATTTCCGATAACGTTTGTGTGTTTCTAACGTCCATTTTCCTTAAGTTGCTAGAGAATCGTGCGAAGCACGTTCTCCGCCGGGCGCGATGCGCTTAGGAAAAGGGATGTTGTTCGTTGCCAACTGGCTGAAGTAATTCCAGCTAGTGCCGAACCCAAGGGGCCGGAGGCACGCGGCAGAAAAATGGTGTTATAGGATGTCAGCGCCTTCTTCGATCTACTTACTCAATTATCTATTGTGTTCCGTTTGCGGGAATAAGCCGCGATGATCATGTCTTTGTGGTCTTGGGTTTCCACATTCGATATAGTCCAATAACTAAAAAGCTAAAAGCAATAACTTCTATAATTCTAGGAATTATACTAAACCAAGCTACTAATCTGCCAATAGTCATTCCCATCGGTAGGGAAGTATTACCTCCAACAATTGAATCAATATATCTACTGATAAATGGAGGATAAATATAAGATAAAATCAAATGGACAAGTAAGATGAGAAAGAAATAGAAGCCCGCTATAAAGGAATGTTTTCTACATAGTATAAGACCAAATATAAACAAAACTGAAATTATAACTGTGAGTGAAATAATCACAGTGCTTAGCAAAATATCCCCTCCTAAACACACGTATATATTACTACATTCCCCGTTATATTTTTAAGTTTTCTGCGATTTATATAATTCAATACAAGGGTTAATTTGAATTTTCCTTATCTGCGCTGATTTCCTATAATGTTCGCGCATTACCGACGTCCAAACGGCTTAAGGATCGTAGGTCCTGGTGGCTCTGCCATTTAGCTGGTTGGATGTGTCACCTGAATTAATTTCTAATAATTTCCTCCTGTGACCAAGGAAGCGTAGCGACCGCTGTGGTAATGCAATGTTAGATGAAGGACACTGAGTTACCCCAGATAAATGCCTTTAAAGTGCCTTTAGATATGTCTTTAATAGACTTTTATACTGGTCTGATACACTCTACTCTGTTACCAAATGGATCTCTAAATTCAAATCTCTCATATCCTGGAATTGGTACTGATTCAAGTATTTCAATACCATTGTCTACTAGAATCTTTTCAATGGTATTTAAGTCCGTTACTTCATAAGCTAGGTGGGCTTTTGTCTGAAAGCGATCGACCTCGTCTTCTGTTCCAACATGTAATTGTTGATCTCCTACTTGAACCCAAAAACCGCCTCTACCAATTAATGATTTTGGCTTTGAGATTTCCTTCAGGTGCAATATTCCGCAATAGAAATTCCTAGCCTCTTCTTCTTTGTCTTTAGGTATTGTGATTTGAGCATGATGAAATCCAATAATCATAATAATGCTCCTTTCAGGTTTTAATAAACATGCTTCGTTCTTTCATCTAACGTTTGTACATTCCTGACATTCAAGCAGCTTAAGTGACCGTAGGGAACGGGTCGTCAGACTTAGCTGGTTGAATGTGTCGCCTGAATAATCTTCTTGAAAATCCTTCTAGGCGATCAAGGGCGAATGCCCGCAGTAGGAATGTGGTGTTATCGGATGTCAGCGTCTTCTTTGAAATATCCCTCAACTTTAGTTATCTTTAACTAACGTGTACCGTTAGCTTAAGGAGTCAAGGTGCAGTTGCCCTAACAACCTACTTCCTTTACTTTGAAGTCGGAACTTAGTGTTGCTTCTCAAATGGCGAATAATTACCAAACAACTTCGAATTTCTTCTGCTTCTTCACGTTCTTAATACTTCTCTTTTCCTCCGCTGTCATCCCTTCTAGGGATACTGATACGTATTCTAACCTAGGGAAGTTTGTCAGTAAAAAACTCCAATCTTCCGTGTGAATGCCATCTAAATAAAGGTAACGAACTTCCGGTAGTTGCAGCTCCTGAATATTGTCTACTGGATTCTCTCTCAAGTTAATGCAGTCCAGGTAAGGAATTTCATTCAACGGTCTGATGTCTTTAACTGAATTGGATAAAACATCAATGTGAGATAATCTTTCAAATCGGCTAAGAATCGATAAATCTTTTATCTGGTTATGGTTTAAAAATATACAAGCCAACATAGGAAGGTTCAATTCCTTAAGAATTGATATATTATTAATTGCACAGCCTTGAAGGGACAAGGAAACCACTCCAGATGTTAATTCCCTTAGCTCCCTTGTGTCGAATTCGGGATTATCTTTAATTGATATACTGCGTAAATTCTGTGCATACTTAACTCCTTTTAAGCAACTAATAGGTGCATCTTTATAGTTTGGGGAAATACTACTTAGTTTCAGTAGATTGATTTCAGTAAGATCATCTTTATAAATGTTCAGTTCCCTACGAATGATAGTCTCGAGACTCTGATCTTCAAAAGTCACCGGTTTGCCTCTTGGACCATTGATTTCATAAGACAATTCGGCCATAAATTCTTCTTTCAACCTCTCCTCTTCTTTGTAATCGTATACAAGCCATTGTAATTCGAAGAATAGAGGAGCGACAAAGGACGGATGAACCCATTGAATGGTTTCATCTTCGAGAATTTGACCAATAAGTAATAAATTATCCTTAACCTTCATAATGTGTTTTCCACACCGTACTTGCTTTCCATCATCTATGAGATTTGCTGCTGTGCTATAGCTAACCTTCTCCCGAGATGAGATTCCTTCGTAGAAGCTATCGAATTTTTTTAACCGCTCTTTTCTGTCTTCTTCCATATACTATACTCTGTGTCCCATACTTCTACGAAGTGAAATCCTTTCAGCTTATTGTCCTCGACTGCTTTTTTGAATTCGTCCGTCACATAAATTCTTGTCTTCAGATGCGGAGGCATTCGGAAGATCGGAGTGGAATGATCCACCATTTCACGGTTAATATGTACATACTCCGAGAAATAACCATAATTGATCCTTTTCTCAACAGGATTACTCATATCAATAAAATCTTGGATATTTTTCACTTTAACAAAATACATTTCGTGTTCATTATGGGTAATAGGGAGAAATTCTACCCCCTCCCCTAATAGTGGGGATAATACTTCTTTCGCTTTCTTCATAAATACGGTATAGCCTATCATAAACTCGGCACAATCACTTTTGTTTCCTTTTCGTCTAGTCAAAAATCGTATTGGCTTCCACTCTTTTGTCTCATCATCGAAATAAGTTTTTACATGATCATAATATTCATCAAAGCTTTCAGCTTCGATTGCGGTACACTTCTCTGATGTAGCTAACCACCAAATCTTCACTAACATCTACCCTTTTCGAAGTAATGTATTTTCAAATTAATGATTCGTCTCATTAACAAAATAGACTCCCAACCTCGAAATTCAGTCAAAGAAACGTGTTAAGTAAGGTTACCTATAATCCAGAGGAATTGGAACTATTAGTACTATTCTTTCGTTAGGTGAATAGCTTCTAATTAATGGATTATCGAGGGTTTTTATGTGTTCGCTGATTTCCGATAACGTACCCGCATTTCTGACGTTCAAGCGGCTTAAGGCACGAAGTGCCGGGTCGTCAGACTTAGCCGGTTGAATGTGTCGCCTGATTCCACTTCTTAGAAAATCCCCTTGGCGACCGAGGAGCGGCAGCGACGATGCTGAAATGAAATGTTATAGGATGTCAGCGACTTCTTCGAGTATACTTATACATCGCTTTCATCAACTATTGTGCCTCGTTTGATCAATTAATTTCTATGTTTTTTTTCAATAATTTGGTCTACTTGGCTAATAAAATCTCCCGCGAGCTCTAGTTGTTGAGTAGCAAATTTTAAATCACCATAACCTTCAATAGCGTAATCTAAATTACCTAGTGTAGACATCAATATGCGGGCGGTAATGGCAAAACTAAATGCTTTTGGATCAACAACGATGTCTTTATTGCTCAATATGTATCTAAAAGTTGGCTCCTTAAATCCATTAAACAAGGCGAGATTACCAACAAATGATGCTAGGTCCCAGTAAGCGGGCATCAATGATACATCCTCAAAGTCTGTCCAAATCCAGCCTTCAGAACTTGGTACTAAGTTTCGAGCATGGGCATCTCCATGACATGGTATTAGCAAACTTGTTTCTAATCGCATCTGTTTATCTACTTTATGAAACAACTTTAGTAATGCTTGTATACGTTGGTCAGAACTTTTCATCAATCTCGCAGCCGATTGACTAGTCCGTTCCCAAACACCAAGCACTGGAAGTTCGTCAAAAAAGTCCTTCATTGCAACGGAGAGACTACTTACCAGCCCAACGGCTTCATTCGGTGATGGTCCTTGTAATTGTGTAGGAGGAACATAGTTCCAAAGCGTCATCCATGTCCCATCAACGTCGTATGGTCCTGCATCAACAAGACCAGTAGGTAATAACACGGGAACATTCTTGATTTGAAGGTGACGTGCTACCTTTAATTCTCGATAAAGTCTTTTGTATGCGAGATCCGCTTCTTCCTGTGAAATGACATTGGCTAATCGGGCAACAATTGGATGGGGGGCCAAATGAATAATCAGGTTGCCTCCATTACTAAGAACAATAGGTGTTATTTCAGCTAAACCAATAGTTTTAACAGCAATTAACACTTGAGAAACTAGTTTATCTATATTTGACAATACAAAATCTCCTTAACTAAAAAAGATATAAAATTAAAACTTTAAAATAACATCGAAGTATTAAGTGTGGCTATGGTACATTTTATTTAGTTTTTTTGCTGATTTCCTATAACGTTTCCGCATTCCTGACGTTCAAGCGGCTTAAGTGACCTTAGGGAACGGGTCGTAAGACTTAGCCGGTTGAATGTGTCGCTTGTATTAACTTCTCTGAAATTCCTCTTGGCGACCGAGGA
>NZ_JBITNB010000046.1:0-5679 GCF_054373195.1 Paenibacillus sp. CMAA1364 | reverse complement strand
GAAAAGGTCTTCCTTTTTCTATTTATCTATTTACACATAATATTTTACGCTCTCTTAATGGAATCGAACATTAAGCCACTTTCTTGCACTAAGGATGATTGTTCATCGTTAATTTCCTTTAATTTTTCCATAGCTTGTACAGAATGAAGTGAATCTCTGGTTAAGGATGAGGTAATTTCTTGTATGCTTGATGACAATGTCTGTGTCTGCTCAGCTAACTTACGCACTTCCTGTGCAACTACATTAAATCCTTTTCCTGCATCTCCCGCTTGTGCTGCTTCAATGGAAGCATTGAGTGACAAGATATTGGTCTGATTAGCTATACTTGAAATATTCTTCGTTAACGCTTGAATTTGTTCAGATTTCATATTCAGGGAATGAATAATCGCAGCAACATTGACGGTATTGATCTCTGCCTCGGACGACTTCCCTTTCAGTTGCTCAATCAGAACAAGACCATTTGTAGCTCTGCGCTCGGTCACATCGGCTTCTTCTAACATCTGGATAGAGATCGTCGATGTAACTTCCACTTGATTCTGCGTAGATTGGACCACAGTAGTCTGTTCTTGTATCGAATCTGCGTTATGTTGTGCTCCTTGACTAATCTCTTGAATCGCCATGGATACTGACTGCGAAGATTGGTACTGTTCAAGGACAATATCATATACTTCTTGGGAATTGACTCCCAGAGCATCCGCAATTGTCATTAGTTCCATATGTAGATTATGTTCTATAATTCGAGCATGATTGGATTCTTCGATCTTATGATCCATCACTAGTTTCATACGGCGAAATATGTATACGACAGCATATAGACTTGCAATAAAAATTAATAACACAAAAATATGAAGCATCATCGATATTGTGAATTTATCATATGCAGCTTCTCCCATCGCAAGCTTGTCCACTGCACTCCACTTTCTTACAACATACACACCATTCAATACAGTGATGAGAACACTTGTGATTGAAATGAACCACCGATCTAAATAAATACAGAACAAGGTGGCGAGCGGAAATACAAATGTGAATGAAGTATCCAGTTGTGTTGTCATTAAAGTAGCCGCATACATGAAGAAGAATCCACCAAAGGTGAAATATCTCGTATATTTGCTTAATGATACATGACGAGCGATTACACTTCCAATCACAATCGATATGAATCCACCGCCTAATACTGTTGCCACGTATTCTAAACTGCGAATATCTTTTATGTACTCACCAATATAACCAGCCGATATCACGACAAACATAATCCAACTCACCATAATGACTGCAGCATTTGCTACTTTCTCGTACTTAAACTCCTTCAACCCAATCACTTCTCTCTAATTATAATGGTTCCAATAAATTCTACTATAGTTCATTACATCTAAGTGCTCTATGACGTTTATATCTAGAATGGCATTACTGTGACAAATCACATTTTCATTCGTGATTTCTTCAAGTAAAGTTAATATAAATTGAAATAGCCATTTATGAATATAAGGGCGGTGAGAAGCATGATCCAGATTAAAGAAGTTGATACTCAAATGTCTCTACATTTATACCGAGTGTTTGCCAAATCATTTAAAAGTGTAAGTGAACATGCCGTAAACGGTAGTAAAATCGAGGGCTTTAACTCAACTGCCTTCGCTGTAATGGAAGTTCTATTCTATAAGGGAGCTCAACCCATTCAGCAGATTGGGTCAAAGTTATTACTTCAAAGTGGAAATGTCACCTATATTATAGATAAATTAGAAGAGCGTGGTTACCTTGTTCGTAAGCCATGCCCGCATGACCGACGGGTTATCTTTGCTGAGTTAACAGCTGAGGGAGAACATCTCATGAATGATATGTATCCTAAATACTCAGAAAGAATTCATAGAGCATTAAGCGGTCTTAACTCGGAAGAGAAGTGCCAAATGATAGCCCTACTTAAGAAAATGGGTCTTCAAGCAGAACGATTATCAACATCTACTCGCAAATAATGATTCACATGATAAAGGAGACAAGCCCCTAGGGTTGTCTCCTTTTATTTACCTTAAATATAAGTGTCGGTTGCTATATGCTTGATGAATAAGGGTTCACCCAATAATCCACTATTCACCCGATTCTATCATTTCCTCTTCATCATTGGCTGGGGAAGGGACTGTATCTCTGAACCTTGTCACCACCAACATGCTAATGATCGCTATAACAGCCATCACAATAAAGAGTGAGTGCAAACTCCCTTCCAATACGCCACGCATACTGTTCCACAACGAATCTGTGAACTCATTCCCTTCCTGCGGAGTAAGTAACTTGTTAATATCATCTTGGTTCATTCCTTCTGTTCCAGATGTATTCTTTAATGATGCCACAATCTTTATATTGATCCATGAGCCAAAGGCCGCTACACCAATCGTTTGTCCTAACGTACGAATGAACGAATTCAGTGCTGTAGAAGAACCTCTTAAATGATAGCCTACCGAGGATTGAGCAATAATTGTGAATACCGTTGAGGTGTACCCAAATCCTATTCCATATATAAAAGTGATGATCAACAACACGATATTGGGTGTATCCCCAGTCATCATTACCATTGCCAAGGCACTGATAACAATGGCTGTTACACCAATCATTGTTGTCTTTCGTGTACCCGCTGTGAGCAACATCTTCCCAGCAGCTATGGATCCGATGATCCAACCAATGGACATTGGCGCTAGAGCAAGACCTGAGAACGTTGCATTCTTACCAAGGACGCCCTGAATCCATAGTGGCGTATACGTTGTTAGTCCAATTAAGAGTGCGCCGATCAGTAAGTTGGCGATAGAAGATACTGCAATGTCACGTATACGGAAAAGTCTGAGTGGAAGCATCGGCTCTTCCGCTCTGCTCTCCACGACAAGAAATAGTACGAGAAATACAAATGCGATAAGCATTGATCCGATTAAGAGCGGCGAATCCCAAGCGTAATATTGTCCACCTGTAGCCATAGAGAACAATAGTGCTGTGACCCCAATCGTAAACGTAACTGCGCCAGCCACATCAACTCGAACCTTCATTCGAATGACGTGTTTGGGTAAATATCTAGCGATCAAGAAGATGGATAAGAGACCAAAGGGTACATTAAATACAAATATCCAACGCCAGCTCCAGTAGTCTACGAAATAACCTCCTAGTAATGGACCAATTAATGACGATATTCCCCATACAGAGCTTATTAACGCTTGAATCTTGGCACGTTGTTCTAAGGCATATATATCCCCAATAATCGTAAATGCTACCGGAACGATAGCCCCTGCTCCAATCCCTTGAATGGCTCTATATACAATTAATTGCTCCATGCTCTGAGCAAATCCACATAATAAGGAGCCCAATACAAATATCAATGAACCAATGATAAATACTGGTTTGCGACCATAGATATCACTGATTTTCCCAAAAATAGGTGTGGTCACGGCCATGGTTAGAAGATATGCCGTAAATATCCAACTCATCAGTTGCATGCCACCAAAATGACTTACGATAGCTGGTCCAGCTGGTCCCGTTACCGTACCTTCTATCGCTGACATAAACGTTGAGAGTAATAGACCCGTCAAAATAAGACTTCGTTTCATAGGTTTAGATGAATTCACAAATAATAGTTCCTTTCTCTAGGCGATAGTATTATCCTTCAATCTCCTTGTAGTTCCCATTCCAATCCCTATGTAAGATAGAGAACAAATATACATCATGGAACCCCTCCGTCGTATGACGATAATCTCGAAGAAGCCCTTCCTTCTGGAATTGTTGCCTAGTGAACATCTTCGAAGCACGTTCATTTCTTGGATCCACTAAAGCTTCAATACGATGTAAACCCATCCCAGTAAATCCATAATGCAATAGGAGCTCTATTGCTTCACTCATGTAACCTTGACCCCAGTATTCATTAGATAGCTCACAGCCGATCTCGCCACGATATGCTCCTTCTAGTTGCCATGTATTGTAACCACAACTTCCCATCCATTGGCCACTGCCTTTGTCCACAATGCCCCATCTTACGCCATTCTCCGATTCTGACAAATCGTTGAGGAACTGTATCATTTCTACCGCATGCTCTAATGAATATAGCTTAGGTGTACCTGAGTACTCTCGAATCTCTTCTTTTGACCAGCAATCCAATAATGACTGTGCATCATCATATCCCATTCTTCGAAGTACTATTCGTTCACCTACTAGCGTAGGAATATTGCCATTACAAATATACATACCTATGATCCTCCCGGCACATGTTGTAAATATAACTACTTTACCATGTAATTTACATGATTAGAACTATATAAACAAAAAGGGTGCCTAGCTATTTACAGCTGACGCACCCTTTATGCTATGGCATGTTTAATCTACTTGCGTTTCATAATCTCTTCCTATGAATATAAGACCAATAATCAAAATGAATGCAATAAGTGCAAGTAAAGGAATGGTGATGAAACCGAACCAGTTCAAATAATCAACATTACAAGGAACACCGACAGTGCATGGTGCGATCTTAGAGAACGCTGGGAGCATTTGCTCCAAATAATGAAAGATAGATATACTCCCTCCAATCACGCTTAAAGGAAGTGCATATGATATTACGTTTCGATCATCTTTGTAGCTCGCTACTCCTAGCATAATCACTAATGGATACATAAGGATTCTTTGGAACCAACACAATCTACACGGTTCAAATAATAGAATCTCACTTAAATATAAGCTCCCCACTGTAGCAACAATGGATACAACCCAAGCTAAATATAGGGAATACGTTACGATAAACCCTTTTGTTTTCATGCACTTTGCCCCTTTTATTTAGCATTTTGAAGTGCTACTTCATCTCGGATGGCTTGTGCAAGGTTGTTGTAGTCGAATCCTAGTTCAGGCTTGAATTCATGTCCATTGATAAATATGGTGGGTGTACTTCTAACATTATTCTTTATCGCGAACTGCTGATGTTCATCTACTTCATCCTGATATGTCTTATTCTTAATATCCGAAGCGAGCAGATCATAATCGACTGCGATATTCTCTTGACGAGCGAGTTCAACGAGATATTCCGGCGTAGCCCAGATGGTGTCGTGATCCTTCTGATTATCAAAGATCGCATGATAATACTTCCAGAACTCTTCCTTACTCTGATGGTATACAGACTGCGCTGCCAATGCTGCTGTGTTGGAATCTTTATCCGGAGATACAACTAGATAATTCATAAAGTAAAAAGATACGAGTCCCTTATCTATGAAATCCTTCATAAGTTGTGGCTTGAACTGTTGAGCAAAATTGGCACATGGTGGACACTTATAATCGCCAAACTCTACGATCTTGACGGGTGCATCCGCTTTCCCAATCATGGGTAGGTTCTCATATGGAAAGGATACTCCCTGTTCCATGCTTGTATTGTCATCAGTCTTCTGATTCAATACTAGGAGCACAATGGCAAGAATAATGATGCCTGCACCCGTAATCCACATGATTCTTCGTACTCGCTTTCTTTGTAGTTCCCGCTCCGCTTTACGTATAGCGATTGCATTAGCATTCTTTTTTGGTTGCATAAAGCTCATTCAACACCTCTCTATTAAGTACACGCTTATGTTTAATAATTGCATTAAAGATAGTATACTTCAATATTTCATTTATTTAATAGAGAGCGTAAAATATTATGTGTAAATAGATAAATAGAAAAAGGAAGACCTTTTC
>NZ_JBITNB010000045.1:0-7372 GCF_054373195.1 Paenibacillus sp. CMAA1364 | reverse complement strand
GTTCTTACTTTCGTAAGAACCACTCACTCGTTGTTCAGTTTTCAAAGATCAATTTTTTGTTTGTTATGCACCAATTACTCTCGGCGACAACTTCTATAATATATCATGTTGCCCGCCCAATTGTCAACAATATTTTTTCAACTTTATTTGTTGATCTGCATTCATTTCTATAAATAAAGTTAATCTTGTTTCATGGGGCGAGATATAATTTAACATAATTTTCGCTATTAAGTCAACTACATTTTCACGAATGCTGCGCATAACTACAATCGTTAAGGATTCTCTTCTTATAATACAGTATAAAGGATATCATATTTGCTATTGTTCATATCACCATTCGCAGGCTTGACTACCTTAATCTTTGAACGAAAGACTAATTTAGATAGAACTAATGGCACTTCGTCACTTACCATATCAAGATCAGTATGTTGCATTAACTCTTCTATACTCCAGGGTTCAACACGACTTTTAATTACATTGATCAACAAACAAGTACATTCCGCCATTTTGGTTATGACAGAGAACTCACATCCTAACAATACTAACTCCACTTTCTGTTGTGCTGTTTCATCACTTACGGTTAATTCTTGATATAACTTATGAACGGCAGTATCCAGACCTCGCACTTGTTCCCATACGTTAGATTTAGGGCGTATCCCCCGTTCTATTAGCTCGATTCTTGCCCAATGATGAAGGGAGTCCGTAACACTGTGATAGGCATCCATAACATGTCCTTCACTCAAGTATTGCTTGGAATCAAGATACAATTTCAGAAAACGAGAGAATTCTAAGAACATTTTTTGGTCTCTAAAGGGTTGTTCAAACGCTTGGAATTCTGCTCGAATTTTAGCTAGACGTTCATCCGTATCCCCAACCAATTCACCTTCAAGGAAACATCTCACGATATCGGCGTTGTCACAAGCGACTAATACTCTCCTAAATTCTTTATAACAAATACGCATGATTTTATATTGCTTATCATCGTACATTACATGACTTACTTTAGATCCAAATTCATTTGAATTTGTTATAACTAATATCAGCTTATCAAAGCCTTGAAAAAAGGCACCTTGAAGTTGATCACTTTGCTGATCATACACAAAAGAACCAATACATTCTTCATCCATCATATCTTTGTATCGTAAATTCATAATTATCAACCCACCATTTCCTTAACGAATATAACTTGGCGTTCATATCGTAATTCAGTTATAATGTATTTCTACATATAACGACAACTTCCTTCTACGATATTAAATAATACTATTATAATGAATTGGGTGATTACAACTTATGGTGTTTAAAACTGCAAAAATTAATGCATTTCGTACGTGGGGTCTTTTACTTACAATGATCGGTATGGGTCTTATGATACTAGGTACGGCAGGAATCGTATTCTGGGGACAATCAGGCAAAATAGTTGCTGCTGTAGGTTTAGTTATTGGACTTATCGCCATGGTTGGAAGTTTAGGCATTTACTTCTGGGCAGGTATGCTATCTACAAGTGCGGTACAACTTCAATGTCCACAATGTGGTAAGTTAACCAAGATGCTAGGCCAGACGGATCGTTGTATGTTCTGCAGAACCATGCTAACGCAAGATCCCTCAATTGCTAACATTACTGCCGAGGAGTTAGAAGAAGAACAGTCTCAATCTGAAACTATCAAATAATACTATCCTTGATCATCTATAATAACCAAAGAACCGGCGTACCCTTTAACAGGATATGCCGGTTCTTTGGTTATAAATCATGTTATCGATAATAAGGATATCATAGCATTAAGCTTGTATTTCTTTAAATTATAGCTATTTCGCAATCGTCTGTAATACTTTCCAAGCCTGATCATTTGCAAAACTTCTAGTCCAAGAGGCAATGCCACCTAGTTGTAACGTCTTAGCTAATTCTACTCTGGCTCTCAGAGACACTTCATCTTCGATCCAGATCTTTTTAAGCAATCCATCTTCTTTATACTCCACGTAATTCTGTTTCACATCATCAAGATAACTAGGTATTAGTTCGTTCTCACGAATAATGTCAGCTACAGAATTCATACCCACTGCCTTTGACTTCACTTTCGTCTCTCCATCTTTGGTCTCTTCCGACCACACTCTGGTGTATAAAGGTATCCCTAGAATTAGCTTTTGCGGCGGGACTTTGTCCTCATTAATAATTTTAAGTAGTGCCCTCTCCACCCAAGGGAGTGATGCGACAGAACCAGCTACGGGACTTGCTGCCCAATGTTCATCATAAGCCATAACGATAAGATAATCAGCAACCTGGCCTAATGCTTCACGATCAAGAAAGAGAGACCACATCTCACTTCTTGATTTAGGGGTTACATCTACTGAAATAACGAGCCCTTTTGCCTCAGCTAAAGGCTTTAATTCACGTACAAATTGAGATACATTATTGCCGTCTTTGGTATATACATTCTCGAAGTCAATGTTTATCCCATCTAACTTGTACAATTCCGCATAGTGTAACATTTGATTGATGACATTTATTCTACTAGAAAAACTAGACATCGCTTCAGACGTTAGATCAGGTTCAAAGCTATTGCTGAGTAACCCCCACACTTCCATCTTCTGTTGGTGCGCCCAGTTAACGTATTCCATATCGGCTTGACTTCGTACATTTCCTTGACCATCAATCATACTAAACCATGTCGGACTTACGACGTTGACACCAGGTAGTTTACCTATCTTTGTAGGATTAGGCTTGCGTTGATATACCGCTTCCCACACTAGATTGATTGGCTTGCCCTTCCAATTTCGTTCTGCTCGTGTAATAGAAGGTATAACGGTATCCACGATTGTGGCATCACCCATAATCATTTGTTCTTTCTTTATATAACCCGTGTAGCCATTATCCAATTGTACATAACACCATTCTTGTTCCGTTCTCCATACTCTTAGTTTCGTTCCATGGGGTACATCGAACACAATCGGTGCATGAATGGTATCTGCACGACGCATTGCTATCGTCTGGTTGGGCTTACCTGTCTTAACTGTACCCATTGGAATACGCTCACCTGCAGTCATAAGTATAACTACACCTGAATCCAAATCCTCATGAACAGCAATGCCGTATAGTTCTTTCAATATTCCAATAGGTAAGTACATCATCCCATCCGATTGCTCTGGAGCAAACCGTAACTCCATTGTTTGATTGTTAATGTCGGCTTTCTTCTCATTAGTTCTTAAATGAACAAGCTTTTCCGTCGTCGTCAGTATGATCGATTCCGTCTGCGATTCATAGCGAGCATGTGGATCAATAATATCTTGGACTACAGGGAGAGGAAGCTTTAAGGTTGCCCCTGATCCTAACGCATTGTAATCCAATAATTCACCACGAACAAAGATCGGTCTTATTTTGCCTTGCCAATCGGGTTCTACATGTTGTCTATTAGGAAGAACTTGTGTAGCTATATAATAACTAGCGGCAGACAAAATGAAAATCACAATTATTATATTAAATAGACTTCTTCCTAGTCTTTTTTTTGTATATCTACTTCCAGCCATTGTAATTATCCTCCATGAGCTTCTTGTTGTCGGTGCACAAAAACAAAAAACATGAAGAGACCCTGATCAACAAAGGAATCTGCATGTTCTAAAATAATACATTGTTTAATGTGGTTTGCATGTGTCGCATACCCCATAAAGTTCTAATCTCAATCCGTTTACCTGAAAACCAGTAACTTGTTCCGCTTCACGTTCAACTTCCACTAGCGAAGGATACATGAAATCCTCAATCTTGCCACATTGTTCACAAATAACATGATAATGTTCTGACACATTCGCATCAAATCTACTTGATGAGTCCCCATAGGTCAACTCACGAACCATACCAGACTCAATAAACATTTTTAAGTTATTATAGACTGTCGCTACACTCATACTAGGAAATCTAGGTTCTAGTGCACGGTATATCTCATCAGCTGTAGGATGTGTCATTGAATCTAGTAAGAAATCAAGAATTGCATGACGTTGTGGTGTAATGCGAACACCGGTAGTTTTTAATTGTTCCAATGCATGTTGGACTCGCGTTCCCATCTCATCCGCCACCTTTTTTTCTAACATATAGATTAGTATTATTATCATATTAATATTATTCTTGTATTCTTGTCAATAAAATCGTTTTAAAATTGATTTACATTCAGGTCACTATTCCCTTGAATACGAACGCTGTAGTCACCTTCACCAACAGTTCCCCAAATCTTGTTATTATAAATCGTAAATGCTGACATCGTGGAAGTTATGTCACCAAAAGAGATTGAGCCACTTAATTTATAATTACCTGCATATGGCAAGTTAATATCCATGATACCAACCGCACTATACACATCCCAATCTCCACCAATTTGTTGTGCATTTAATTTCACACTTCCATTTAATGTTTCTGCCTTGAGATTCATCATGGGCTCACTCACATACATATTCCCATTCTTTGTTGTGATATCCACATCACCATTAGCACGTAACAGAGATATATTTCCTACTTGTGTGGATAGGCGAAGAGCGCCTGAAGTATCTATAGCCAGCATATTACCTTGATTCGATGTAATATCTACGTTCCCCTCAAGATTACGGATTCGAACAATCCCATTAACTGTTTTGCCTTGAACATTCCCTAATACATTTTCCATTTCCAACATCCCATTAGCACTCTCTATCTTCATTCCTTCAATGGCTTCGACACGATGCAGGATGATGTTACCATTCATTGTACGTATTTCGTAGTTGAAGCGTCTATTCTCCGGAAGTGAAATACTAAGGTTCATTCTAGGTTGACGCTTTCCCGACTGTCCATACACTTTACCTTTTGCTTCAATACTAATCGTAGGACCTTCACTAACCTCAATTGTCGATTGATCGAATATGGCCTCCGTTTCTGGCCCATCAATTTGATCTACCCAAACTTCAGTTGATATTTGTATATTATCAATAGCCTCACGATGTAACCGCACATTTCCATTAATGTTATTAACCATTATATTTTCTGTATCTATATGAACGGGTATTTCTATGATATCTTTATTGAAATGCCCGCCTTCTTGCTCACTATAATCTATGGAAGCTACTGGTAAGTTCATGCCAACCTTACTCCATAAATGCATATATTGAGCCTGTTGGCTGACAATAAATACACTCGCTGTTAGAAGAATAGATAAGATCATACCTTTCAGATCAAGACGTAATGAATAACCTGTTGTCTTCCTCCGAGTCCCTGCACACACATAAATAAGAATAGATTCGATTCCCCAACTAATAATCAGTAATGGCCACCATTTAGGCATCTGTACTAAATATTCGCTCTTTTCCACATAATCTATGATTAACAAAATACCAGTGACCATTAATAACAGTGTAGCTGTATATCGACCAATACGTATATTATGTTTATTTCTCAAGCTTATCCCTCCGTGCTCATCACATGCCTACTTTGTACGATGCATCAGCATTTCTCTGACCCATAGCCCTATGCCAAGAATCACTAACACGGGGGCCATGGTTATTTCTCCATATAATTCGATATATTCCTTTAACCAGATAGGTCTTTGGTGAAATAAGATTAATACTGTACCTCCTATGACAAGTAAAACACCAAAAGAGATTCCTTCTTCTCCTCTAAATGGATTACGACGAACGTGATCTTTATCGGACATCTTCGTCGCCTTACCATAACGTGTCACCGTAAAGTCAGCCAATTGAAGTACATTATAAACATTATAGAAATAAAAGATCGGAATAAATAAGGTTAATAGTATTAAAAAGGGTACGTTAATACGCATTCCTACCGATGAAAAGTAGCTTAATGCAGAAATATCTAACATCAAGATAAAGATAAATGAGACACCTTTTCTAATCAATCCCAGATAGATATGTCCTAATCCAGGCAATATTGCCGCTAATAATCCAGCAACAAATTTGTATTTCCGTGAGAAGAGCCTTCTAGCACGTGGTTCGGTGTGCTTATGTTGATTCTTCGTTGTTGATGGTTGCTGCACGAGATTCATGTTCGTCACTCCACCTTTACTTTGAAGCTAAGCTGCTACTATTCCAATGAGATCATCGTAACGCCTTCTAAGTTACCAATCTTAGATACTAACTCCATGGATTCGAGATTGGTCTTACTTATAAGATGTAGTGATAATTCAAGAACATGCTGATGTAAGCCAAATTCCTGATGATTATCCTTCATATATTCATTCACAATGATCTTCTTTACTGTAAGATTCTCTTCTGCAAGTAATTTAGATATGATATCAAGAATACCTTTATTATTTATAGCATGAATTGTTAACAGATGTACTCTATTACCCTTCATATATCGAAGTTCAATCTTATTAAAGACAATCAACGTCATGAGGATTAAAAGTGTTGTTGTAATAGCAGCAACATAGAATCCTGCACCAACACATAATCCAAGTGCAGCAACAACCCATACCGATGCAGCTGTAGTTAGACCCGTTATTGATTTACCCGTAAACAGAATTGTACCTGCACCTAAAAATCCAATCCCAGTAATGACAGATGCGGCCAGACGTGCTGGGTCAATTCGAATATTAGGCTCATTCACGAAATCCGAAAATCCATATATAGAGAGCATCATAATGAGTGTGGATCCTAAGCAGACGAGGATATGTGTACGTAATCCCGCAGCACGATTAAGTCTTTCCCGCTCCAGTCCAATAGCACCACCGAGAGCCATAGCTAACAATAAGCGAAGTATGATGTGTATATCATCAATAATCCATGGATTATTCAATTCGAAGCCCCTTTCCTTAAAAAAGTTATGTTATTAGTTTATGATATGTTCGTCTATGAAATGAAGTTAATTCCACACCAGGTGCCACCTCAAAGGAGTCAAATGGGACAAAGCCGTGTTTCAAATAAAGTGTATATGCTGGAACGTTCTGTGTACCCGTAGAAACAATGAACAAAGGAGTATCTTTATATTCATCTAGTACATATTGAATCAATCTGCTTGCAATCCCTCTGCGAAAATAGGTAGGGCTAACCATCATTCTAGTCATTGTCATGTTTCCTTCTGACTCACTACATACTGCGATTGCTCCTAGCAACTCGCCATCCTCATCCATTTCACCAAAGAATGTTTCCCCACATGTTCTCAAGGAGTCAACGGTATCCAACAATAACGGAATTTCATCGAAACCAATCATTCGAGCCTCTAGTCGATAGGCAACCTGTTGCAATCGCCATATCTGGTGTACGATATCCTCAAATTCCAATGACAACTTAACAATCATAGCCCATTCCCTACCTTTTTAGAATAAATAGATTGCCACATATATTCAATCGAGTAGGAGGGGGCGACTAGCCCCCGACCTCTCACACCACCGTACGTACC
>NZ_JBITNB010000044.1:0-10509 GCF_054373195.1 Paenibacillus sp. CMAA1364 | reverse complement strand
ATCAAATAACTACATAAGTTCTATAGAATCGCGACAACTATCTTGACAACTACCGTGTTTGACGATTCGCTTTCGTTGTGGACGCAGCACATTCATCTTCTTACATAATCGGTATACTTTCTTCTTATTGATAACCAGATGGTAACGTCTTCTCAGAAGGATGGTGAGCTTGCGATAGCCATAGGCAGAGCCTTCGCCGGCAATGAACTCCATAATCCATTCATTGATTTCCTCATCACTTACACGTTCTCCAGCTTGCGTATATGAGTAACCAGGTGCGGGGCGACCGACCCTGTGGATAGGTACAAATTCAGTTCTATTCACGTGAGCGTAGTATGTGGAACGCTTGACTTCAACGACACGCAACACAAAGGAGGTGGAGTGTCCGCATACAATATATTTATGGGCAATTTCTATTTTATCCTTAAGCCCGGGTTCGTTTTTTTTAGTAGGTCTTTGAGAATTTCTCTTTCCAGAGCTTGTTCCGCAAGTAGCTTCTTTAGTTTTTCGTTCTCATGCTCCAACTGCTTGAAATCATCAGCAGTGGGGATGAATGCAGCTTGTCGCTTACCGGCACCGTCTAGCTTATTAACATCCTTGCGATCCAACTGTTTGGACCATCGCAGTACCATCTTGGGATCCAGTTCATGTTGTCTGGCTACTGCAGTTAGATTACCCATCTCTTTCCCTTTTCTAAGGATCTCTAACTTGAAATCTAGATCGTATTGTACTCGCTTCATAACGTTCCCCTCCGTCTACTATTATTGTATCGGAATAAGGGGTGTACTGTCCAAGTCTCCTAGGGGGCTAAAAAGATACTCCAAGAATGGATATTTTTTATCAAATAAAACAATGGGTTATTAATTCTATGAAGTATCAAATTGTCACAAAAATAAGGGGATATGTTAGATGATTGTACAACCAGAACCATTAGAATATTTTATTAAGACAGCAAAAATAGTTATTGATACAAATGTTTTGCTACAAGCTTACCAATGGAAGGGTGTGGAAATAGAAAAGGTTTTAGAATCATTAGAGTGGTTCTCACGACAGGATAGGTTAGTAATTCCATCGCAGGTTGTTATTGAATTTCAAAAAAGAAGGGAAGGACTCATAAGGAAAACTGAGAACTCTTTATCAAATATTATAAATGAATTAGAGAAAATTAAAATAAATCCTAATCAATCATTAAAAGAAATCTGTCCAATGTTTACACAAACGGATGAGTTATTGAGAGCCATTGAAATGAAAAGTAAAATTAGTGAAGAGTTAAATGACTACAGGAATTTACTTTCTTCTATACATACAAAAGTGTCTAATCTTTTTGATGAAGATAAAATTTTGGAGAGAATACAGCGATTAATAAACCGATCCTACTTTCTTCCGGATAACTTAGGATCAATAGAAGAATTAGAATCAGAAGGAATGAGGAGAATTATTGAGAACATTCCTCCTGGTTTAAAGGATAAAGGGAAGGCAAAGAGTAGTTCTGACTCTGATCCTTATGGAGACTATAAAATATGGGCGCATATATTACAAATAAAGGCCGATGTACTTTTTATTACATATGATGATAAAAATGATTGGTTCATAAAAGGGGGGCAAGGAAAGTCACTATCACAAAGAACAGAGCTGAGTGAAGAATTCTCCAGAGAAACGGGATTTCAATTTAGGGCTATACCAGCTAAAAACCTAATTATTTTGAGGGAGTTTCCAAACAGATTACAGGTTGAAATATTAAGGATTGTTGGAGAAGGCTACACAATTGAAACGTTTTACGATAGGTCAGAAGAGTTATATCAATGGGTAGTAAATAACTTTATTGATAAAAAAGGATTAGTTCATATTATGGATGATGTGATGAGAATAGATATGCATTACGCTAAGGGAGTTAAGTACTCTTTCGCTGAAATGTGCATTTCGTATGTAGAAGGTTTAGCTGATAAGAACGAATTTCAAACTTTAATGGACTTGTCTTTTGAATTTCTACAAGATAGATGGGATAGAAGATTTGATCACCAAGATCAGTGAAAAGACACTTTCCCCTATATACTTAAGCTACTCTAAATGTTAGAGTAGCTTGATGAAAAAGTGATTTCGCTTTAGTAATGATACGGTGAACCGTATCATAAGTAGGGCGAAATATTGGGGTGTAGAAGCGCGGGAAGTGTTAATGTAGGTGTTACTGGTGTTTACAGACCGGTCGGTATGTTAGTAGAAGGCTGGCTCTGGAGCTAAAGTTGCTAGAAAACTCTTCGGACGGTACGTTTGGCGGAAAGGACGAGGCAAGTAGCGAGTTCATTGCTAGTGGAGCCTTTGAAGCAGCCAGAATGTTTGAAGAGACCAAACCTCTTGAAGTGTCTGGTGGGGAACAAATTGAATCTGACACTGACTGTGGGATTGAAGGAGACTCCGTCGACCTGTCCAAGATTAGGATCATTTGGTGCAACTCGATCCGAAGCTGGACAGCTATGTGATGTCTGAGGATAAGAAGACGATCATTATCACGTTGCATAAATGCTCCCAGTTCAATACGTCTAAGACGCCTGTCATCGCCGTAAACGGCCTGAGGAAACTCTGTGAACACCAATTGTAAAATACCTAATATCAGCACTTGAAAATTCGCCACAATTAGCCGAAATAATCTCCGAGAGGAGAGGAATATATGGTCAAGAATGGGGAGTTTTTTGTGATCAAGGAAATGCAGGCGAAAGGTATGTATGTCACACATATTGCTAACGAATTAGGAAGAGACCCGAAGACAATACGAAAATGGTTAAATCAAGATGAACATCATCGTTATCAACGTACTAGCAAAAGAATTGGCAAGCTGGATGCATATAAGGGCTACGTCCGTCAACGTATGGAAGATGGTTGTTTAAACGCAGTGGTCATATATGATGAGATCAAAGAAAAAGGATACATCGGGAGCATTACCACACTTCGTTACTTTATGAGACCGCTAAAGCCTAACGTTTCTTCTAAGGCTACGGAACGGTTTGAAACTGAGCCTGGTGAGCAAGCACAGGTCGACTGGGGTCACTTTAGAGTAAATTGGAATCAATCCCAAAAGCGATTGTATGCGTTTGTTATGGTACTTGGTTATTCGCGTACGTTGTATGTGGAATATACAGAGGATGAGAAAGTTCAGACGCTAATTGGATGCGATGAGCGAGCTATGGAGTACTTTGGAGGGATTACAAGAACCTGTTTGTATGACAATATGAAGACCGTTGTCATTGGACAAGATGAGCAAGGGGAAGTCATATGGAACGAGAGATTTGCGAAGTTCGCCAGCCATCATGGATTCATTCTGCGTCGTTGCAAGCCCTATCGCCTACGAACAAAGGGAAAAGTGGAGAATGGTGTTGGTTATGTTCGGAAGAACTTCTGGCCAAGGGTTCAATCGTTTACAGGACTACACGATCTGAATCAACAAGTACGCGTTTGGTTGGATAACATAGCCAACTGCCGTGTACATGGGACTACATACGAAGTTCCTAATCAACGTTTAGCACATGAAAAGTTAAAGTCAGTCAATTCTTTTTCTTTCCACTCTGAAGAACGGCATATCCGCAAGGTTTCCAGTGACACACTAGTCTCTTACCAAGGCAATCGCTACTCGGTTCCGTTTATCTATGTAGGTCATCATGTACATGTACAGGACGAGAAGAACGGTATGCTTCACATCTACGACCAAGAAGGCATACTCATCACAAAACATGAGAAAGCGATCGGTGTTCGCCAAGTTGTAACCAATAAAAAACACTTCGAAGGCATCCGAACAGCAGGCTACAAAAAGGTTCCCCAACCCATGCCTAAACTGGTCGCAACAGTTGCTCTCGAAGTGGCCGAACGTTCATTAGCGGTTTATGAAGCATTAACGGATGAGGAAGTGATCGTACAATGATCCTCACCGAACGTCTTCACGAAGCTTTTCAGCAGCTTGGATGGGGAAGAATACCTGAAATTCTCCATCAGCATGCAGAAGAAGCAGCTAAAGAGAATATATCCTATCTTGCGTTTTTAGACAAGCTATTACAAGAGGAATTAGAGGCTAAACACCATCGTAATTTACAGACAAGAACCAAACAAGCGAGGTTGCCGTACCAAAAGACATTGGCTGAGTTCGACTTCTCATTTCAGCCAACTGTGGATGAACGACGGATGAAGGATTTGGCTACCATGAGGTTTGTCGAGCACCAAGAGAACCTTGTCTTTCTTGGTCCACCAGGGGTGGGTAAGACTCACCTCGTCGTCGCTCTAGCATTAGAAGCGATTGCCCTAAAGTATTCGGTTTACTTCATAACAGCCCATGATCTCGTCCAGACCCTACAGCAGGCGCATCAAACGAACACGATGAAACAAAAGGTACGAATGTTTCTCAAAGTAGATCTACTCATTATCGATGAGATTGGTTACCGAAAGATGGATGATGCTGCCGCTCACTTCTTCTTTCAGATTATCTCTGAACGGTATGAGAAAGGCTCCATCATTCTTACCTCCAATAAATCGTTTGGATCTTGGGGTGAAATATTCGGCGATACGGTCCTTGCTACTGCGATTCTAGACCGTCTCCTCCATCATTCAGTAACCATAAACATCAAGGGTGAAAGCTATAGGATTAAAGAAAAGAAAAAGGCTGGATTCTTCAAACCTGAAACAATGGGAAGAGAAGAAACATAATTCAGTTTAAACCAGGGAATTTTCAACTGCTACTTTTGGGGATTATTAAGTTGGTGTTGACAACTCTTCGGGAACGAGGTGAAGAACGAAGGAAACATTACGATTCCTGTTAGTGACCTAACCTCTGATTAACATAACAACACTAGGAACTCAAGATCCAGCACCTACACAGGATTCGCAATCTAAAGGAGATGCGACAAATCCAAACCAAGGTTAAGATTTCCACGCAGGGAACGAGTGCAAATTTATTTTCGAAAGAGGCACCCAAATAGGTGCCTCTTAAATTTCACCATCTAGTGATACACAAAGAACCGTACCACAAGGCCGTTTCTCGGCACACAGATGATTTTTACCGTCTTCGGAAAGCGCCGCCACGGGCCAGTGCAAAGAAAATCAGCAAGGCGATGATTGATCCAACAATGGCCGGAATGATATGAAATCCACCCACAACTGGTCCCCTCGCACCCAGCAGCTCTGTACCCAGCCACGAGCCGATAAAGCCTGCGATCACATTCCCCAGCACGCCTCCCGGAACATCCCTGCCAATCAGATTGCCGCTTAGCCAGCCGATCAACCCACCAATGATTAACACCCAGATCAGATACATTGATTTGTCCCCTTTCCAGTCGTTTATTCAAGGTATGCTTGGAAATGGGATAGTTGAACTCTTTATTGAATGATATTTTGTTCCCCCTCTATAATAAATTCTATAAAGCGTACTATTTGTACGACTTGATACCAGATATCGCAATCAGGCTCTTCTATGTATTGATAATGGAGAATCTGTGCTGATATAACTGATATATGTCAACCCCTATAATCGCAACCAAATTTTATATCCCGACGCCTGAGTCAAGAACGGTTTTACGTCAGAGACTAATCGAAAGACTAAATATGGGATTGCATTGCAAGTTGTCCCTTATCTCCGCACCGACGGGCTATGGTAAAAAGACTTTAGTTAGTGAATGGATGACCTACTGAGGGCGTCCGGCCGCATGGCTCACACTTGAACAAGGAGACAATGAACTTACGCGATTTATAACGTATATGATCTTCGCTCTTCGGACCATAGCGGAGAATATAGGTGAAGGCGTGCTTTCTCTAATTCAATCACCTCAACCCCAACCTACACAGTCCATTCTTCGGCTCCTCTTCACGAACTCAGTTCCGTTCCTTCTTCTTTCATTCTTGTACATGACGACTATCATGCGGCGAGTTCCAAAGAGGTCGACAAAGCCTTATCTTTCTTGCTAGAACACCTTCCGAATCAGATGCACCTTGTGATAATAACACGTGAAGACCCCATACTTTCATTGCCACGTTTACGGGTTCGGGATCAATTAACCGAGCTGCGTGTTGCCGATATGAGATTTACGCTTACCGAGGTGGAAGCTTTCTTTAACCATGTCATGGATTTCAGCCTCTCCATGGATCACATAGCCGAGCTCCAGTCACGCATCGAAGGATGGGCTGCGGGCCTGCACTTGGCTGCGATCTCCATACAGGAAGATATCATGACGCTGATCGGCTTCTTCAGTCCTTTTCGGGCAATCACCAGTTCGTGCTGGACTATCTAGCAGAAGAGGTTCTGCACCGACAACCCAAAGCCGTACAGGATTTTTTACTGCAAACATTTCTCCTCGACCGACTGTGCGGTTCATTATGCGATGACCTTATGCTCAATCCTGAGATTTCCGGTAAGGATATGTTAATAGATCTTAGTCGCAAGAATTTGTTTATCATTCCTTTAGATAAAGAACGTCGTTGGTATACCTCTTCACCTACGAGGGGCTGCAAGAATTACGCTTAACTGTCTGGAGTCGTTGCCTGCCAAGGAGCTGGATGCCAGACCGGAGCTGTGGGTGTATTATGGATCTGCTCTATTGATTACGGGTAAGTCGACGGGGGTCGAACAGAAGCTTAGAGCTGCAGAGGCAGTATTGGAAGGTATGGAACAAGACATCGGCGTCATGGACCTGATCGGATTAATCGCGGCTACCCGCGCTACATTTGCATCCATAGTGTTGCCCGATAATCAGGATAGTGCCGATTCAAGTCTTCAAGCAGCCGAAGCAGCTATGCAAGTCTCGGTGCTCGAAGACAAGACGGATGAACTTGTCGGATTGGTTATGCCTGCAAGGAATACTGCGAAAAGAGGAAAAGAGGAATAGACGTATTAAACAATGTAATAACTCAATCACGCCGTGCACTTGCATATCTGCGAAGTGATAACCTGCCTGTTCGGACAGCATCCGCTTGGATGCTGGGCGTCTCTTGCCAGCAGCGGGGAGATTATGCCGAAGCATGCAAAGCCTATAACGAGGTCATAACGAATTGCCAAAGCTTAGGTCATCAACTGATGGCTGTAATGGCCGTTATCGGCACCGCTCAAATTAGGGAGGCGGAAGGGCGGCATGATTTGGTGGCAGAGCATTACCGGGAGGCTTTGAGGCTTGCCGGTAATGCTCTGCCGCACCCTGCTATTACAGAAGCTCAATTGGGTCTGGAGCGCATATGCCACATCCTCGATAACGGAACGAAGGGCAACTGCATTGAGCCTCTTAGCCAGCAGGACTTCTTATATGAAGAGCAATGGATGAATCCAATCGCGTACATTTTGGTAATTCCAATTGGGGGGCGATGGATGGGTACCAAGTGCTTTTTACTTGTTAAGGCATAGGCCCTTGATGCAACAGGATTTAATGCAAGCCCGCCGCCAGTAAATATAATCGTTCCTTTTCAGATGTTGTATTCATCTACTACTGGCAATGTCATAAGTGCCATCCTCCATTAAATCGACATATCATCTTTGGCCGGCAGTAGTAACGCCTGTTTGTTGCGGTATTGCTTCGGAGTGCAACCGGCATACTTGCGGAACTGGCTGGAGAAATGGGACGGGATGGGCCAGCCGACCCGTGCGCCAATCGCTTCCACGGATATGTTGGTAGTAGCAAGTAGTTTACAAGACTCCTGGACGCGTCTCGCTAGCAAATATTCGGTAATAGAATGACCAGTTTCTTCCCGGAAAAGATGAGAAACGTGATATTTGGACAAATGAAGCTCGCTCGCTAACTTATCCAGTTTGAAAGGCTGATTATAGCTGATTTCAATCCATTCCATAATCGCTTCGGCATGGGTGGTTGACCTTGACATGAAAGATGATTTGTCTGGCGGGAATGTGTTCTCGCCTTCAAGAAAGGCAAGCATCTGTACAAGTAGAGCTATGCACAACGATTGATATCCCTCCGGTGTAGCACCAGTAAGCAGCCGCTTGTAATCCTCAACAAGTGATTCGATAGGATGTCGATCCCCAAAGCCTGGTATAACTTGGGCAGCCAATCGATCCTTCCAAATATGTTTTAATCCTGCGGTTAGGCTACCAAAGGCATGAATCATACTCATGACTGCATTAGGTTCAAAATGAATAATGGAACGCACATATGTTGCTGATTCGGTGGCGGCCTTAACGTAATGAAGTTGATACGGCTGGAATAGGAACAGCGTTCCGGGTTTTAAGGAATGAACGGTTTGCTCCAGAATAATACTTCCTTCTCCCTCATGCACATAAAGAAACTCAATTCCCTGATGGTAGTGGAAATAACCCCGATAACTGGGTTCAGCTTCTTCGCCTAATTTGGCAAGAATCGGAGTATCTTGAAAGTCAATATATATAAGGCGATTCATGCTCACAACGTTTCATGCTACTCCCTTCTAAATACCGCAATATAACTAAAGTCTATCACAAAACAACTGAACTGTGGTTTTTTAACATTTGTTATACTCATACTACAATATAATGGAAAGTGGGATGAAATTATGTGGCAACATATCTTAAATGATGCAGTACGGAAAACAAAGGCAAACATTCAACGTTTTGATGATCAATTTCCTCATGTTAGCTTGAATGGTCAATATCTTTTAAATGATAATGCGGAATGGACCGATGGTTTCTGGTCCGGTATGCTATGGCTATGTTATGAATACACGGGAGACGAGTCTTTTAGAGAGGCAGCGCGCCGAACGGTAGCCAGCTTCCGTAAGCGTCTTGATGAACGCATCATGTTAGACAATCACGACATCGGATTTCTTTACTCTTTGTCTTCCAAAGCGCAATGGATGATTGAAGGCGACGAAGCGGCAAAGCAGTTGACAATCGATGCAGCTGATGCGCTGATGGAACGTTGGCGGCCAGAGCTTGGAATTATTCAAGCATGGGGGCGAAAAGGTGATCCGGAGAACGGTGGAAGGATTATTATTGACTGCCTGCTTAATTTACCACTGTTATATTGGGCGTATGAAACGACAGGGGATCAAAAGTATTACGATGTTGCGGTTGCCCACGCAAATAAAAGCCACCGATTTCTTGTTCGCGGCGATGACTCCTCTTATCATACATTCTATTTTGACCAACAGACTGGGGATTCGCAACGTGGTGGCACACATCAAGGCTACAGGGATGGATCGACGTGGACGCGCGGGCAATCGTGGGGCATCTATGGTTTCGCTTTATCCTATCACTACACGAAAGATGAGCGTTATTTGGAGACCTCTATTCGCATGGCGGAATTTTTCCTGAAACGCCTGCCTGAAGACCATGTTGTCTATTGGGACTTCGATGCGCCGGTAAATGCGGAGACAAAACGCGATAGCTCGGCATCGGCAATCACAGCCTGCGGAATACTTGAGCTACTGAAGGTGCTACCTGCAGATCACGAATCCCGTGAAATGCTTGAACAAGGACTGGAGTTGACGATGAAGGGACTTGCGGAGAACTACTACACTTTGGGTAAGCCGGATGCACAAGGGTTGCTTGAGCGGGGATCTTACAGCGTGCGCGAGGATAACTCCCCAGATGATTATGTGATCTGGGGAGACTACTATTACCTTGAAGCACTTATGCGTATCGAAAAAGGACATAAGGGATATTGGTACGAATAAAATAATGGATTTGCTAGGAAACATACTAACTGCATAAGTATGTAATAGACCAAGATCACCAACATTTGACTGTTTCATCAAATTGTTGGTGGTCTTGGTCGTATTGTTTTGTATGAGCGTTACTGTTCACGCTGACTTTTTGGCAGATGGATCTCAAACGCTGTCTTTTCAAAAGGAACACTCGTCAAGGTAATTGATCCGTCATGGAGAGAGGTGATTTCCTTGACAATTGAAAGTCCGATGCCGAGTCCCTCACCTTTCCTGCTGTCATCGATACGGTAGAAACGTTCAAAAACATGCTCTTGATCCTGTGAGGGAATGCCACGTCCTTTATCGATGACCGTCATGAGTAGGGTATCATCCTTTTCGGAAAGTCCGATTTCAAGATAATGCCCTTCTGATCCGTAGCGAATGGCGTTGTCCAATAGGTTTCGTAGCGCACGTTCGATTAGGGAGGGATCAATCCAGGCTTGGATATCCTCGTCAGGGATATTCACTTCCACAGTGAAGTTCTGACCCTCAAGAAACATCAGGTAGTCTGCAGCAATTTTCCGCATCATTTCCGATACATTATGTACTTCAACATGAAGCTTTAAATTCCCCTCATCGTGGCGAGTAATATCTAACAATTGATCTAAAAGTTTATCGATGTAACGAGAGCGCTGGAGCAAAACTTTGGCACTCGCTTGTAGTTCCTTCTCATCTTTATACAATCCAGCACGAATCGTTTCTGCGTAGCCTAAAATCATCGTTAAAGGGGTGCGTAGATCATGGGAAAGATTAGACAGTAACAGATTCCGTCTGGTGTCAAACTGCCTGATTTGTTCGCCTCCCCCTGTGTCACAATAGTTGTCGTACCTCTCAATAGAATATACAGTAGTTAAA
>NZ_JBITNB010000043.1:0-10876 GCF_054373195.1 Paenibacillus sp. CMAA1364 | reverse complement strand
TGCCTTCGCCATTCGGGACTCACACCCTATAGATAGCGCCCATGCTGGGCGCACAGCCAAAAGGACTTGTCAATTACTGACAAGCCCTTGAGACAGTTGGTTCCTTAGCGACTAAGCACTTCCATCAACAATTTATTAACCATCGCTGGATTGGCTTTCCCTTTACTTTCTTTCATCACCTGACCAACAAGATATCCAATCGCCTTTTGCTTACCCGCATTATAATCCTCGATGGATTGCGGATTAACTGCTATGACCTGCTCAACAATGCCTAATATGGCACCTTCATCACTAATCTGCACTAATCCCTGTTCTTCTACGATCTGTTGAGGAAGTTTGCCGCTTTCTAGCATTTCCTTAAAGACCTTCTTAGCAATATTATTGCTAATCGTCCCTTTTCCTATCAGACCAATCATTTCACCAAGTCCTTGCCCAGTCACCTTCAGCTCAGACAATTCAACATTATTACTATTTAGATAGCCCATGAGATCTCCCATAATCCAGTTCGATACGGATTTGGCATCGTCTGTATGCTGTAAGCTCTCCTCGAAGAAATCTGCTAAGACCTTAGATGCAGTAATGACTGCAGCATCATAACTCGGTAGATCATATTGGCTCGAATAACGCTCTCTACGTGCATCTGGTAATTCAGGTATCGAAGCACGTATACGATCTTTCCATGCTTGATCAATCTGTAACGTTACAAGATCAGGATCTGGGAAATAGCGATAGTCGTGAGCTTCTTCCTTACCACGCATGCTAATGGTTTTCCCTTTGGCTTCATCCCAACGTCTTGTTTCCTGTACAACTGTACCCCCGTCATCCAAAATTTCAGCTTGACGGAACTCTTCGTATTCCATTCCTTTTTGTACACCACGGAAAGAGTTCATATTCTTCAACTCTGCTCTGATACCCAATTCTTCTTGTCCATATGGACGCAGACTGATGTTAGCATCACAGCGTAGGGAGCCCTCTTCCATTTTGACATCAGACACTTCGCAGTATTGCATAATCGCTCTTATCTTCTCAAGATATATACGCGCTTCTTCCGGCGAAGAAATATCAGGTTCAGATACAATCTCTACGAGAGGTGTTCCAACACGGTTGAAATCTACCAACGAAGCATATCCACCGTCGACGTGTGTTAATTTACCGGCATCTTCTTCTAAGTGAAGACGTGTAACTCCGATTCTCTTGGTCTTTCCGTCTATTTCGATATCAACCCAACCATGTTCACCTATCGGTTGATCATACTGAGAGATTTGATACGCTTTAGGGGAGTCGGGATAAAAGTAATTCTTCCGATCGAATTTACTTCTATCTGCAATTGTACAATTGAGTGCCATCGCTGCTTTCATAGCATAATCTACCGCTTGGCGATTAAGTACGGGTAGTACTCCGGGATGCCCAAGACAAACAGGACAAGTATGGCTGTTCGGTGGAGCACCAAATTCAGTAGAACAACCACAGAATATTTTGGAGTTCGTATGCAACTCCACATGGACTTCTAGTCCAATAACTGTTTCATATTTGGATGTAGACACGTCTTATTCCCTCCTTCTCTATCTAACTTTATTTATAAATTCGGACGCTTCGTGTGATAATCCGTCTGTTGCTCGAAAGCATGTGCTACACGTAACACCGTAGATTCATCAAAAGCCTTACCTATAATTTGTAACCCAACCGGCATTCCTTCTGCAAAACCACAAGGGATACTCACAGCAGGTACACCAGCAAGACTTACCGGTATCGTTAGGATATCATTCAGATACATCGTCAAGGGATTATCCACCTGTTCACCAATCTTAAAAGCAGTTGTCGGTGCAGTTGGTCCGATGATAATGTCATAATTCTCAAATACTTGGTCGAAATCTTGTTTAATCAATGTGCGGACTTTCTGTGCTTTTAAATAATAAGCATCATAATAACCAGAACTTAAAGCATAGGTTCCGAGCATGATACGTCGTTTCACTTCTGGACCAAACCCTTGGCTACGTGACTCATGATACAGATCGAGGAGATTCGCAGGGTTATTAGAGCGAACACCATAACGCACACCATCAAATCTAGCCAAATTCGAAGATGCTTCCGAAGATGCTAGTAAATAATATGTTGCCACTGCATACTCCGTATGTGGTAAAGAGACTTCATCCCAAGTAGCGCCCATACCTTCAAGCACCTTCAACGCGGCCATGACCTTTTCTTTCACGAGTGGATCAACACCTTCACCCATGTATTCTTTAGGCACGGCGATACGTAGTCCCTTAATATTTCCTGTTAACGCATTTAGGTAATCAGGAATTTCCACATTTGCTGATGTTGAATCCTTAGAGTCATATCCCGCTATCGCTTGTAACACATAGGCTGAATCCTCTACATTCTTAGTGATAGGACCAATCTGATCCAATGAGGATGCAAAGGCTACTAATCCAAACCTTGATACTAAACCATATGTCGGCTTCAGACCTACTACTCCGCAATAAGATGCCGGTTGACGGATAGATCCGCCTGTATCTGAACCGAGTGTGAAATATGCTTCGCCTGCTGCTACTGAAGCGGCAGAACCACCACTAGAACCACCAGGAACATAATCTAAATTCCATGGATTACGAACGGGATGGAAGCTAGAATTCTCATTCGATCCGCCCATGGCGAATTCATCCATGTTCAATTTACCTAGGATAACTGAGTCCGCTTGACGAAGTTTCTTCGTTACGGTTGCATCATATACAGGGTTAAAATTACTAAGGAACTGACTAGCACAAGTTGTACGTAGACCTTCTGTTATAATGTTATCCTTTACCCCTACAGGCAATCCGAATAACAAACCTCGATCCTCATTAGAACTTAACTGATCATCTAATCTCCGAGCTGTTGCTCTAGCTTGCTCCTCATCAAGTGTAAGATATGCTCCCACACGGGTATCCCGTTCTTGTATTGTCTTGAATGCCTGATCTACCAGATCCGTAGGAGATAATTCCCCAGCACTCATCTTGCTATGTATATCAGACAATCTATAGTCAAATAAGCTCAATCCTAATTCCTCCCTTTTTTCATATATAAAATCTTATTCCAGAATAGCTGGAACCTTAAATTGATCATCCTCAACTTCAGGAGCATTGGCGAATACTTTCTCAATAGATAGACTCTCGCGTTCTACATCTTCACGCATAACATTACTTAAATGAAGTACATGTGTTGTAGGCTCAACGCCCTCCGTATCTAGTGCATCCAGCTTCTGTGCATATTGTAGAATAGCATTCAACTGTTCGGTAAGTGTCGACTCTTCCTTTGAACTGAGGTTAAGCCTTGCAAGATTAGCTACATGTTGTACATCTCGAATGGTTATCGTCATCTGATTCATTTTCCTCCTATTTCTCAGGTCATTTCGGGTTAATGCCGTAATCGTCGCAATAATGTTTATAATTATAGGATAGAACCCTTTACAATTCAATCATAAGCAAAAAGAGTCGGCCTAGGCCGACTCCTCTATATCCAGGAACGAAGATTAATCTGTTTGATAAATTCCGCCTGGGTTAATGCTTCAGCGGAGACCATCTCGCTCTCCTCACCATTCTCATGATCACCATTCATCACATGATGAAAAAGATCTTCGTTATATGTCGCTAAAGCGTAGTCGATTAGCGCTTCATGTGTTGTACGCTCTACTTCCATTTGCAATAATCTCTCTTCCATTTCTACATCGCTATCTGGCACGAAGAAATTTCGATTAAGATTCGGTATGCGGATAACATAATCAAATGCATTATCCGGGTTGCGGTCATAAGCTATAATGTAACCATACTCCCCAATTGGAAGGTTCTGCTCAAAAGCGTCATCGACGATTACAATTTTTCCCCCTATTTGTAGCATCGTCTACCTCCTAGATGTCCATAAGATAATCTATAGTCTACTAAAAAAAGATAGTGATGTCTACGCAATAAAATTATGAATTGGGAAGTAGTCTTCTTTGAAGTAAATGTGATGAACAAAGTAGCGTTAGAATAATGATACCTATAGTAATCAAGCAACATATAATCAATGAAGATACTGGAAAAGTATTACCGATCTGCGCTTCAGTCGCGAAGGAAGATAGGCGAGCCGGACTCCAGGTGAACCAAGAAGGAAGGACTCCATATAAAAGGGATAGACACGCTAGAATAGATAGTGTAACAAACGCCGCTGCTGCTCCCCGCAATAGCGTACTGAACAATAACGTCAGAGTTACTGCTAATACAAGCCATAGACCATACAATCCAAATGATAATAAGGAACTACTCCAGGATAATGACCCTATCATTTGATAGGTGTACAAGAACGCTGTTGCATATCCTAAGCCAAAAGCCAACAGCACTTGAGTACACTGAGCGAGCCATTTCGAAATAATAATTGCTACATATGAAATAGGTCGGACCATCAACAACTCCGCTGTACCCCCATATCGCTCTCCTGAGACACTATTCATTCCTGCCAATACAAGGATTAGAATGCCCAGCGAGCTATACTGACTCAACACTTGAATCATAACTTCTGCCGATGATGGTACAACATAAAGCGAGAACATCTCTGGTGGCACTCCTCCGGACATTTTCATTATTTCTGGCATGTATAGACTAACGATTGGCTGCATGATTCCTAATATAGCAAAGACAATTGGAATCCATAAGAGTCTAAAACTTCGAGACATCTCTAGCATTTCCTTTTGGTACAATAGCCATATCCCCTTCATCGCTCACTCACCACTCTCACAAACATATCTTCTAAGGAAGAACTTCCTGCTCCCAATTTGATTAAAGGAATTCGTTTCTCTGCAGCATCTCTTATTAGCTCATCTCTGGCAGGACCCAGTTCATGAACCATTAATTCTGCAACATCCCCTTTAATACTAGCCTCAATCACATAGGGCTTACGCTTTAATGAGTCAAGCCATAATAAAGCGACTTGTTCCCTCTCCACTTGTACAATCACTAGAGGCAGGCGATATTTCTCTCTTAAGGATGTCAGGGTTCCCTGCTCGACTAACCTCCCCTTTGCCATCACGAGAATATCATCACATATTTCCTCTGCATCATGTAACACATGTGTAGAGAAGAGAATCGTTGTCTCTTCCTTTATTTCCAGAAGTAAGTTGATGACTTCTCTACGACCAATTGGATCAAGAGCAGAGACCGGTTCATCAAGCAACAATAGTCTAGGCTTATGAACAAGTGCCTGTGCAAGTCCAAGACGCTGTTTCATCCCCCCGGAGTATCCGGAAATCCGTCGTCTTGCTGCATCTCCTAGACCTACCCTCTTCAGGATAGCATCCGATTCTGTACACGCTTCCTTATGTTCCGCGCCGCTCAGCTTAGCCACGAAACGCAAATATTCTTGACCTGACATCCAACCATAGAATGCAGGATATTGCGGTAAATAGCCAAGTGACTTGCGGTAATCTATAGCGCTATCTTTATTTTCGCCAAAAGCGATTTGACCTGAAGATGACGGAAGGATACCTGCAAGCATACGTAATGTCGTTGTCTTACCCGCCCCATTAGCACCTAGTAGAGCAACACATCTACCTTGTTCCAGCTGGAAATTGAGGCCTTTAACTGCACTTTCCTTACCGAAGCATTTAGTCAACTCAGTGACTGTCAGAACATCCATTATATATCTTTCCTTCCAATAACAAAGTAAAGAATACTACCGATTATACTTCCAAATATAATGACTAATATCCACACCCATTTGGGTCCCCGCACTTGTTCTGCTCTATATAACGAGATCAAAGCGATCACGACAAGTACAAGCTGAAGAATTATAATCGGTAGAACCAATAACCAGTTGATAGTTATATCCATATCACTAATCATCCTTTTTGAAATGAAATTTCTTACGATGTTCAGGAAATCTAACAAAGACGAGATACATGAATAGGGGTAGAGGTACATTCATCAGTCCCCATATTCCCCAGAACCATCGCCACTTCCCGCGTTTACCTGCATCCATAAACAACCAAGTTCCTTGGATCAGAAGAATCAGTACCAGAATGACTATGAGCCATAAGGGAATTTCATTCAGTTCGCTCATCCTACTTCCTCTTTTCTCCGATGAATAATAAAGTAGATCACCATCACAATAGCCGCAACTATGCTCATCCCCTGAATTGCCCATAGAATCCAAGGAGCCGAATAAGCCAATAGCATTCCGCTACCAACAACGAATAATGAGACTAACCAGAACATCAACAGTTCGATCACCATGGTTAAGCGACGTCTTTTCAAACTTTCATGAATCTGAACTTTCAATTGTTCCTTGGATGGTAACGATGGACTATCAAGCACATGATCCATTCTGTCTAGCGACTGGCGTAATTCCGATAGAATCATTTCTTCTGTTCTTTCTTCATCCTTCCAACCCATAGTTAACTCATCTCCTTTCTTAGTTGATGCAAGGCATTGGCTACCCTTGATTTAACTGTACCCGAAGGAATGCTGAGCATCCCTCCAATTTCCTCGTAAGTATAGCCATAGTAATGCTTAAGTAATATCGCCACTCGATGTTCAGTAGATAATTTCGCTAAGGATTCCAGTACATCGTTCCATTCCTCATTCTTACTCTCAAATTGCCAGCGGACATGACGAACACCTTGCTCCATAAGTAACCAATTCTGTTCTGTCTTCTTACGGCGCATATTATCCATATAAATACGAGTCCCTATCGTTATGAGCCAAGAAGAGAAGGCAGATGTCCCATCGTATAATCTTATCTTCTCGATACATCGAAGTATTGTATCTTGCGTCAAATCCTCAGCCATCGCAGGATCAATCGTAAGCTTAACTAAGTATTTGTATAGAAAAGTGTAATGTTCATATATTAAATCTGCTAGAACATCAGCATCTCCTCGCTGCGCAAGTTTCACTCTATTCCAATCCTCTGTCTTCATCTAAAGCCCCCTCATCTATCAGCGACATATATAATACGAATAGGTTACTCATTTCGTTCATCTATTTCCCATAAAACTTCATGACAAAATAAAACACGCAAACCGGGATTAGTCCTCAGCTTGCGTGCTTTCTTATGGTAACTCTATTAATTAACTACATCAATTGTAACTATTTTGTCATCTTTTGTACAGGGAAAATTTACCTGGTAGGTAGATGTATGAATTAGACATACGGATTATGGACACGCTCATAACCAATCGTCGTTCGTTGTCCATGTCCCGGATATACCTTCACTTCATCATGCAATGTAAATAAGGTGTTATGTATCGAGTCAAGAAGATCTTTCTCTCTTCCCCCATGGAGATCCGTACGTCCGACACCTAGTTTAAATAATACATCACCTGAAAAAAGGTCATTTCCACAAAGGAAACTAACACTCCCAGGAGAATGTCCTGGTGTATGATATACGGAGAATCGATGTCCGATCAGATCTAATTGCTGACCTCCAGCCAAATCGAATTCAGCAGGCTCTGTCGACAATGGTTGCGTGACTTGTGGCCAATTCGTAGAACCGTTCAATTTCGGATTACTAAGCCAATCACTTTCCAAATCGTGTAAATAGACTGGGCAACCTTTAAAGTTACGAATCTCTTCTACTCCACCCATATGATCGAAATGTGCATGCGTAAGCAGAATGGCTTCAACTTCAACATCTTGTACTCTCTTTATGAGTGCGCCAGGATTCATACCAGGATCGATAATAATAGCCTTACCTGTGTCTTCATTTGTTAATAAATACGCATTGGTCTGTAAAGGGCCTAAGGAGTAACTATCTATTTTTAGCATTGTCTCTTAAACCCCTGATATCACTTCGGATAGTTCTTTAAGAATCGCTGTACGCGTATCGAAGGCCTTTCCATAAGCTTCTTCCATCTGCGAGCGCACGATAGACATATTCTCAGCATAATCAGGTGATTCACGATCAGGATTCTCTTCTTTAAAAGCGACCATAAATTTCTGAACATGCTTAGGACGAGGACCCCATGACCCAAGCACATGTCCGCCTGTGTCTACTACGATAATCACTGGAACAGCTCTTCCTCCCATGGTTAGGAATTGATCCATCACATCCAAGTTATCTTCAAGAATCAATACCTCTGTGGGAATACCACCCGTCTCTAACGCATGAAATACCACCGGCACATTACGCACGACATCTCCACACCAATCTGCTGCAAGAATTAGAACTCTTAAATCATCACGGTGATTCAAACTTCCAAAGAATTCGCGATCCTCTGTCTTATCCCATATAAATTCATCATAGTTCGATTGAAAAGCTTCCTTGTTCTTCGTCATACCTTCCATGAATTGTTGCGGGGATAGTCCTGTTCTTAATTTATCTGCTAGATTAGGGTTCATGATTTAATTCCCTTCTTATTGGATTTGACCCACTTCACAAGAACGTACACAATCAATAAAGCAAGCGCTATTAATAGAATTGGCGTAATATAAGGTCCTGCAATTTCATCAATATTCTCCCAATTACTTCCTAAATATTTGCCTAGGTATATGAATAGAATAGACCAGGGAATAACTGCAAGCGTCGTTAATATTGTGAATTTACCTAGATTCATACGCGATATGCCTGCCGGAATAGAAATGGCATGTCGCACGACCGGAATGAAACGTGCAGTAAAGATAACGCCTGTACCATATTTCTCAAACCATTGTTCTGAAGCATCAATTTGTTTCTTATGAATAAGAATATATTTGCCATACTTCTCTAGAATAGGACGACCACCGTAACGCCCAATCCAATATACGAATAGTTGCGCAATAACGCCCCCAATCGTTCCGAATACAACTGCACCCCAGAAACTAATCTGCCCCGTTGATACTAGAAAACCTCCGTAAGCAAGTACAATTTCACTGGGAATAACTTCAAGCATTAATCCAAACATAATACCGAAATAACCCAAACTTTGAATCCATTGAAATAAATAATTCACAATATCCGTAATAAATTCCACTCTTGGCCCTCTTTCACTATTTATTTGGTCAATAAGAAATCTCATCATCATTTCTATTCTAACATAGCAACGGACATACCTACTACTTCAACCCCCATGGGAACGGAACTGTATCTCCTACCTATCCTAGTGCATACGTTATGTAATAAAAGGAGTGAGTTCATTGCCACCTACCTACACATCTAATAAGGAGTTACAACTTCCAACGCCACGTTCTATACGCAGAGCATGTAGTAAAGAGCTGTACCGAACTATTAAGCGGATGAAAGTTCATATCCCCGATCCATTACTTCAACAAGGTGAAGATATGTACTACCGTAAAGTCATCGGTAATCTGATCTGGATTCACGAGAACCACAGTAATCGAAAGATTCTCTACCAATGGTGGGAGCGTGAAGTTAGTCAGGAGTTAGCCCTATTATGGCAAGTAGATCACAGAAAGCTATGTGTTGCTTTTCGCGATGCCTTTGGGGGTTAGCTACTAGGCTTTAATTGGAAGGCAGAAGATCCTCGCATACCTTTTCTAGATACGGTGAAATCTGAAGAAATTTCCGGAATTCCGTATATTCCTTCCATAGCTGCGCTCGATCTCCATTTTCCCCTTTGACCGCTCGAATGAGAATGTTCTTAGGTGTATGCTCCATATCGATAAATTCTAACAGTTGCGTTCGATATCCCATGATATCTAATAATTTAGCACGAACCGCATCTGTGGCAAGTGCAGAGAAACGTTCCTTTAATATCCCATGTGATAACATTGGATCTAGCATGGAATTTCTCACTTGAGTGAATACTTCATGCTGACAACAAGGTACTGACAATATAACGGATGCATCCCACCGTATAGCCTTCTCTAAGGCTGCATCTGTAGCAGTGTCGCATGCATGAAGCGTAACAACCATATCTACCTTGTCTAATGCATCGTAATCAGCTATATCCCCAACAAGAAATTTTAATTCATTGTATTCTAACTTCATCGCCAACTGATTACAGTGTTCAATGACTTCAGATTTCAAATCTAGTCCCACGACATTCAACTTTCTCTTCTCTTGAACAGCTAAATAATGATATAACGCAAACGTTAAATATGATTTGCCACAGCCGAAATCTACAATGGTTAGAGGACGGCCTTCAGGTAAGCTAGGAAGTATATCCTCCACCATCTCGAGAAATCGATTGATTTGTTTGAATTTATCATATTTACGTGCTAATACCTTCCCTTGTTCATTCATGATGCCTAACTCCACAAGAAAAGGAATAGGTTGCCCTTCTTCAAGCACGTACTGCTTCTTACGATTATGTGATAAATCAACCTCGCTTTTCGAAGGAGATTTCGTTAATATGGATACTTTATGTTTCTTACTAATCAGTATTTGATAGTCTGCTTCGGGTGTGCAAATCATCCCTTGGCGAAAAGTATTCTCAAATAGATCTTCTATAACCTGTCCTGCTTCTCTTGCGGCTATATTCTTATGTACCACTTTATTACTTTCATAATAGGAGAATTGATAATAAAGTTCCTTTTTTAATTCGACGGGTTTGATCTGGACCTTCGTGTAAGGAACGTCCTCTTTCTTACGCAATTGACTTAGACTTGCCGTAATCATATTCGAGTCCATCATGAGTTGATGAATTAGTTTGTGTATAGATTCCAAAGAGCGCATCTCACTTTCGTTGATTTTTCCGCTAGCATACCATACTTTCCTACCTCATCCAAATAGATCACATCCAAAAAAGGGGCTGTCCCATAAGTCATGAAAATGGCTAGGGCCCCTTTTTTTGTATGGGAAAGGTTGGTTGTCTAAGAGGTCGCTCCGCGAACGGACCGTTTCTCCAATCGCTGTGGTCTCCAAATTTCTGGATTAAAACCGCTCAGCGGTTGAAATTCGGATACCAAGGCGACCGCTATCGCTTTTACAA
>NZ_JBITNB010000042.1:0-13518 GCF_054373195.1 Paenibacillus sp. CMAA1364 | reverse complement strand
AATTATTCATTCTCATTCAAATGATTTCTCATTTGTTTTGTTCTTACTTTCGTAAAAACCACTCACTCGTTGTTCAGTTTTCAAAGATCAATTTCTTATTTATCAACCGCCGATTTACCTCGGCGACAACTTCTATAATATATCATACCGCTTTGTATTCCGTCAAGCTTTTTTTTCGAAATCTTTATCGATTATTTTTTGCCTTTCGGCAAGCTTGTCTGCCTTTCAAAGGGGCGATTAATAATGTAACATATCAACACAATACACGTCAACTGTTCATTACAAATAATTTTACAACAAACAAAAGTAACACCCCAGGTAAGCCTAATAACGTTACAGTACCTATAGTAACCGGGTTCAAAGGAATATATACAGAGGATATCAACCCTGAAAAGTTAATCAAGTATATCGCTACCGAAGCAAGAATCAAATGTGTTGCAAACACTGTCAGCCATCTAAGTTCTAGTTTCCTTTTTATAAATAGCACGAATAGTATACATGAGGATATTAATAATATACACAATAAAATCAACTTCACGTTCCGTATTCCCCCTTCATCACTTATCTACGTTTAATCATACAGACCTATTTATAACTCGACTTATAATTGAAGATGCATTGGAGATTTCTCTACGATCGATACCTGCATCTTTTGCTTTCCTCAGATGTATTTGATATTTAATCTCTGCTGCCTCTAACATATATATTGCATAATCCACCTGGTCCTTGCCTAATGCAGATTCAAAATATAACCGCGCCTCTTCTAACCGATAAAGTGCATCCTCAATATCATTGAATATTTCATGGTTCACACCTGGCTTTGCTACACCATCTTCTTTAAACATATTACCCCAGTAACCTTTCAAGCTTTTCATAAGTAAAATCCCCTCTCTTTGTATCCTACTTACATACTTATCGAGAAAAGGACAAACTTAGAACAAAAAAAGAAGCCCTTTTCAGGACTTCTACGTTTCTTCATTCGATTTAATTGATCTCATGCCGACCTTCCAACGCTTTAGATAAGGTCACTTCATCCGCATACTCCAAGTCTCCTCCAACGGGTAGGCCGTGAGCAATACGAGTTACCTTAATACCAAACGATCGAATTAGCCTAGATATATACATCGATGTTGCTTCACCTTCAATATTCGCATTCGTTGCTAGAATAAGTTCCGTCACTCGCTCATCACCTAATCTATTCAGTAACTCCTTTAAACGAATATCATCAGGGCCAATGCCCTCCATAGGAGATATGGCTCCTTGAAGAACATGATAGTAACCATTGAATTCCTTCGTGCGTTCTAAGGCTACAACATCCTTATGATCTTGTACTACACAAATCACAGAGGGGTCACGTGTCTTATCCTGACAAATGCGGCAAGGATCGGTATCTGTGATATTGCAACAAATAGAACAATAATGGAGGTTTCGCTTCACACTAACTAATGCTTTCGCGAAATCAATGACATCATCTTCCTTCATCGTAATCACATGGAATGCCAAACGACTTGCCGTCTTCGGACCAATGCCAGGCAGCCGCGTAAACGATTCGATCAGTCTTGCAATAGGTTCGGGATAATACACAATGAAAAATCTCCTTCTGCTGTGAATTTAGAACAGGCCAGGGATCTTCATTCCGCCTGTGAATTTACCCATATCATCGTTAGCAAGTTCATCCGCTTTAGTCAAGGCATCATTCACAGCTGTCATCACAAGATCCTGCAACATTTCAACATCTTCTGGATCAACCGCTTCTGGTTTGATTGTAATAGAAATCAGCTTTTTGTGTCCATTCACTTCAGCAGTCACGACACCACCGCCTGAACTACCTTCTACCATCTTTGTTCCAAGTCCTTCTTGCGCTTTAAGCATTTGCTCTTGCATTTTCTTCACTTGCTTCATCATCTGATTCATATTATTCATAAGTATCTCTCCTTTTGAGTTGCACATCTTCGTGCTATTCTTTGATCACTACAAGATCTTCCCCAAACAATTGAAGGGCTTCATCAATGAAAGGCTCGGATCTTGCCCCAGCATCTTCATGCTCATGTTCTAACTTTAATTCTTCTTTAGCATTCTGTGAAGATCCTTCTATCACTTTCGTCCAATCGCGTTGCATAACGGTAACCAAACGATACGCCTTTCCTAACTTCGATTCTATTACACCTTCAATGACTTGCTTATTAGCAGGCTTCTCGGTTGTTTCTCTGTGGATTGTATTTTTAAAAGCTACTAAAACAGCATCATCAAGTATGGATACAACCTCTCCATCCATAAACCAAGCATGCACGGTGACCTTCTCTTCTTTTACACCTTGAAGAATCTGGCCCCATTGTTTCTGTACAGCTTTAAATACATCCGAGTCTTTATGAACCACATATTGATCCAAATGTTGGGGCACCTTAGTAGTTGTAGCTGCCCGCGTTATTGGCATTCCACTACCAGAAGATCTTGAACCAACGGTAGACTCCCGACTATTTGCCGATGGTGCATTACCTGATTTCATAAATTGTTCAAGCTTCTTCTCTAGTGCACTAATCTGTTTCTTAAGATCATTCATCTCACCTGTACTGTTAGGTAAAGAATGTGTAACCTCGCTATTAGATCTGTTTTGCTTATCGAATTGCGTATCACCCTGAGGTATACTACACAATTTAAGAAGAGCCACTTCAAAAAGCATCTGCGGTTGTGAGGCGTATTTCATTTCACTCTGGTAGTGATTCAGTATATCAATCATTTGGAACAAATCATCCCGCGAGAAGGCCTCTGCCATCTCTTTGTACTCACTGGGGTTTAACACTCGGTCGGTCAGTTTGTCAGCATGCGGAATCAGCTTAATCATTAGTAGATCTCGGAAGTAGAAAAGTAGATTTTCCATGCATTTATCTGCACTCTTTCCCTCTTGCATGAAATCCTCTACAAGTTGCAATACTTGGCCTATATCACCATTCATTAATCCTTGAGCCAACAACCCGAACTGTTCGGAAGCAATTCCGCCAGTCATATCCATCACCTGTTGATAGGTTACAACATCATCCGTAAACGATGCTATCTGGTCTAGAATACTAAGCGCATCCCGCATGCCCCCATCTGATAACCGAGCAATATATTGAAGGGCCTCGTCTTCAGCTTTTATATCCTCTTCTAGACAGATACGACGTAATCGCTCGGTTTGTTCATCGAGGGATACTCTTCTGAAATCAAAACGCTGACAACGCGAGATGATCGTGGCGGGTAACTTATGTGGCTCGGTCGTAGCTAGAATAAACATCACATGTGATGGTGGCTCCTCTAGTGTCTTCAACAAAGCATTAAAGGCTTCTGTCGTTAGCATATGCACTTCATCAATAATATAAACTTTCTGTCTGACTTCGGTAGGTGCATATTTAACCTTCTCGCGTAAATCACGAATTTCGTCTACGCCACGGTTAGATGCTGCATCAATCTCTTGTACATCCATAACTGCACCAGCCGTTATCCGCAGACATGAATCACATTCATTACAAGGTTCCTGCTGAGGCCCACGCTCGCAGTTCACCGCTTTTGCCAAGATCTTTGCTGCACTTGTCTTCCCGGTTCCCCGTGGCCCGCTGAACAGGTAGGCATGAGAAACCCGCTGTTCGCGAATTGCATTCTGCAGCGTTTGAATAATATGCTGTTGTCCAACCATGTCTTGAAAAGACTGTGGCCTCCAAGCACGATACAGCGCTATATGTTCCACTTTGCTTTACCCTCTTTCAACTTCCACTTCATGTTACTATGTCACTTCATCAGTATACTATATTCCCGTGATCTACAAAACTTCATTTAGCCATTCTCGATAATAATGCTACACAATGAATGTGAATTACTTATGGCTGCAGCTCAATGTGTTCAGTATAAACAAGAAAAGGCCGATACATATACTTTCATAATATCGCAACAAATACACATAGAAAAGCACCTTCACCAAGTGGCAAAGATGCAGATAAATTCATGTTTATTTAGAATAAGACCGTGCACCCGTTATTGATAATTGCGATCCAAGCGGCAACCCTCTGTATCTACTCGAGCTAGGCGTCCCTTCGGCACAAGAGAAAATTGCTTATGGCTGCTTCCTTCCGGACCTGACCAAGTTCACAAGTACTCATTGCGAAGGACCCAACTGTCAACGAAGCACACAGGGACCAAGACCTCACATCAACAAAACCTCTAACAGGAATTCAACCTCGCTACAGCGGATTGCGAGTTACAGGGCACCGCTACCTCCCCGTCTAGCACGGTGAAAACAAGTATATCTCATGAGCACTCAAAAATCAACAAGGTAAAAATACCCTTGAGTCATAAGCATCTAAATATCCATTACAACATGCGTTGTATCACATCTGCAACTCTCCAAGTATGTTATTTTTTATAAATATTACTCTTTCGAGTTCTATTAAAGATTCACAAAACTAGTGGGAAGAGGTGAATCATTGAGCTTACCAACAATAGAATTTGGCCATATCAAATCAAAGGTTCCAATTATTCAAGGAGGTATGGGTGTAGGCATCTCCTTAAGCGGTCTAGCTGCTGCAGTAGCCAATGCTGGCGGTATCGGTACTATTTCAGGCACTGGTATCACTACTGAAGAACTTAGAATGCATATTCGTAGAACAAGAGAATTAATTAGAGGAAATGGGTTTATTGGCGTAAATGTCCTCTTTGCAGTAAAGGACTTTTCTGAAAAAATGAAGGTCGCTCTGGAAGAAAAGGTCGACTTTATTATTTCAGGGGCAGGAATCTCTAGAGATATGTATTCATGGGGAAAGGAAAATAATACACCCGTTGTCTCCATTGTTTCATCTGCCAAATTAGCTAAACTTTCAGAAAAGTTAGGTGCCTCAGCTGTTGTTGTAGAAGGCTTCGAAGCTGGAGGTCATCTAGGCACAGATCGATTGATGTTTGATATTCTCCCAGAAGTGGTGGAAGCCGTAACCATTCCAGTCATTGCAGCAGGCGGTATTATGACAGGTGACGATGTTGCCAAAGCAATCAAACTTGGTGCTTCCGGTGTACAAATGGGGACTCGCTTCGTAGCAAGTGATGAATGTGATGCTCCCTTATCATTCAAACAGAAGTATGTTGAAGCTCAATTGGGCGATACTGTCTTGGTTAAGACTACCGTTGGATTGCAAGCAAGAGCAATCCGAAATGAATTCACAGATCAAATAAGCGGCGATTCTAAAATTAAAATTGCTAAATGTTATAGTTGTCTTAAAGTTTGTTCGTATCGGTTTTGCACAATGGAATCATTGCTAGCCCCCCTAAGAGGAGAAATTCAGAATGGTCTGCTTTTTGCCGGGTCTAGAGTACATGAGATCAAAGAAATATTACCTGTAAAGAAGATCATCGACAATATTGTTGCGGAGTATCACAAAGCTGTGACCGTTTAACATTTCACACTTACAACTTAGATTTAAATGATTATATTAATGTATCAAAAAAGACCCTACCTCATATGAGGTAGGGTCTTTATAAGTTTGATTATTTAAGCTGTCAAGCAATATACGTCACAATTAGATGCCGTATTTCTTCTTAAATTTATCAACGCGACCACCAGCATCCAGGAATTTCTGTTTCCCAGTATAGAATGGATGGCAGTTGGAACAAATTTCTACGCGAAGGTTTTCTTTAACAGAACCCGCTTCGAATGTATTACCACAAGCACAACTTGCTGTAGTAACGTGAAATTTCGGTTGGATTGATTTTTGCATGACTTTCACCTCTTTCCGCCCTGAGCCTCATGTGGACACAGAGTTATAGGACACATAATAGCATTTTAACAGGTTAGCTTATCATGTGCAATATATTATTTATTTATAACCATTCTCTTTGGTCTTCTCATACCTTCAGGAGGAACATGTGTAAAGGAACCTATCTCCACATCAGGTAATTCCGCTCTGTAGACCTCAAGCATCTGCTTCATACCCAATATCTCGCCTTGTGCTTGTGGAATGATCTCCAAGTAACTCTCAGGGTCTAGATTTAAATTACGCATCTGAATTAATTTTAGGCCTGTGCGTCGGCAGAATTCTATCATGGCTTCGATCTCTTCTTCCCGGTCGGTTACTCCTGGGAAGATCAAATAGTTAATGGACGTGTACACACCTTGATCCGTCGCATAACGTAGAGACTTCTCTACATTAGCTAGGTTATAACCTCTTGGCTTATAGTAGGCGTTGTAATGATCATCCAGCGCACTAATTGTACTGACACGCATAAGATCCAATCCAGCATCGACAATACCCCGCATATGATCACTCAGTCCAGCGTTCGTATTGATGTTAATATACCCCATATCTGTAATGGATCTGACTTCACGAATGGCATCGATAATAATCTTAGCTTGCGTTGAAGGTTCACCCTCACAACCCTGTCCGAAACTAACGATGGAATCCTCCATTTTAAGATGTTCAAGCATGACCTCTACTAATTCATCAACCGTAGGACGAAAATCCATACGGGTCTGGGGAGATACGAATCCACTATCTTCCGGTTGCTCGGAAATACATCCGAAACACCCTGCATTACAGGAATGTGACACAGGTACAGCGCCTTCCCAACGGTTAAGAAACGTATTCGATGAAGTTAAGCATTCATACCCCAACGCACAATTGGATAAATGAGAGTACAATCTATTATCTGGGTATTTCTCGGTTAAGTGTTTCACCCCAAGATTCAAAGCATCCGTATCACAGTTCAAAGGATTCCACTTCTGTGGGTCATCCGTTAAATGCGCCGCAACAAAGAACTGTCCATCCTGCCATACAACAGCTGAATATCCAAACAGGGGCAACTTATAGTCTTTATCTGCCTTCACATAGCCAGGAAGACATAACCTCGTATATCCCTGTGGAAGTAGTACTCCAACCGCTTGAGCATTATTCGGCAAAGACTGCATTTCTCCACTATCAGGGTCCATCCCTATAGCACGAGTACTTGGAAGTCCTACTAATGTTGCACCTTCTGGCAATGGAATAAGCTCATCTTGCATGATTTCAACGATCATATTCCCACTACGGGCAAGTCCGTATAGTGTTGGGTGATCAAATACATTACCTTGTTCATCTGCATATACTAAATACATGATGCTCTCCCTTTTCTAAAAAACAATATATAATACTTAACTAAGTTCTTATCACGCTCTATCCTGTCCATTTACTCCATTAGGAAGACGACGTTACAGAATTAGAGGTCGTACGCGGAGTCCTACGTGCATTGCTGCTAGACTTAATATTACTACTATTATTACTATTACTACTACTATTACTACTACTACTAGAGTTATGAGTAGTCTTCGATATTGTTCCAACATCAAATGAAGCAATGAATTCATCATTCGTCTTACAATCACGCAACTTCTTCAAGAAGCCGTCCACGAACTCGATCGAATCATTCATATTCTTACGAATCGACCAAATGGTATCCAACTCTTCTTTACTCAACAACACTTCCTCACGTCTAGTTCCTGAGCGACGAATATCGATCGCTGGGAATATACGTCGTTCTGATAATTTACGATCCAGATGCAACTCCATATTTCCAGTACCTTTGAATTCTTCATATATAACATCATCCATACGAGATCCCGTTTCTATTAACGCCGTGGCAAGAATAGTCAAGCTACCGCCTTCTTCAACATTACGTGCTGCACCAAAGAATCGTTTAGGTCGATGAAATGCTGCAGGGTCAATACCTCCACTGAGTGTACGGCCAGATGGCGGAATGACTAAGTTGTATGCCCGAGCTAACCTAGTGAGACTATCCATAAGGATGACAACATCCTTCTTATGTTCCACCAGACGTAATGCACGTTCTAGAACTAATTCCGCTACTTTAATATGGTTTTCTGGCAACTCATCAAAAGTAGAAGCGATTACTTCCCCTTTTACAGATCGTTGCATATCAGTAACTTCTTCTGGCCGCTCATCAATGAGCAGAACAAATAGTGAAACTTCGGGATAGTTTGTTGAGATGCTGTTTGCAATTTCTTTTAAGAGGAGCGTTTTTCCTGCCTTAGGAGGTGCTACAATGAGTCCGCGTTGTCCCAAACCTACGGGTGCAAGCAAATCCATAATACGTGTTGATAAGTGAGTCGGGGATGTCTCAAGAACCAGCTTTTTTTCTGGATACAGAGGTGTTAATGCCGGGAAGTGTAGTCGTTCTGACGCAGTCTGAGGATTCTCACCATTTACAGCATTCACTTGAAGCAATCCGAAGTATCGCTCATTCTCTTTCGGAGTTCTACACTTTCCTGACACCAAGTCTCCTGTTCTTAGATCGAACTTTCGTATCTGAGACGCTGAGATATAAATATCTTGGGTACTCGGAAGATAATTAATCGGTCTGAGGAATCCATACCCCTCCGAAAGGATCTCCAGTACACCTTCCATGAACATCAATCCACTTTGCTCTGCTTGTGCGCGCAAAATGGCAAATATCAATTCTCTTTTCTTCAACTGACCGTAATATGGTATCTGGTATTGTTTCGCCAGTTTATATAGATCGGTCAGCTTCATTTCTTCCAAATCGGAAATTTGCAGATCCATTTAATAACCACCTATTCAATTTTATAAGTCCACATATTGTTGATATTATCTGTATTCTTAACTATCCGACTCACGCCAGATTTCTGCTCCTAGACGTCGAAAGTTCTCAACCAAGAAATCATACCCACGATCAATAAACTCCACGCCGCTAACTTCCGTTATACCTGACTGTACAGTAAGACCAGCAATAACTAACGCCGCACCTGCACGCAAATCGGTTGCTGTGACCTTCGCAGCATTAAGCTGCTTACCCTCAATAATTGCAGAACGTCCTTCTACACGAATCTTAGCACCCATTCGAACTAACTCAGGGACATGTTTGAATCGGCTGCTATAGACAAAATCACTAAGCACACTAACCCCGTCTGCTTGTGTGAGTAGACTTGTCATTGGGGATTGTAAATCGGTTGGAAATCCTGGGTACACTAATGCCTTCACATCTACAGGCTCATAAGTTGTACGTCCAACAACGCGGATACTTTCATCTAACTCTTCAATGTGAACACCCATTTCTAACAATTTGGCTGTCATTGCTTCCATATGTTTGGGGATCACATTATCTATAACAACATCACCGCGAGTAGCAGCTGCTGCAATCATATACGTACCTGCTTGAATCCGATCGGGAATAATGGAGTGTCGGCAACCGTGAAGCTCGCGAACGCCTTCGATACGTATCGTTTCTGTACCGGCGCCTTTAATTACGGCTCCCATGGAATTGAGGAGTGTTGCTACATCTATAATCTCAGGCTCTTTAGCCGCATTTTCAATCGTAGTGGATCCTTTTGCTCGCGCCGCAGCTAACATAATATTAATTGTAGCTCCAACACTGGATACATCTAAATAAATTTTAGCTCCTTTGAGCTCTTTTGCATATAAGTGAATAGAACCATGTTCATTTGTTACCGTCGCACCTAAAGCTTCAAATCCTTTGATATGTTGATCTATTGGACGTGGTTCAAAGTTACAGCCACCTGGCAATCCAATCGTAGCCTCATTAAACCTTCCAAGAAGTGCTCCCATCATATAATAGGATGCTCTCAGTTTCTTTACAGACCCATTAGGCATCGGTATGGATTTAATATCCGATGGATCAATTCTCATCTGTGATCCTTCCCTTGTAACCTTAGCCCCTAACTCCTCTAGAATGTCTGCATATACAGCAACATCACTAAGTATAGGTAAGTTGTCCAGGACAACTTCACTCTCTGCTAATATCGCAGCAGGAATTAATGCAATCGCGCTATTCTTGGCACCACTGATGGATACCGAACCTTGCAGTGGACGTCCACCTGTGATCATTAATTTTTCCATAAGCAATAATGTCCCCCTACGTGTTTCGCAGTCAGTAGTAACAAGTACTGTTAGTCTATTGTTTCCAAAAATTAACCAATCATAACACGTCAGTATGATAATCTATCATATGAAAATGGAGAAACACCGGCTTAGCGGTGCTCTCCATGTCTTGCTATTTAACCGGACAGTATTGAAGCACATGTCCTGATTGCATATTGTAGAACGCTATTATGCTTGGTTACTTGAACCAAACTCACGCATCTTACCAATAACGGTTTGCTTAATTGCATCACGGCCTGGAACGATGAACGTACGAGGATCATATGCGTCTGGCTTCGCAGCAAGTGTCTCGCGAACAGCTTTAGCAAATACGATTTGGTTCTCTGTGTTTACATTGATTTTGGATGTACCTAATGAAATTGCTCTTTTGATGTCATGTTCAGGAATACCTGTACCACCATGAAGAACAAGTGGAAGGCTAATCGCGTTACGGATTTCTTCCATTTGTGCGAAGCCTAGGTTAGGCTCACCTTTGTATGGTCCATGAACAGAACCAAGCGCTGGTGCAAGTGTGTCAATTCCTGTTTCATTAACGATACGTACGCAATCATCAAGCTTCGCATACATTACGTCTCCGATAACGTCATCTTCTTGACCGCCAACCATTCCAACTTCTGCTTCAACGGAAACTCCTTTGGAGTGAGCATATTCAACAACTTTCTTAGTCATTGCAATATTCTCGTCAATTGGACTGTGTGATCCATCGATCATAACGGATGGGAATCCAGCGTCAATCGCTTCTTTACATTTTTCAAAACTTGAACCATGATCTAAATGAATAGCTACAGGAACGGTGATCTTCATATCAATCAAAAGTCCTTCTACCATTTTCACAATCGTAGTGAACCCACCCATGTGACGTGCAGCTCCTTCAGAAACCCCTAGAATAACTGGTGATTTCTCTTCTTCTGCAGCACCAAGAATGGCTTGTGTCCACTCCAAGTTATTGATATTGTATTGACCCACTGCGTACTTACCTTTTAACGCTTTGTTTAACATGTCTGTCATAGATACTAATGGCATGGTCTCAATCCTCCTAAAAATATTTGTTTTGTCTATATTCTTAATCCGACATCTCATACAAGCTATATTATACCACAACATATTCAAAATACTAAACATGCATTTATCACATCGTGCACATATTGAAGCGGACGGTTCGTTGCCGTCTATTATACTTACCTATGTAATAGTTCTAAGATTAACGGTTATAACCTTGCCATTGGCTTTTCCAATAATTCACTTACAGCTGATCGCATGACATCAATATCGAACGGTTTGGTGAAGTGCATAACTGCACCCAGCTCTGTTGCCACTTTGATCATATCTAGTTCTCCATAGGCTGTCATCATAATTACATTAATATCAGCATTGATTTCCTTAATGTTCTTTAGAATCTCAAGTCCATCCATTCCCGGTATTTTCATATCGAGCAATACTATATCTGGTGACTGACATCGAACAAGTTCTAAAGCAAGTTTTCCATTGGCTGCTTGAAAGGTATCATACCCTTCACTGTTAAACACTTCGGTTAATAGAATACGAATACCATTCTGATCATCCACAATCAATATCTTCTTGTTATTCACTTACTCATAGCCCCCTAAAATTAATATCCACAACCATGTTACGACAATTACCTAATTTCCCGATTAGTTCCAAATTATGCTATTCTACTTTTGTCATCCAATCTCCTGCATAAGAACATTAATAATAAAAAAAGCCCTTTAAGTCCAATCATCGCACAAATCTAACTTAGCAAAAAGCGAAGTTGTGCAACAATGTCTTAAAGAGCCTTATATAATACGATCTTATCCTTGATATTGAACAGATGCTTTTACAAACTCGCGGAACAATGGTTGTGGACGATTCGGACGTGAAATGAACTCCGGATGGAATTGAACAGACAAGAACCATGGGTGTCCTGGAAGTTCAACAATCTCAACAAGTCGTCCATCAGGTGAAGTTCCTGAGATAACAAGTCCTGCTTGTTCCACCACTTCACGATATTCATTATTGAATTCATAGCGATGACGATGTCTCTCGTAGACTAACTCATCATTATAGCAACTCATGGCCAATGAACCCGGTTGTAATTTACACGGATATAGACCCAATCTCATCGTGCCACCTAGATCTTCAATATCCTTTTGCTCTGGTAATAGATCAATGACCGGGTATGGTGTCGCTGGGTTAATCTCTGAACTGTTCGCCCCTTTAAGGCCCATAACAGAGCGAGCATACTCAATGATCGACATTTGCATGCCTAAGCAGATTCCAAAGAAAGGTATATTATTCTCTCGAACATATTGAATAGCAGCTATCTTACCTTCAATACCACGATCACCAAAGCCACCTGGCACGAGAACACCACTAATTCCTTGAAGAATATCCTTCACATTATCTTCTGTGATCTCTTCTGAATTAATCCAGCGTATCTTCACATCTACGTTGGCATCAAAACCTGCGTGCGCCAATGATTCAACAACGCTTAAATAAGCATCATGTAGTGCAACATATTTACCAACGATTGCAATCTCAACCGTCTTATCTAACTTCTGAATTCGCTTCACAAGTCTTTCCCATTCCGTCATATCTGCTAATGGTGTCGTTAACTTCAGATGATTGACAACAATCTCATCAAGTCCTTCATCGCGAAGGTTCAGCGGAACTTCATACAATGTTGCCGCATCTCGACATTCAACCACGGCGCCCTCATCAATGTCACAGAACAATGCAATCTTTGCCTTCATATCAGCAGACAATTCATACTCTGTACGGCATACGATAACGTTTGGTTGAATTCCAATGCTACGTAATTCCTTGACACTATGTTGTGTTGGCTTCGTTTTCACTTCACCAGCAGCCTTAATATAAGGAATAAGTGTCACGTGAATGTACATAACATTATCGCGACCGATCTCACTTTTGATTTGACGGATAGCTTCAAGGATTGGAAGACTCTCGATATCCCCTACAGTACCACCAATCTCCGTTATTACAACATCTGAGCCCGCTTCACGGCCGGCACGATATACCCGATCTTTGATCTCATTTGTGATATGTGGAATGACTTGTACCGTACCACCCAAATACTCACCACGACGTTCTTTACTGATGACAGAGGAATAAATCTTACCTGTAGTCACGTTACTGTTCTTCGACAAATTGATATCAATAAATCTCTCATAATGACCAAGATCTAGGTCCGTCTCAGCACCATCATCAGTTACAAAGACTTCTCCATGTTGGTAAGGACTCATCGTTCCAGGGTCCATGTTCAAATAAGGATCGAATTTCTGGATCGTTACTTTTAAGCCTCTATTCTTGAGCAGTCTTCCAAGTGATGCAGCGGTAATCCCCTTACCTAAGGATGATACAACTCCGCCTGTCACAAAAATATACTTTGTCACTGTAAAAAAACCTCCTATTTTAAGTCCAGAAATTCAGGCAACATATGATGTTAATCCTATCCCATAAACATTTCCTTACTCATGGTGTTGAAAATTGATACAACATTCACAAACCCATCTAAAAAATCGAGTAGGAGGGGGCGACTAGCCCCCGACCTCTCACACCACCGTACGTACCG
>NZ_JBITNB010000041.1:0-15843 GCF_054373195.1 Paenibacillus sp. CMAA1364 | reverse complement strand
AAAAGGTCTTCCTTTTTCTATTTATCTATTTACACATAATATTTTACGCTCTCTCCTTTATATGCATGAATGATGTGTCCTGTATATTGTTAACATCATTACTGTATTCATGCATCAAGGGTGTCACTATTATAAATAAATGATCTCTCCAGTTTCTCTACTCTCGTTAGCCGCTTCAATAAAGCGAATGATTTCTAATGTAGTCTCCATATGGATCTTTGAATTTCTTGTCTCGAACATCATCATAATTTCTTCAAGTAAGCTTGCGTAGAATGGCTTCACACCAGAGCTAATGTCAACGAACGAGGAACTCTTCTCTCTTTGCATTACCGCTATAAACGGAAGCGTGCCTGAGAGACTACCATGTACTGTTCCTATTCTTCCGTCATGCCATGTACCCGTGATTGTATCTTGATCACCCAAGCTCGATACCTGTACGCTTGAACACCCGGTCCCCAGCACAGTAAACAACATTTCTACGAGATGAATGCCGTACCAGAAGTATCCCTTTTGCGTAGGCTCTATAATCATGGGTCCCCAACAATCCAAGCCCACTACGGAATCATCCAAGTTACTATCCAGTTGATTCGTCAACGCTTCCGCATAACGTAGCGCTGAACTGCTCATGATCGGAACAGACCATTGTTCAGCTAGCTTGTAAATCGCCTTAGCTTCTTCTGAGCTATTGGCAAAAGGCTTATCTATAAAGACAGGCTTTCCATAGGGAATAATTTTCTCGAATTGTTCAAGGTGAACGCGACCATCCCCAGATAACAACAATATAGCATCACATGCTTCTGCTACTTGTTCAGGGGTATCTGCCATTTGAACACCAAACCGATAGTTCATATCTTTTGCAAAAGTCTCAACCCTCGAAATACTAAGTTCGAAATCTGGGGATCCTCCCGGATAGGCGATGACCACTTCACCACCCTCTACATGATAGGGATGTTCGAGATCATTCAGAAGCTCTGTAAACGCTTTAGAGTGGGAAGTGTCTGTTCCAATAATACCGATCTTCATCCTTTGGTTCATCTGATCCTGCCTCCAACCTTATATGGTTACTTCTATTAGAATTACGTCTTCTTTCTATTCTGACATAGAACCACTATTTATCAAGACAGATCTATGCTGTGAGTGTAATTTCCATTCTGAAGCGTCTGATATCTTCCATACAAAATATTCCCTCGTATAACAACTTCTTAACTACATAAACTATTGCAACCATTAGGGCATTGTATTATCATATACATGAAAACAATTTTCTAAAATTAATCACATTATACTGAAATAATTTTAGTGAGCGTGTTAAGGGTATTTCATACATTCTAGCAAGGGAAGTGTTCCATGAACGTGATCCTTGAAACAATTCAACGTCAGTTAACTAAACTGTCTCCTCTAGAACGAAAGTTGGCTGAACGTATTCTATCTGCACCAAGCGAAGTGATTCATATGGGTATTACAGATCTAGCTGAACAATGTGGGATCAGTCCAGCTACCATTACACGATTCTGCAAAGGTTTTCATTTCAGAGGATTTCCTGATTTCAAAGTCCATCTAGCATCAGAAATAGCACACATGAACGCGGAAGGGCAATCTCACATTTCTGCATACCAAGATATTGTGGCTGGTAACCCGCTATCTCGAATCGTGGAGGCTATGCAAGCTAACCATCTAGCATCTATTCGCGATACAACGACTTTACTCGATCACACTAGACTTGCGAACGTGATTGATCATCTATGTGGCGCGAGAAGAATTGATCTATATGGTATGGCCACATCTTCTATCATTGCTCAAGATTTCTACCAGAAGTTAATACGTATTGGTGTCAACTGTACTGCCTTTTCCGATTCCCATATGCAAATCACATCTGCTTCTACACTTGATGGTCGCGATGTCGCCTTTGCCATATCGTACTCTGGAGAAACGACGGAAACCATCGATGCATTAACCTGTGCTAGACAAAGTGGGGCAACGACTATTTCCTTGACGTCATACGGAAGTAATACGCTGGCCACGTTAGCTGATCTCTCTCTCTTCTCATCATCCTTAGAAAAAGGTATGCGGCGTGGAGATATGGCATCACGGATCGCACAGCTTCATATTATTGACATTCTATTCACTGGAATGATTAGCCATCAGTTCGAGGATTTTGTTCCTAAATTAGAACAATCCTATAACAATATTCAACATTTTCGCCAAAAACGAGGAGGTCAATGAAATGAATGTTTTCACTTTTAACAACGAAGAAGATTTCGTACAGACTGGAGCCAATCTATTCGTAAGCATGGTACAAAGCAAGCCAAGAGCAGTTCTGGGACTAGCTACAGGTAGTTCTCCACTAGGTATTTACGCGCGTCTAGGTGAAATGTATAAGAAGGGGTTAGTTAGCTTCGCACATGCATCCGCTTATAACCTAGATGAGTATATTGGATTAGCTCACGATCACCCACAAAGTTATCATACTTTCATGAGAGAGAATCTCTTTAATCATATTGATATTAATCCAAACAAAACCTTTATTCCTAATGGAACTGCACAAGACTTGGAAGCGGAGTGTAAAGCTTATGACTTCATGTTGGAAGAGAATGGACCTGTGGATCTACAACTTCTAGGAATCGGAAGTAACGGACATATCGGCTTCAACGAACCTGATGATCACCTTATTGGGGGTACCCAAGTTGTGGATCTACAAGAAGAAACTATTCAAGCTAATGCCCGCTTCTTCGCTTCTATGGACGAAGTACCTAAGACGGCAATCACAATGGGTGTAGGTAGCATTATGAAAGCACGTCAGATAGTTCTTATTGCCCGCGGCGCTTCAAAAGCAGAAGCAATCAGAGATGCAATACAAGGACCAATTACAACGCAATGTCCAGCATCATTCTTACAATGTCATCCTAACGTTATCGTTCTCATCGATGATGAAGCAGGGAGTCTTCTCAAATGAGTAACCTTGATTCTGTAGAACAACTTCTATATGCCAAGGTACTTACACCACAACAATTAATTGAGGATGGCGTAATCGCCATCTCTGGAAACACAATCATGTTTGTAGGCGAACGACAACAGCTACCTTCAATCTATGCATCATGGGACGTCGTTGCAGATCAGCCTGAGGGTCTACTTCTTCCAGGATTCATAGATGTCCACGTACATGGTGGAGCTGGACATGATTTCATGAATAGTACGAAAGAAACATTGGATGCAATTACGCTATTTCATAGTTCACAAGGAACAACTACGATGCTCGCAACAACGATGACGGCACTAAAGCCTGATATTGATAACGTCTTAAGCGAAGTAAATGCTTATCGTTCAGGTGATATGCCTTATGCACAATTAGCAGGCGTACATCTTGAGGGTCCATTCATTAGTCCTCAATGGCCTGGTGCTCAGAATGCAGATCATATCGCGCTTCCTAATGTTAGTTGGCTCGATGAGTGGGAGAGCAAATATCCAGGTCTAATGCGCCAAGTTACACTTGCACCGGAGCGAGAGGGCGCTATCGAGGCCATCTCCTGGCTCCGTGAGCATGGAATTACTGCTGCTCTTGGACATACGGATGCCACATATGAGGAAGTAGAGTTGGCTGTGGAAGCTGGCCTTACACAAGCCGTTCATGCTTTTAATGCCATGACTCCAATACATCATCGTAAGCCTGGGGTTGCTGGCGCAGTATTAGGGGATGCACGCATCGCAGCCGAGATTATTGCTGATGGTATTCATGTACATCCCGCAGTGATATCTATTCTAGCACGTCTAAAAACATCATCTAATCTTCTACTTATTACTGATGCGATGTCAGCTGCCGGTCTTGGGGATGGCGCGTATATGTTAGGAGATCAGCCCGTGACGGTATCTGGTGGAATTGCAACACTGACGAATAATGGTGGCGCTCTTGCTGGAAGTACATTAACTATGATCCGTGGCTTCCGTTATCTGATCACAGAGGTTGGATTAACGCTACAAGAAGCATCACAAGCGGCAAGTCTGAACCCAGCCATTTCTCTTGGATTAGAGCAACAGACAGGAACGCTTGAAGTTGGCAAACAGGCAGATATTCTTCTTCTAGATATTAGCCTTGAACTTCAAAATGTATGGGTACAAGGTAGAAAAATCAAATAAAACATAACAAATAGCCTTACTAACAGCATATACGCTGTCAGTAAGGCTATTTGCTATACCTTATTCTTATTACTTGTATAATACTTTATCCACATTGTATTTCGCTTTGAGCTCATTCACAATATAGGTCTCATAGATTTCTCTATGAACGGGATCCCCGATCAAACACACATCAATTTTAGCGACTTCATCTCTATGCGCCTTCATTGGAGATGTTGTATCTTCGAAGTGCTTCTTTATTCTTGGTCTTAACTTTCTCGCTTTGCCCACAAACAATAATTCTTCATTATCATTATAGAACATAAAGATTCCGCCCATATCTCTAGGAATAAGGTGGAAATCTGTAAATCCGTAAATATTACTTAACACAGGGGCAACTTGTTTCGTCATCGAAACATGTGGTTCGGGAATCGTTATATTAATCATTTCGGCTCACTTCCTAATCGATATAGGTGTTCAGTTTATCATATTAATCCAGGTAACACCATTTATTATATCGATCCCAATACAAAATACAATAAGAAGAAACAGGCGATCACGACCATGGTAGCCGATACTTCTGATTTACGACCCGTCACTACTTTGACAATCGGATACGCAATGAAGCCAAATGCAATACCATTCGCAATGCTGAAGGATAGTGGCATAATGACCATCATCAAGTACGCAGGAAAAGCCTCTGTAAAGTCACCAAGGGAAATCTCCTTAATACTCTGGAACATCAGACACCCAACAATAATGAGCACAGGGGCAATAGCACTGCTTGGAATCACTTTGAATAACGGAATAAGGAACAATGCAGGAACGAACAGTAGTCCCGTTGTAAACGATGTTAACCCTGTTCTCCCACCTGTGGCAACGCCTGTTGCACCTTCCGCGGCTGTCGTCATTGGACTACAACCTAACAATCCAGCACTGATAACAGAGAAGGAATTCGCCTGAAATGACTTCTTGAACTTCTTCTTATCTGGCAGCATGCCCAGTTGTGCTCCCATGTTGGAGAATATAATAACCATGGATAAAGAGAATACAGCCGTCCAAAAGTTCAATGTCCCTATAGCACTGAAATCCAATGCAAAGAATAACTCGCCATATCCAGCAAAAGAAATACTGAAATCATTTAGGGTAGAGAAATCGACGATCCCTAATAACGCACCTATTCCCGTTCCGACAATAATTACAATCAAGAAACTTCCCGTGACGTTACGCAAGAATAACGGCAAAGCTATAAGCAACGTTAATATGGTTGTCAAAGCGTACGGATCACTAACGTTCGCTAACGTAACGAATGTACCTTCACTAGCAACGATTAATCCGCCATTCTTCAAACCTAGAAAGGCAATAAAGAGGCCAATTCCAGCCGTCATCGCATGGATCATAGACTTGGGAATCGACCGTGATAAGTATTCGGCCCCTTTTGTTACGGATGTAAGCATAAACACAATACCTGCTAGAAACACAGCAGCAAGTGCTTGTTGCCAAGTCAGCCCTAATGAGAATACTAGGGTAAAGACAAAGAATGCATTATCTCCCATACCCGGAGCAAGTATTAAGGGTGAATTGGCCCAGAATGCCATCAACATACAACCAATAAAGGAACAGATCACAGTCGCAATAATTGCCGCTTCATAAGGCATTCCTGCTTTACTTAAAATCGCGCCGTTAACTGCAATGATGTATGCAATGGTCATAAAGGAGGTTGCACCAGCAACCACCTCCGTACGAATCGTTGTTTTCTCTTCATGGATGTGAAAAAGCTTCTGCATTCTGCTGTTCAATATAGGTGCACCCCTTATCTTTTGCCTACGTCATAGGGTTCCCCTAATGCTTTTGGTGCACGCGCCTTACCAACTGCCCCAATTAATATTATTAATGTTAATACGTATGGGAACATGTAGAAGAATTCATTCGGAATACTTGCTGCAAATTCGAAAATCTGTAATTGATCCTTCACGGCTTGAGCCAATCCGAAGAATAGGGCTGCGAACATCACTCCTGTTGGATGCCATTTACCAAATATAACGGCTGCTAATGCAATATATCCTTGTCCAGATATCGTATTAAAGGCAAAGTTACTGTTGGATGTAAGCACAATCGTTGCTCCACCAAGTGCAGCAATGGAACCACTTAGAATAACGGCCATATAACGCATACGATTTACCTTTATACCCACGGTAGCCGCTGCGCTTGGATGCTCTCCAACGGCACGTAGTCTTAGTCCAATAGATGTCTTGAATAGAATGAAATACAAAGCAATCGCCATAGCTATCGCAATATATGTCGTTGGATACGCATTGAAGAATACCCGTCCAATGAATGGTATATCACTTAAAAAGGGAATGTTGATCTTATGAAACACTTTCATTAATAACGGTGTTTCTGCTGATCCATCAAAAATCATTTTGACCAAAAAGAATGTTGAACTTGCGGCGAGTATGTTGATAACAACACCACTGACAACTTGATTGGCATGAAATTTAATGGATGCGAGCGCATGAATACTAGAGAATATCGCAGTCCCGACAAATGCACCAATGAGCCCTAACCATGGAGAGAATGCTCCATATCCTGCTCCCTCGGCATAATACGCAATTAATGCAGAGAAGAATGCGCCCGATATCATGAAGCCCTCTAGTCCAATATTGATGACTCCAGAGCGTTCTGAGATCAGTCCACCCAGTGCAGCAAAGATGAGGGCAGTAGAGAATACCAGCGTCCCATTCAATATGTTTGCAATAATATCCATGATCTACACCTTCTTCTTTGATCTATTTTTGAATGGTTTGAATAAGAGTTTCACAATCCCTGGTGCAGCAACGAAGAAGATAATGAACCCAATCACCATACGTATAATCTCACCTGGTACTTCAGCGCCGAAGCTCATACCTTGTGATCCGTAAGAAAGCGCTCCAATGAGTCCTGCAGATAATAGAATACCAAGCGCACTATTACCACCAAGTAGTGAGACTGCAATCCCATCGAAACCAATACCAGATGTAACCGAGTTAATCGCGATATATTTAAATACGCCTAATACTTCAAATGTTCCAATTAATCCACCAAAGACCCCTGATATAAACATCGTACGAACGATAACCTTCGGAACTCTCATTCCCGCATAATTCGCAGCATCTGGATTCATTCCGACCGCACGCAATTCATATCCCCATTTGGTCTTGTTTAGATAAATGTGATAGAAGATTACCATTAGAATAGCAATAATGAACCCCCAGTGAATACGTGCCCCCCCATAAACTTAGACAGCCAAGCGATCTGAATACTGGCAGACTCATGGATCATAGCTGAACGTTGTGTACCTGCTTGTGGCATATAGATACGAATCATAAAGTGACTTATATATAGGGCTATGAAGTTAAACATAATACTCGTAATAACCTCATTAATACCCCTATACGCCTTAATATATCCAATCAACGCACCCCACATGCCACCGAGAAGAGCACCAAATAGAACTGCGACAATACCATGTAGTAATGGCGGTAAATCTAGCTGTGTACCCACAATAAGTGCACCTAATGAACCCATGATAATTTGGCCATCCACACCGATATTAAACAACCCGGCTCGAAAGGCAATCCCTACAGCTAGACCACTCATAATCAGAGGTACAATAGTCCGTAGTGCTTCACCAACATCGTAACTGCTACCGAAGATCTTTGAGATTAAGGAGGAATACGCCAATATGGGATCGTAGCCACCTATTAACATAATGAGTGCACCTAACAACAACCCTAGCAGAATGGATACAATCGGGACAATCGCAGAATCACGTTTGAAAATGCTCACCAGTCTATCCATCTATGTCATCTCCTTCATGCTTACCTGCCATCATCAATCCAATTTGCTGGTCATTCGTCGTTTCAGGTGTCGTCTCACCAACAATTTCTCCTCCGAATAGGACAAGTATACGATCAGCAACGTTCATAATTTCTTCCAATTCAAAAGAAACCAATAGAACTGCCTTTCCTTCATCACGTTGTTGTATTAACTGTTTATGCACGAATTCAATAGCACCCACGTCTAATCCGCGAGTAGGTTGTGCTGCAATCATGACCTGTGGATTTCTGTCAATCTCACGTGCGATAATCACCTTCTGTTGATTACCACCAGACATCGACCGGGCATGGACATCTATACCTGAAGTACGAATGTCGAAGTCTTGCACTAACTTCGTTGCTTTATCGTCCATAGCCTTCGTATTAATGAAGCCATTCTTATTCATCTCAGGATGAAAGTACGATTGTAATATTATATTTTCACTGACAGTAAAGTCCAGAACGAGTCCGTGTTTATGTCGATCCTGTGGAATATGGGATATTCCTGATTCAGATATGGATCGTGGTGTGTGATTCGCTATATTTCTACCTTTTAACAAGATTTCGCCTGATGTGATGTTACGCATTCCTGTTATGGCTTCAATTAGTTCCGTCTGACCATTCCCATCTACACCTGCAATGCCGACTATTTCACCTGACCGTACGTAAAAGGAGAGGTTATTTACCGCATTTTTGCTACTTCCGCCAGGTACAACTAGATTTTTCACTTCTAAGAAGACCTCTTGAGGCTTAGCTACTGTCTTTTCTGTCTTAAAGTTGACAGCTTTACCAACCATCATCTCTGCTAGTTGTTGTGGATTTGTCTTCGCAACTTCAACACTTCCAACGACTTTACCGCGACGAATAACCGTACAGGTATCAGCGATTTCCATGATTTCTTTCAGCTTATGTGTGATAAGAATAATGGATTTACCCTCATCAACAAGGTGCTTCATAATATCTAACAATTCACTAACTTCTTGTGGTGTTAACACCGCAGTAGGTTCATCAAAGATTAGAATGTCTGCACCGCGATACAATGTCTTAATGATCTCTACTCGCTGTTGCATGCCTACGCTAATATGATCAATCGTTGCCATTGGATCTAAGTCTAATTTGTATTGTTCAGATAGCTTCTTCACCTTTTGACTAGCACTTTTAATATCGATCTTCAATCCACTTTTGGGTTCCATCCCGAGAATGATATTCTCTGTCACCGTAAAGGGTTCTACCAATTTAAAGTGTTGATGCACCATCCCGATACCAAGGTCGATCGCCTTGTTAGGGTTGTCAATCGATTCGAAATTGCCGTTCACATGAATCTCGCCTTCGTCAGGTTGATATAGTCCAAAGACTATACTCATCAAGGTAGATTTGCCAGCGCCGTTTTCTCCAAGTAAAGCATGAATCTCTCCACGTTTTAATTGAAAGCTAATATTATCGTTAGCTACAACACCGGGGAACCTCTTTGTAATTCCTTTTAGTTCCAACGCAATATCTGTCTTCGTCATATAGACCCCTCCCCACATATAAGCCCCTTCCCACATCCATGAGAAGGGGCGACATGAACCTTAACTTTCTGGAACGACAATTTCACCGTTAATAATTTTGGTGCGGTACTCTTCCACTTTAGCAAGAATCTCAGGTGTGACATTCTTAGAAGATGTTGGAGCAATATCTACACCTTTTTCTTTAAGACCCATCAAGGTTACTTTACCAGCTGGGAAGTTACCTTCCGCTAAGCTCTTAGAAATTTGGAACACAGCCTCGTCTACTTTTTTGATCATAGATGTTAATGTTACATCATCACCAAAGATTAAGGATTGGTCTTTATCTACACCAATAACCCACACCTTGCCACCATTACTATTACGTTCTTTGGCTTCATTAAATACACCATTACCTGTTAATCCTGAAGCGTGGAATATAATATCAACCCCATCATTGTACATCGTTGATGCTGCTGATTTACCCATGTCTACACGAGTAAATTGACCTGTGTAGTTCACGCTTAATTTAGCATCTGGATTTACTGCAGCGATTCCCTCACGGAATCCTGTTTCAAAACGCTTGATGACAGGAATGTCCATACCCCCAACGAATCCGATCTTGTTCGTCTTCGTCGTTAGACCCGCTATAACACCTACAAGGAACGATCCCTCTTGCTCCTTGAAGGATACCGCTGCTACGTTTGGTAACACGAGGTCAGAGTCTACAATCCCGAAGTTCTTATCAGGGTTTTCTTTGGATAATTGTGTCACTGCATCGGATAATGTGAATGCAGTTGCCCATGTTAAATCGTAGTTAGCCTTTACAAATTGATTCAAATTGGGTACAACGTCAGCATCTAACTTAGGCTCTAAATATTTCACTTCAAAGCCATAGTCTTCTTTTAGCTTCTGTAACGCTTCCCATGCACTTTGGTTAAAGGATTTATCATTCACACTTCCAAGATCCGTAACCATTCCTACTTTCAGTTTCTTCAATTCTTGTTTGTTCTCCGTATTTGTTGCCCCATTCGTATCTTTACCGCTGTTTGTCGCATCTTTATTACCATTTGAACCACATGCTGTTAACGCTAGTGTAAAAGTTAGTAATAACGGCAACATTGCTTTCATTGATCTTTTCAATTTGAACTCCCCCTGTATAATTAGTTGCTTGCCTGAATTAGTCATTGACCATTAATAACGGTAAGAAGCTTTCCCCAATGTTTGGTTTAGTAATCCTATAGTTATCTGCAATGGTTGCAGCTAAATCAGCAAATGTTTCTCTTGTACCAATATGAATGCCTTGTTTGGCCAGTAATGGATTGTAGATCAATATGGGCACATACTCACGTGTATGATCTGTTCCATCTGCGGTAGGATCATTCCCATGATCTGCCGTAATAATCAACAAATCCTTCTCACCTGTTCGCTTCATCAGTTCAGGCACATAGTGATCGAACTCTTCCAAGCATGCCGCATATCCTTTGGGATCACGACGATGTCCATACAATGAGTCGAAATCAACTAGATTCACAAATAATAATCCTTTGAAAGGGCGTTTCATTTGCTCAATGGTTGTCAGAATACCATCCAAGTTACTTTTCGTTGGAAAGGATTCCTTAATACCTTGTCCTGTAAAGATATCATTAATCTTCCCTACAGAGATGACATCATAACCTCCATTATTCAGATGGTCTAGAACAGTCTCACCAAATGGATCTAATGCATAATCATGACGATTGGGTGTGCGTGTGAATGATCCTGGTTGACCGACGTAAGGTCTAGCAATAATACGTCCCACAACATATGGATCATCCAACGTCATCTCCCGTGCAATCTCGCATGCACGATACAATTCTTCGAGCGGGATAATATCTTCATGCGCAGCGATCTGCAATACACTGTCTCCAGATGTATATACAATCCAGGCACCTGTTCGCATCTGTTCTTCCCCATACTCGTCTAGTATCACCGTCCCCGATGAAGGCTTGTTACCGATGACTTTACGACCTGTAAGCTTTTCGAATTTCTCAATTAATTCAGGTGGGAACCCATCAGGATACACTTGGAAGGGTACCTCAACCTTCAAGCCCATCAACTCCCAGTGGCCCGTCATGGTATCTTTACCTACCGATACTTCAGCCATCTTACCATAGCAAGCTAGTGGATTCGATGCTGGTGGAATCGTAGACAATGGAGCAATATTCCCTAATCCTAAGGCAGCTAGATTCGGTAACTTCATGTCAGGTACTTGTTCACAAATATGGCCTAATGTATGACTACCTTCATCACCAAATGTTGGAGCATCAGGTAGTTCACCTATGCCTACACTATCAAGCACAATCACACTGATACGTTCGAATTTCATGTGGTTTCCTCAATTCCTATTTATAGAATATGATGTCGTATGTTAGCTTTGCCCAGATTCGTGGTATAATAATCTTCTTAGACTACACATCAATGGTTAATGAAGAGTTAATCCATATTGAATCACATTAAGGGGATATGCTCATGATTACTAATATTAGAGACATCACCATTTTTGCAGATATTCCTGAAGAAGAAGTGCACAACATCCTTCCTTTACTAAAAGAACGCCATTTCAAGAAAAACCATATACTTATGTTTGAGAATGATCAAGATGATGATGTTTATCTTCTTCGTTCGGGCATGGTCAAGATTTACAGGATGTATGAAGGCAAAGAGATCGTACTAAGCATTACCATTCCAGGTGACATCATTGGTGAAGTAGAGGCCTTGTCTGCTGACAGTCATCGAATCTCATCCATTGAAGCACTAGAGAGTATTTCCGTATGGATGTTGAGCAAGCAAGACTTTCTATATATTGTAGATACATATCCTTCGGTTATGCGAAACGCTTACAAGATCTTGGTTGAACGCACGCGTATGCTCAATCGTATGATACGCTACCTTACCTTTTATGATCTTCGTGGAAAAGTCTCCAATCTGATTATGGATCTCTATTATAACTTCGGTACAACGGAAGACAATAGTTATAAAATTGATCTAAAAATCAATCAAACCTTGCTCGCTAACATGCTCGGAGTGACAAGAGAGTCCATCTCCAAAACACTGGGTGAGTTCCAAGCAGAGGGACTGATAGACATTCGCGATAAATATTTATACCTTCTTGACTTAGGTCTTCTGGAGTCCATTTGTCAAGAAACAGAAGAGTTTGCACCGCTTCGGAAGTGGTATAATAATTAGCTTCCCCATGCAACAAATATAACAAATGATAGCGCTTTATTACCGTGAACACGCATACGGATATAACGTGAACCACTTCACTAATACAGAGTAAGCGCTCTCACATAATGATGTAACGTATCATGTTATGATTTTGGGGCAAACTGCTTTCGATAGCATTATAAGAAATATTGGAGGGAATTGACATGAGTTTTCACATTGAAGCAAAAGTTGGCGATATTGCTGAATCCGTCTTACTACCTGGCGATCCACTACGTGCAAAGTATATTGCCGAGACTTTTCTAGAAGGTGCCGTCTGTTACAACAACGTTCGTGGCATGCTAGGCTTTACCGGAACGTATAAAGGAAAGCGTGTATCCATTCAAGGTACAGGAATGGGGATGCCTTCTGCATCCATCTATATTCATGAGCTTATTAAAGATTATGGTGCACAAAACCTCGTGCGTATTGGGACATGTGGAGCTATTCAGCATGATGTCAAAATCCGTGATGTCATTATTGCACAAGCAGCAGCTACGAATTCTGCAATTATTCGTAACGACTTCCCTGGGTATGACTTCCCACAGATCGGAAACTTCGATTTAATTAAAAGCGCCTATGAAATCGGTACAGATAAAGGACTTCATCTTCGCGTAGGAAATGTGCTATCATCTGACATCTTCTACACAGACAATAATGATGTTTTCACTAAGCTGGGACAACATGGCGTAATGGCTGTAGAGATGGAAACAGCAGCTCTTTATTATTTAACAACCAAATTTGGTGTAAAAGGTCTCAGCCTTCTAACCGTTAGTGACCACATTCTTACTGGTGAACAGACTACGGCTCAAGAGAGACAGACTACATTCAATGGTATGATTGAAGTTGCTTTGGACACAGTATCTAAATAATTGTTATCATGTAGCATTCAGAACGGTGCAGTGAATGGTAAAAGACAAGCCCCTTATATTGCTGATGCGATACTAGGGGCTTGTCTTTATTTAGATCATCTACAATACGTCCTATATCCTCTTCCAGTTCACCAAGTCTTCATTAGATTCATGAAGGATTATGTCGTGGTTGTATCCATGATGACTTCGATGAAGGACTGTAATGTGCTGGTTAAGTAAGCATCTTTTCTTCTAATAAAGACGGTTGTTATATCCTGATAAGGTTCAGGTAGTCTATGGCAGTATATCGCACCCTTAGCAGCAAAGTCAGTCACTGATGATTCAGGGATTACTGTTATTCCTATGCCTGCTGCAACGCTACCGATAATAGTTCCGAATGTTCCAAATTCCATAATCTGTTTAGGTATAATCCCTTCAATCTTCATCCAATTCTCTAACCGTCCACGATAACCGCAACCTTTTTTATAGAGAAGTAGAGGTGTTGTCGTTAAATCTTCTAACACTAAGCTACTACTTCTAGATACCATAACCAACTTCTCGCTAATGACCTCAAACTGCTCAATCATAGGATGCTTAATCGGCCCCGTTACAAAGGCTCCATCCAACTTCATATCCATTACTTCTTGTACTAGATGTTCCGTCACACCTGCTTGCAACGATAGCTCGACACTAGGATACTTGTTGTAATAGGCGGATAGAATCTCAGGTAGTGCATTGACAGTCTCTACTATACCAATATCCAGAACTCCAGAAGGATTAGTCGATTGGCTAAATACATCCTTTAGTTCATCGACCTTTAATAAGATTTCTCTTGAATACTCTAGAAGTCTCTTCCCCTCCGTATTCAGCACCATCCCACGTTTATGTCGATAGAATAACGGCGTTTGTAGTTCCTTCTCTAGCACTTTGATTCTAGCAGTTACATTCGATTGTACATAACTCAGCTGTATAGCCGCTTTGCTTACACTTCCCAGGGTAGCTACCGTTTGAAAAATGAGTAAATCATTTAACTCCATTCTTCTCTCCCCATCCATCGGTATTATGCATTCTGATATCATTATAAATGATATCAGAATGCATTTACAATCATTTTACGAATGGACAGTACTCTCATATGATATAAATAAATACTACTAATTTAAAATAATCCAAATTAGAAAAGGCAGTGGAATATTTCATCATGCTTAAAAACAAAGTCATTGTGGGGTCCATATTATGTCTAATCGCAAGTATGTCATGGGGAGCGATGTTCCCCGTAGCACATGTTGCGTTACAACATGTCAATCCATTCTATTTCTCCCTTATCCGATATTCTGTTGTAAGTCTTATTCTTGTTGTACTCCTGTGGAAGAAAGAGGGGCGTGCAGCATTTCGCTTAGAAGGAAGAGGTAAAGCCCTCCTTTTCTATGGGACGATGGCCTTTACGGTCTACAATATGTTAGTCTTCCTGGGACAACATCTTATGAAAGATGCAGGTACGGTTGCCGCTTCCATCATGGAAGTCCTCATGCCGATAATATCAATACTGGTCTTGTGGGTCACTATGCGTAACAAACCGAAGAAGTATATGATGACAAGTATGATCATTGCGTTGATCGGTGCGTTATTAGTCATTACGAATGGACAATTATCATTCTTCACGATGGCAGGACAACATCTATTCCCTTTACTTCTTATCTTCATCGGAGTCGTAGGTTGGGTGCTGTACTCCATGGGAGGAGATACCTTCCAGGGTTGGTCAACACTTCGATATTCGACTTTAACTTGTGTACTGGGCACCTTTGTTTCTATGATCATCGTCGGTACGGGTTCTGCCTTGAATCTGATCTCCATACCGACTTGGCATGATATCATTGCAGTGAAATATGAAATGGCGTTCATGATTGTGTTTCCTGGTCTTATTGCCTTACTCAGTTGGAATGCAGGAATCAAGATATTATCACCACTCAATGGCATTGTGTTCATTAATTTTGTACCGATTACTACCTTTATTGTGATGGCTTTTCAAGGATATCAGATTAGCCTGTATGAAATAGGCGGAACCTTACTCGTCATATTTGCCCTTCTTCGAAGTAATGCCTATGAACGGAAAGCTGCAACCATGGATACTGCAGATACTAAGAAGTTGTCCAAGCACCTGAAAAAGACCGACTTTGTCGCTACTACTAAATCATCCTTGAATTCATAATCGTTATACGTAGACCTACAGAACAAACAAGGGGCTGTCCCAAAAGTCACGAAAATGACTAGGGGCACCCCGTTTGTTTTTTT
>NZ_JBITNB010000040.1:0-17942 GCF_054373195.1 Paenibacillus sp. CMAA1364 | reverse complement strand
TTTTCAAACACAAGAACAACTAGATATCGAACTTTACGATTATGTTAACTGGTTCGATCATCACCGTATACATGGAACACTGGGTTACCTAACGCCAGTTGGAGCTAGGATTATGCCCTTATAATTTTTGTTCAGTTTAGTGTTGACAATCCAGGATTTAATAGAAACATTAAAGAAATAAGAACGTTAAAGAAGGAAACACGTAAAAAAAAATAAGTAAGTATGAAGGGTAACTCGAAGAAGAAGGATCATCAGTTAACATTGCATTATCACAGCGGTCACTACGCTCCCTTGGTCACCAAGTGGAAGTTTCGAAAAAGTGAATTCAGCTGACACTCCAACCAGCTAAGTGGCGAAGCCACCCTGACCTATAGTCCTTAAGCCGTTTGGATGTTGGTAATGCACGAACGTTATATGAAAGGGAAGCAGATTAAAAAACGTATATTAAAACCATAAAATAAATAAAACAGAAGCATATAGGAACACTTGTACGCATATGAAAATAAAGGTAAAATATAGATACAATTGAATCTTGGGTGGGCATGGTTTCCCTTCGAAAGGAGGTGAAGCCATGGAGGTGAAAGATGCATTGACGATTATGTTCCTATTTGGGATGTTCATTCTTGCTCTTTTAACATACATTAACAGCAACAAGAAAAAGTAAAACCCACCCAAAGATTAGTAGCCAAAGGTGGGTTTTCATTCCTGAATGACTTAGAAGGGAATATACCATCCAAGCCAATTGTACTGACCAAGTGTTCGCTGCACTTGGTCTTTATTAAATATATAATAACACACTTAAAAAGATGTATCAAAACAGAAAAAATGAATAAAAGTTAAACACTATATAAGTATACTCAAAGAAGGCATCCCCATCATATACATTACATTTTTCTGTCGTTGCTGGCGCTCCTTGGCCGCCAAGAAGGATATCGGGGAAGCGGATTCAGGCGACGCATTCAACCGGCTAAGTCTGACGACCCGGTGCTACGCACCTTAAGCCGCTTAAACGTCAGGAATGCGGAAACGTTATATGAAACCAGCCCAAAAACTTGAATAGAAAGGACATCAAGGATGATTAATATTCGTGAAGTGATGCCTGATGATGCAACTCAATTAGTTAAACTAAATAAACAAATAGATAGAGAGACAAAGATCATGTTATTTGAGCCTGGTGAAAGAGAAGTTGATGAAAATCAACAAAGAAATAACATAATATCATTTCTTGAATCTGAAAACACTAATATATTTGTAGCAGAGTTTCAAGATCAGTTAATTGGACATTTATCAGTTATAGGAGGAAACACAAGTAGAATTAGACATCGCGCACATATCGTAATCGGACTACTTAATGAGTTTACCGGTAAAGGCATTGGCAAAGAATTATTTAAGGTAATGGAAGTATGGCTGAAAACAAGTTGTATTAGAAGATTAGAGCTAACTGTAATGATGAATAATAATTATGGAATTAGACTCTATAAGCGGATTGGATTCGAAGTGGAAGGCATCATATAACAATGTTTTTCTGCATCGTCGCTAACGCTCCTTGATCGCCAGTAAGAATTTTCTGAGAAGTGAAATCAGGAGACACATCCAATCGACTAAGTGGCAGAGCCACCCGGACCTTTGGTCCTTAAGCCGATTGGACGTCAGAAATACGCAACGTTATATGAAATCCCCGCAATCCAGAAAGGATGAAAAATATGTACATTCCCAAGCATTTTATCGTAGATGACGAGGAAGTCCTCTTCGAATTTATTGAAAAGAATAGTTTTGGAATCTTGTTCTCAAATCATGATAATGTTCCTGTTGCAACTCATTTACCTTTTATATTAGATCGAAAAAATGGTTACTTGTACGGACACTTTGCTAGACCAAATACACAATGGATAGACATTATGAAACAAGAAGTATTGGCTGTATTTCATGGTCCTCATAGTTATATTTCATCCTCCTGGTATGAGACAAATATGTCAGTTCCAACTTGGAACTATGTATCTATTCATGTATATGGAAGTATTGAATTGATGGAAGAAAAAGAAGAACTCTTAAAAGCATTAAATGATATGGTCAATCAATATGAGAAACCAAGTAGTCCTTATCGTATAGATGAATCAAACCATGAACTAATTGGAGGTCTCATGAATGGAATTGTAGGTTTTAAAATAAAAATCAATAGATTAGAAGGGAAGTGGAAATTAAGTCAGAATCACTCGAAAGAACGACAAGAAAGAGTAGTGAAAGAACTCGAGAAATCTTCAAAAGATAATGATAAAGAAATAGCGAAATTGATGAAAGGAAACTTAAATTCAATGTAAGTTAAGCTTCGAAGTCGGGGACATCGTATAACAACACATTCCTACTGCGGGCATTCGCCTTTGATCGCTAAGAAGAATTTCATAGAAGTAGATTCAGGCGACACATTCAAACAGCTAAGTCTGAGGACCTGTTCCCTACGGTCACTTAAGCTGCTTGAACGTCAGGAATGTGCGACGTTATACGACATTTATTAAGTAGTTATTAATTGGGGGTTATTTTTAGAAGCATTAATTTTGGGGTCAATAATTTGACTATATTTTGTTTAGAAGATACTCAAACAATCTTAATTGGTAGTAAGAAGAAGTCTTGTGCTATCAATCTAATAACTAGGACCGTAGAATATGAATTTTCACATTGCTTATTTTGGGATTTTACTGAATTAAAGAATGGTTTAATCTTAGAAACTGGAGAACTAGATTGTATGTTAAGGAATATCAATGGAAAGATCATAGCACAAGTTCCTGTTGACCCTCCTTATGAAATTTTTCATGAAGAAGACGGTATAAGGTTTGAATCTATTGTTTATGGAACTACATATCTGAAGTATCCTAAAGAAGATAATTAAAGGTAGTTTGATAGATCAATCAAAGATACGATGAACGTCGTATAACACAAGTAGCACGCTGGTGACATTCGTTCTTGGTTGGAAGAGGAATTTACATAGAAGAATATACACCAACACAGAAATCCACCTAATGTAAGCGAAAACAAGAAGTAGGTGGGTTTCCGTCATGAACCTCTGAACGTTATAAGAAATCAGCACAGACACGGAAAGTTAAAGGCAATTTGTATCAACGGTTAGTTTTTTTTCAACAGCTAGACTAGCAACTATACTTGTGGAAAAAAATCGTGTGACATTCGAAAGGATGCTCTGTATGAATAAATGGATTAAAACGTTCTTCTATCTGGTCTTGGCTGCGGTACTCACACGGCTTGTTCCATTTTCGTCTTGGTTTCGCATTATCGATACAATGGTGCATGAACTGGGGCATGCTGTTGCGACACTGCTTCTATCCGGGCGTGTGCTGAGTATTGAGCTGAATCCCGATCATAGTGGAACCACTTATGCGGTATTAGCATCTGGCTGGGGTCCCATTGCGGTATCCATCGCAGGTTATTTGTCAGCATCTATCTTTTCTGTATTGATGTTTTACGGCTATGCACATCGGAGACAAGGGGAAGGGTTAATACTTATCACCGCGATCGCACTCATTATGATATTACTATTTGTACGGAACAGCTATGGGATATGGTGGCTTTCTATATTTATTGTGGTCAGCCTGCTTTTTTACTTCCTCGGAACAGGTATTCGTAATACCTACTATTTACTTCTAGCTTTTCTTTCACTGGAGGAATCGGTCATGGGGCCAATCTCTCTTCTTCTGTATGCGATCAACAAGCCTTCTCGTGCGGGTGATGCTGCTAGTTTAGCTAATCAGACCATACTACCTGCTTGGATATGGTCGCTATTGTTTCTGGTGTTCGCTTTATGCTGTGCGAAGGTCTCCCTATCGCTATTTTGGAATAAACGCCCAGCTGTAAAGTCTCGATCTAAAGATGATTAGATGTCATTTTCTTAAATGTACTCTAATATTTTAGTTATAACCATTGTGAAAACTATCACTATCTTATTTTTTAATTATAAGTTACAATAATAATGCTGATAATGACCATTCTAACTGTGAGAACCTACACATCATTGGCTCGCAATCAGTAATCGTTTCACTTACAACATAGAAGAGGGGACATCAAGATGATTCAATCGAAACGTATCAAGTTTGTCATTACCATGCTTGCAGCTATGATAACAATTTCCATGTTTGCAGGTTGCTCTAGCTCAAAGGAACAACCAAAAGTAGAGCCTAGCAAGACAGAGGTTAATGCAGAAGATAAAGATGCCACATCCGGCGCTTCCATTACACCAGTTGAAATGACGGATCTTGAATGGACAGCTCAACCTAAGCTAGGACTGATCAAGGGAGATTATCATAGAATTGAAGAACGCTTCAGACAGGGTCATTTAGGAATGCTCGAAGTGGTCACTGAAGGCGACAAAATAGTTCATATCGAATTTAACGAGTTGACACGTCCGAACTATTACAATCGCTATTACCAAAACGTATCGAAACGCTTATCTGCATATAACTTCACTATGGGTGCAGATAAGGGTGCAGCATGGATCCAAGGTGTTCTTAAAGCAGAAGAGCAAATGCTAGAGTCACAAAGTCTCACAACCGATGTTGATACGGTTTCAGGAGCTTCCAACAGTGTGTTACAGTCCATGAAACCCATGGCGGAGAAACTTGCTCTATCTCTTGAAAAACCATCAAGTAAAAAATACTACGGTATTGCTGAAGAGTTGGGCGGTGGCTTAACAGGTCGTCTGCAAGTAGTCGTTGAGAATAACAAGATTATCGATCTTCGTTATGACGAGATCTTTGCAGATACACCAGATAAAATTGAGGATCCGAAGCTAAAGGCATTATACAGACAATCCAAGTATGAAAGTATGGACTACGCTGAGCCTTCCCGTATTGGTTTTAACGTTCAGATGGATGAGCTGAAGCTAAAGGTAATTAAAACACAAGATATGCTAGATCTGACAGGTCTACCTGCCATTGAGAACACAGGTGACTACGGCAAGTCTGGTTACACTACTCGTAATACAGCTTGGGATAACTATTTGAAATTAGCTGAGAAACTATTTAAGGAAATGAAAGCAGACGGCGTACTGAAATAATTTGAATCCTCGAAAATAGGCTATATCTTTCACTAGATAAGTGATAGATACAGCCTATTTATTATTCTATTAAAAGAGGTAAAATCGTATGTAATTGTATGATAATATATGTAAGTTAAGATTAAAGGAAGTATTCAGATGATTTTTATAATGATAAAAGACATGAAATCTATAAAAAGTTAGGATAGCATGTGCCCAGAGATATTCATTCAATTAAGCATAGCAAATCGGTTAGTAGCTTACCAATAATACAATCAGTAAATATTAAACTAGATTCACTTGATTTCATTCCGCACGTTGACCTGTATGAAACACTGTATACGATTGATTGGGAATGGGCGGGCTTCCATCGTGAACCTCTAATCGTTAAGCGAAGCGCTGAAGGATCAATGTAAATAATAGTAAAATGACACGAATGATCTAAGAGGAGCGATTCTTACTTTAATAAGGAGAAGCTGATATGATACTTGAACCAACGATACATTATTTGATGATGATAAAGAACAAGGGAATAGATTTTTATTACATTGTGATACGGGTGTCCATAATTTTGTATATGATCAATCGGAATTGGTTGGTGTTAATGATCCCTCTCCCATGGTGGGACCATTAATTTATGATTTTACATATGCCTTTTATTCATCATCCGATGATCTTAATATGGAAAATCTATACACTGCCTATGATCAACTTGAACAAGGATTGATTGACAGAAAGAGATTAATAGATAAAGTTACCATTCAACTCTATTGTCGTATAGGTCTGAGAGTAAAGCACCATCCAGATGATTTACCTGAGTACTTAGAAGCATGGAAACAGTGAAAAAAACTTAGTTAGGATTATGGAGAGGTCATTGTCATCATATAACACAGCATTCCTACTGCGGGTATCCGCCCTTCATCACTACGAAGATTTTCTTAGAAAATAGATTCAGGAGGCGAATATGATTTTGAAAATAGTTTTAATGTTGACCTCTATTATTGGTGTTATATGCATCTCCATATTCTTATTTTATTATGATTTCCCTAAGAGTTTAGATGTTACGCGGACAGCAGTGAGTTACATCGAAAACGAACCATCAACAACAACAAAAACAATGCTGAAAATAAAAGGCAATTTGCACAGACCTATTTTTCGACAATCAACATTTGTAGGTAGAGTATCTATAGACGGATTTGATTTCACAAATGGGGGTATGATTTGGTTCGATGATCGTTTTGAAAATATTAATATATGGGCTTCAAGCGAATGGAATGGAGTTAAAAATGAGATAAAAAATCTGTATATTGTATCAAACTCAAATAACTTTGAAGAAGCAATTAAAAATCAAACAATCATAAGGAATAAGTTTGATGGAGTATTTGTCCCTAAAGAGTAAAAGATTAATTTCTAATGACCTATTCCCTGCGGTCACTTAATCTGCTAAACGTCTGAAATGAGAAAACGTTATCGGAAATCGTGGAAATAACGTTTTTAACTGCGAATATAATAATAGTGAAATTATAAAGGGGGATGGAGCAACTTGAAAAAAGATAAAATAATTGGCTATATACATATTATTTTAGGTGCAATTGGGATAATCCTAGTTGGATTAGCAACTTTAAGATACCAATTTTCAATAGAAGATTTGGAAGGACAAATAATTTCATATATAGGCTTTGTATTAACAATAAACTAGACCACAATTTTTCTGTCCAGATGAGTGTAGCCGATCCAATACGTTAACTTATAACGAACAGGGGAGACTGAGTCTATACGTGAAATATCACATCTATTCTGGGGATCTTATGGGGATACTGCACGTATACCTTACACATTTGACCTAGCAACTGGTAATTTGCTCTCATTGAAAGAGGTCGCAAATCATGAGAAGTACGTATCTATTATTAACAATAAGATTATGTCTCAGGTTAAAATTCGCAATTTGGCATTGAATGCCTCTTTCCAGACGATAAAGGCGGATCGTGATTATTTTATTTACAAAATTATATTTGGTATAATCGGTTAAGCTCTCTTACGATGAAGAATAGGGAAACTAACCTCGAGAAAGGCGTGTGAATACTGATGAATGTCCAAGAAATAACTTCCGTGGAAGAAATAGATCCTTTTATTCAAAATAGCCGATTAAGCATGTTATATGTATCTCAAGAGGATTGTAACGTATGTCATGCGATCTATCCCAAACTAAAAGCATTGCTCAGCAACTATCCCAAAATAAAACTTGCGCATATAGATGCCAGTCAGGTAGAGGAAGTCGCAGGTGAATTATTGATTTTTACAGTACCGTCAATAGTGATGTTTCTTGATCAAAAGGAATATCTTCGGGAAGGACGGTTTGTACAGTTTCAACAATTAGAAAGACAAATTCAACAACTGTACAATGCGTTATGACTTCTAAAGCATGTCAACATGAATATACAATGAACAATAATCCAGTGATTATTATTGGTGCTGGTTTAAGCGGCCTGCGAGCAGCCACTTTACTCTCAGCACAAGGTATTGAATGTAAGATTTTAGAGGCTCGAAATAGGATTGGAGGTAGGGTTTTAAGCTCCCTGAGATCCGACAAGCCTGAATTGGGCAAATTTGATCTTGGACCCACATGGTTCTGGCCGAAATATGAGCATACGATCACCAGTCTCGTTCAAGAGCTACACCTAGAAACTTTCGAACAGCACACAAAAGGGGCTATGTTATTTGAACGGTATGAGAACCAAATCCCTGAACGGCATATCCTTCCAGATCACTCAACGGAGAAGTCTGTGCGGTTTACGGGAGGTGTACAATCTTTAATTGACGCGTTGGTAAGTAAGCTACCACCAAAGATCTTTGAATTAGAAACACGTGTCACGACAATTACATTACATGATAATGACGCCATTACGATTCAAGCCGAATGTGAAGATGGGCATATAAAACAATATAGCGCTAGTGCTGTTATTCTGGCACTACCGCCTCGACTTATAGAACAGAATATTGAATTTCTTCCTGCACTTTCTCCTGAACTGAACGCAAACCTTATCAACAAACCGACCTGGATGGCAGGACAAGCTAAATTAATAGCTGTTTATGATTATCCTTTTTGGAGAGAAGAGGGACTTTCGGGCAATGCATCAAGTTGGGTAGGACCGTTGCAAGAAATTCATGATGCATCTCCTAATACAGGTCCGGGTGCATTATTTGGCTTCTTCGGGATGTCTGCGAAAGACCGTTATAGGCTAGGGGAAAAGCTGATTATAGAAAAGGTTATAGAACAGTTGGTTAATCTTTTCGGACCATCGGCTAAAAAAGTAAGCACTATTCTTTACAAAGATTGGTCTGTAGATCCAGAAACGGCTGTATCCGAAGACAGTATTCCACTACGAGATTTTCCGGTTTATGGAGAAATACCTATAGTTGGTATATGGGAAAACAAAATTGTGTTTGCTGGCACAGAAACGAGTTCAGCGTATGGCGGTCATCTAGAAGGCGCACTTCAGTCAGCTGAACGTGCTGTTTTACAAATCATCCATCAAAGAACGACTTAAAAATCTTAGCAGAGTTCAGTTAATCTCTCTTAATCAATTTAAAACCCCACTCATAGATTAAGAGCCTATGGTGGGGTTTCGTTCCTGAACAGCTTTATCCTTTAAATTCCTGGACCCAAGCATTGTTATAATAACCAACGCCAATTTGGGTGAAATTATTACTCAGTATATTTGCTTTATGCCCTGTGCTATTCATCCAATCCTTCATTACCTGGGCAGGGGTGGTTTGTCCTTTGGCGATATTCTCTCCAGCGTAACTGTATGTGATCCCGAATTCCTTCATCATATCAAAAGGTGATCCATGTGTTGGTGAGTTATGATCGAAATAATTGTTGTCGTACATATCCTGTGCTTTGACCAAAGCCATATTTGCCAATTGATCATTCATACTCAGGGCACTTAATCCTGCTTTAGATCTTTCTTGATTTACTAAGTCCAAGACCTGCTGCCCGAAAGGGGTTGTCCCCTTATTAGTATCCTTTGCACCTTCTTGTACTTGCCCTGTTGAACCTGTTGGTTCTGTTTTTTCTGGATTTCTGGTCGGTGTTTGAATCAAATTAAACCATTTCGAAATCATTTCATTTGGCATTCCTTTTGCTGTAATAGAAGGACTTGCTTTCCCCCTTGTAGCTATCGATGATGCCTGTGTTAGGGGAACTTTCTGCGAAGTAGTATGATCATAAGTTGAAATTTGAGTTTGCTTAGGGGTCACTTGCTTCTGTGTCATATTGTTATCAGCTGAACAGCCTGTCACCAATAATATTAATGCTAATACAATCATTTTTGCCATAAGCCAACCTCCTTGGTTCGTTAATTATTGATGTACTCGAATGTAGGATTTACTGTATGACCTTTACTTATTCATCAAAGGCATCCCATTCTGATTGCTTTCCCGTCTTTTAGACAAGGTGGTATTTCGCGTATGTTTGTAAGTCTTGAAAAAGAGAGCTATATTGGATCAGGTAATCATTTCATAAGGGGAGAGTAATCATGGAGAAATATCGTATGGATACAAGTAAAGGGCTTGAATTTGGGTTATATTCTATTGGAGATTATTTACCTAATCCACATACCGGTGCAATGATTAGTCCAGAACAACGTATTCAAGAATTAATTGAGGCAAGTAAGTTTGCTGATCAGGCGGGACTTGATGTATTTGCTGTGGGTGAAAGTCATCAAGCACATTTTACAACACAGGCACATACGGTCATTCTAGGGGCGATTGCACAAGCTACAACCAATATTAAAATTGCAAGTTCAGCAACGGTGTTAAGTACATCCGACCCTGTTCGTGTATATGAAGATTTCGCCACAATAGATTTGATCTCCAATGGTCGTGCCGAGATCGTCGCTGGGCGTGGTTCACGTGTAGGAGCATATAGTCTTCTAGGCTATGATGTGCATGATTATGAAGAATTATTTGAAGAAAAGATGGAGCTTCTGTTGAAGTTGAATAATGAGAAATCAGTAACTTGGGAAGGCCAATTCCGTGCAGCATTAAACAATGCTACGATCTTACCCCAACCTCTCAATGGTCATATGCCAATATGGCGTGCAGTCGGTGGACCTCCTGAAAGTGCAATTAAGGCTGGTTACGCAGGCATACCGATGATGCTAACAACACTAGGAGGACCTGCAATCCATTTCAAGGGATCCGTTGATGCATATCGTAATACAGCAGCTGAGCGAGGTTTCGATCCAGCAACGCTTCCGATTGCTACAACAAGTTTATTCTATACATCTGAGAATTCACAAGATGCTCTTCGTGAGTATTATCCACATATAAATACAGGTATGCAGGCGTTACGTGGGGGTGGCTATCCCAAGCAACAATTCGAACAATCTACTGATTATCGAGATGCATTAATGGTTGGTAGTCCACAACAAATGATCGAGAAAATGCTCTACCAATATGAATTGTATGGTCAACAGCGCTTTATGGCACAAATTGATTTCGGTGGGGTCCCGTTCGATAAAATTATGAGGAATATTGAGTTGATTGCAACAGAAATTATGCCTGTGATTAAGAAACATACAGCTAAGAAATAAGTGAATGTCATGGGTTGCCAGGCCCTTGAAGCACATATCCTTCGCACGGTAACAGAACAGATTGTCCCTAATGCTAGACAGAGAGCAGGTTTAAATTGAATGGCAGACAATAAACAACAGCGCTTCCGCTTCAGCGAAGCACCCATATGGGATTTGCAACGGGCTTATTATGAAGAAAAGGGAATGAACGCTTGGAATAATGATCAGGTTCCGCAATATATAACCAGCAATCCCATGATTGCTACATCTTACGCGGAAATGATTTTCGGATTTCTTCAAGACAGGGCGAGCAGGGCTCATATTACTAAACCTGTTATGATCCTGGAGCTAGGTGCTGGTGCAGGGCGCCTCGCATTTCATATATTACAAAAGTTATGTGAGCTGAGAGATTTCGCGGGGATAACACTTCCACCATTCCGCTATATTATGACTGATTTAGCTTCAAAGAATGTAATAGGTTGGCAGAATCATCCTGCATTGCAATCTTATGTTCAGCAAGGATTGCTGGATTTCGCACGGTTTGATGCCGTACATGATACGGAGTTGAACTTGGTTGTATCCCATACAACCATCCGTCCGGGTGATCTGAAGCAGCCACTGTTGATCGTTGCTAACTATTTCTTCGATAGTATTCCGCAAGAGCTGATCTATGTGGCTGATGGTAAAATATTTGAATGCGATGTATTAATCGGGTATCCGGAGAATTCCGATCAACTTAATCCTTCAAAAGTATTAGAACAAATGACGCTGAATTACGAGTATCGCCGAGCATCTGGATATGAAGAAGCAACATACCCCTATCATGAAGTAATTGCCCTTTATCAAAAAGAACTTGAGGATTCACATATCCTGTTTCCGGTAGTTGGATTGACATGCTTGGAGCGGCTGAATGAGCTGTCACAGGCAGGTTTCTTGCTGCTCACAGCTGATAAAGGCGACCACCGACTTGAGAACTGGAAATTTGCAGCGCCGCCTGAGTTAGTTCTTCACGGTAGCTTCTCTTTAACAGCAAACTATCATGCGATTCAACATGTGTTTGAGCAAAAAGGTGCACAAACACTCTTCACCCAACACCATTACAAGAATATAAATATAGGCAGTATACTCATGCTGGAGAAACCAATGAGTTATGGCAATACACGATTGGCCTATCAGCGGTTTATCGAACGTTATGGACCGGATGATTTCTTCAGTATGAAGGAATGGGGAGATCTACATTTCGAAACGATGGGAATACAGCAAATATTGGCCTTTTGGCGTTTGGGTGGGTATGATGCGGAGTTTTTTGTCCAGACTGCGAAATATATCTCGAGCTTGATACCAGAGATCAGCGATGAAGATATACTGGATATTCAAAGAGGCATACACATGATGTGGTCTAACTACTATGAGCTAGAGCAGCATTATGATTTAGCGCTCGATGCGGGACTGCTGTTATTCGAAATGGATATGTATGAGGATGCGAAGTTATTCTTGGAGATGTCCATACATGCAGATAAAGATGAGCCTGTTCCGACGGTCTTATTCTGCTTGTCCATTTGTAGTTACGAGCTTGGTCTGGAAGAAGAAGCACTTAAATACACACATGATGCGTTGGTTCTGGAACCTGACCATGAAGAGGCTTTGTCACTTCTGCATGCTCTAAGTGAAGGGAAGTAGCCGTGAAATAAACATTGGATCTCCCTGTTCTAAAAATAGCCATTCATTCGATTGTTTGGTTACCTAGATTCGCCGATTAACTCTTAACTCTTCGAACTCTTGGCCCTGTCTTGGCACGGACGACATCGTTCTACCACTGGACCTTACCGTCATCAAGGATATACAGTCTTGATGACGTATTTGGAGGGTTTCCCAAAAACCTTATTGACATCAAAGTGAACTGGATATAAATTAATTTTGTAGAAATAAAAGGTCATCTATCGAATATTTTCACGACAATAGAAAAATTAGATAGCTAGTAACTGCATATAACAACGAATTCAAAGGAGATGTGACATGGAAATCATATATAAAGATACAAAGGATATTAAAGCAGAAGACGTTTCGAGTTTGTTTATGAAATCTGGTATTAAGCGGCCTTATCAGGACTTGGAAAGACTAGATCGAATGATTCAGAATGCGGATATAGTAATAACTGCATGGAACGAAGGAGTAATAGTTGGGCTTGCTAGGGCACTTACAGATTATTCGTATTGTTGCTATTTATCAGATCTAGCTGTTGATCTAGAATTTCAAAGTAGTGGGATAGGTACAGAATTGATTGACCGAGTAAGGAAGCAAATGAGTGATGAATGCACACTAATTCTAATTTCTGCCCCTGAGGCACTGGAATATTACCCAAAGGTAGGATTTGAGAGGTCGGATAAGGCTTTTATAATAGGACGAGAAAGATAGATTCAATGTAAGACAAGTTTTGAAGGCAAAGATTCGTATATCACAGACATTGTAAGAAATCAGTCTAAGACATATTCAATAAATAAATAAGATTTAGGAGATATGATGAAATCTAAATTTAAATATTATATTCTATTATTGATATTCATTATTATTCTAATACCAATCACTATTAGTTATTTTGGTTATCTCAAATACAATGTAGACCATAGGTATAATAACGAATTCACAAAAAATGTAGTCTCAATAATATATCGGAATAAAAGTTTTACTATGGATGAATCTACTAGTTTTGAATGGGAAAAAGTATTTGTATTCGAGGCATATTTATCTAGAGAGTATATGGAAAATGTGGTTGGATTAAAGTGGACAAATGCTAATTCATACTTAGGATATTTATTGCAAGATGATTTTCCACTACTAGATGAGTCGCTCCATAAATTAGTATTTGTTAACAATGATAAGGTGATCTTAGATATTACTTTGGATCGATATAATATAGACTTTCTTCCAATTAAAGAACTAATAAAAACAGAACGAATTATACTTATTGCAGAAAAAAACAATAATAAATATATAATTAAACGGAGTGAAAGAACACCTTAAAGGCTTTATCTGGAGTAAATATATAGATAGAAGTCGCAGACAACTTATAACCATAGCGACACGCTATACTTCGATGTTATTACTAAATCTTTAAAATGATGTTTTTAGTAATGGAGGCAATTTGTTTATTGATTCCCCCCATACGATGTTGATGGAAGATGCCCATGCTCTAAATTTAGTCACATTGAAGGAATTGCTCGAATGTTCCCATCCGTTCATGTTCCCTTTGGAGTAACTAATAACTAGAACTAGACTGAGTGGATAATTTAATAAAGATAGAGGAGGATTCTAGGATGGCACAAGTAAAAATTTATGGTTTGCGAAATTTCTTGAAACCTTTTCAAAAGAACATATCAGATATCGTTCATTCCTGTCTAGTTGAAACACTGAAACTTCCAAACGAGAAAAGGTTTCAACGGTTTATTATGTTTGATAGAGAAGAATTCATATATCCTAAGGATCGCACTGAAAAATATACAATAATTGAGATAAGTATATTCGAAGGTCGTTCAGTTGAAGTGAAGAAAAATCTGATCAATGCATTATTTGAAAATTTCTCCGGTTTAGGTGTTAGCAAAAACGACCTTGAAATAACCATTATTGAAACGCCTAAATGTAATTGGGGAATAAGAGGGTTACCTGGCGATGAATTGGAACTGAATTATAAAGTGGATATTTAAAAGGTAATATGTCTGCCATCATAATGATTCGATCATTTATTTATGATATGAATGGGATTTTGGAACACCTATAGACATATACCGTAAATTATGGGTGTACCTTTACCTAAAGCCTGTCGGATATAAATGCTGTTATAGGTAATGGTCTAGTATCGATTTACAGATGATCAAAGGCCAGCTGAGGATTAAGGAGAAGGGGGAAAGAAATGAAAATTCATAAATTGATTTTAAATTTTTCACTCTGGATTGCTTTGCTTAGTATTCTTATTATCCCAGGAAATATACCAGCTACAGGTGCTCATAGAACAGAATTTGGGTTTCCCTTAAGATTTTTCATACAGTATCATTTTGAAGCTAACGAGAACAGGTGATTCATAATAGATGTAAGTATAGATTTGTTCAAATATATTATCAACGTAATAATTATCTACTATGTAATTCTTGGGCTAAAACAGTTATATGGCAAACTTAAACAAAATTAGATAATTAAATAAAGAATAACAACAAAAAAAGTAAAACCCACCCGAAGATTAACTGCCGAAGGTGGGTCTTTATCTTTTTTGATCTAGAAGGGAATATACCATTCAAGTTAATTGTAATAGCCAAGTGTTCGTAGCACTTATATATCACCATATTTGAAATCATATATAAATGAATTAAATAGCAATGATCACTTATGATGTTTGATCTTAATCGTAAGCATGGATTAAGCAACTTTATACTTGGGGTTGACGTTTATATTTATGCAAGGGAAAAATATACAACAAAAGGGGTAATCTTATTATGAAAAAGGTATTCTTAGGAATTCTACTTATTTTGATTCTATTCAGTAGTTCTACAACCACTTATGCGGCAACCACCCAAATAAAAGTTGATGGTGTTGTTATTGTCTCAGACGTGAAGCCCGAAATAAGGAACAATCGCACAATGGTGCCCTTACGTATCATCAGTGAGAACTTGGGAGCTAAGGTCAACTGGTCAGAAACGAAAATAACTCTCACCAGAAATGATATGCAAGTAATCCTAAATCTGAATAGCAACACAGCGCTGATAAATGGCAAAGGGATACTACTAGATGCCAAGCCATATATAAAGAACAAACGCACAATGGTTCCAATTCGACTTATTGCAGAAACGTTTAGTTGCAATATCAATTATAGTAACTCGACAGTAGCTATCGATACCGATCCATTGGTTATTGAGGGAGTACAAGTCAAAGCATTGCAACAAGAATACCACATGACTATGGGTGGCGTAGTAAGTCAAATTAGAGGGAATGCCTATATCGAAGAAATCTATAATGTTTTTGTGAAAAACAAAGGAGATAAGATTGATGCTCCTTCTGATTACACGTGGTCTGTTCACAGTATTACACCTGGTGTCTATTATAAAAATGGACAATATGACTTTTTAGACCAAGAGGGTAACAGCATACAACAATTCGATATCTATTCGGTAAACCAATCTTTCTCAGTCAACGGTTCAGAAAAGACACCTAAATATTTGATTTATGATGCAACTGAGGATCAATGGTATTTGTTTAACCATACAGCAAATCAATCTATTCATCAGTTAATAGATACATCCTCAAAGAACGGTTTTCTGATGGTTATCAGTAATACAGTTGCTTAAGTAAACAAACAACAAAAGGAGAATAATATGCAGAGATGCTTGAAATGTAGAAAAGAGTTTAAGTACACACAAGTATTAATTTCTGTATTAGGTAGGTTCAAATGGCAACTGATCACCTGTGATAACTGCGGAAATGAATATCAAATAACTTTATTTTCTCGATCTATAATGTCGATATCGATAACATTTGTTCCTATCATATGGATTATATATGTTTTACAGGAAACCTCTCTTACTAAAGCATTATTATGGTTTACAGCTTGGGTAATAACCGTATTAGCAATTTCTCCATTTATTATTAGATACAAGGAATAGTTCGCAAAAAATCTTAAGAATATCGAGGTGATTCATATGAATTCGGTTAATTATAATGGTAGGATTCTCAAGACTGTTAAAAACACCGAAAACGGTGAAGTAAATCAAGAAACCATTTTTCATTACTATCAAAAAGAAGACATGGTATGGGCAGAGTACTCTGGTGGTGGAGTAGTTAAAGGACATATAATCGGGTTAGTAGATTGTCATGGATGCTTAGATATGAGGTATCACCACATTAATGAAAACAATGAGATTATGACAGGGATTTGTAAATCGAAACCGGAATTATTAAATGACGGTAGATTAAGAATTTTTGAAGAATGGGAATGGACATGTAAAGATAATTCTAAAGGATATTCAGTGATAGAAGAAATAATTAATGCTGATTAAAAATATGAGACAGTTATTATTATAGTTCTGTTTTTGACCACATTTGAAATAGATTTCTTCAAGAAGAATAGAGAGGGGTTATTCAATGAAACCTTGGGAAGTCGCACTAGACCTCTTTCTTGAGAATTGGAAAAATAAAGAGGAAGTCATTGGCATATTAGTATGTGGAAGCTATATTACAGGTAATCCTTCTAAAAGATCTGATATAGATGTTCATATTATTCTTAGTGATGACCATAACTGGAGAGAACGTGGTAATCAATATGTGAAAGGGTTTCTTATTGAGTACTTTGTTAATCCACCCCAACAAATAAGAAGCTATTTCAAAGCGGATTATTATGGTCGTAGCACGATGTCAATGGTTCAGTTTTTGACGGGGAGAATAGTTCTAGATAAATCTGGTATTGTTGAGCAATTAGTGGAAGATGCTAAAGGCTGGAAGTCGAAACCATATACAGATTTAGACAAAACCATAGTAGAAATAACTAAATACGGATTATGGGATGCATTGGATAACTTATTGGATTGTTATGAAGAAGGGCGAATTGATTTTGAGTTCGTTTACAACAGCTCACTGTTAAATCTCTATAACGTCTATTGTTCCATTCTGAACATCGAGAAGGTTCCTTCATATCATATTTCTAGATACCTAACGGAGCCCTTGTATTTAAAAAAGTACCTAAAACAGCCGTTTCCAGACTCACTTTTTGGTCAATTGTATATAGAAGCAATGAAAGTTACTGGTCATGATGAGATGATAAGCATCTTTCGGAAACTAACCGAGTACGTGTTTGATCAATCAGGTGGTTTTAATATTGACGGTTGGAGGTTTAGGAGTGAAATTAGTATTGAAAACTAAGAAAGGGATTTGCTAATGAATCATCTAATACGATGGTCATTAGAGGAAGCAAGACGAAATGGTTTAATGAGATCAATTCCTTGTACGAATAAAAGAAGCGGGGCCTATTATGGTCATATAGCAAACTAAATCCTTAAGACTCTATCTTTAAATCAATTTCGAACTCATAATAAGAACACCTGTACGTATGAGCGAATAAAGGTAAAATATAGTTACAATTGAATTTTGGGTGGGCATGGTTTCCCTTCGAAAGGAGGTGAAGCCATGGAGGTGAAAGATGCATTGACTATAATGTTCCTATTCGGAATGTTCATTCTTGCTCTTTTAACATACATTAACAGCAACAATAGAAAGTAAAAACCCACCCTAAGGTTAAAATGTACCCTATAGAATAGACACTTTAAAAAAGTCTACTCTATAGGGTATTT
>NZ_JBITNB010000039.1:0-20147 GCF_054373195.1 Paenibacillus sp. CMAA1364 | reverse complement strand
GGACGTAGCTCAGCTTGGTAGAGCACCTGGTTTGGGTCCAGGGGGTCGCATGTTCGAATCGTGTCGTCCCGATCAAATGTAGAACCATTCGTTAATTCGGATGGTTCTTTTTTGTGAACAAATTAACATGAATGTGGATCCAATCCCCTAACTTGTATAAATATTGGGCTGCACGGTCACAATATAGAAAAGTATGTAGATAGAAGGGGATCCGCATGAATGCTTCAAAACTAAAAAAGCAATTAAAAAGAAATTGGATGAAGTGGAAACGAAGAATTGGAGCAACTGCCTTGTTCTTGATCATTTCTATACTTGCACTATGGGGAACACAGCTTTCTGTTAAATTCAAATCTTTATTACACACGGAACCACCCATTGCTGTTGAAACATTGCAATATATTCAGAACATTTCGACCAGAATTGAACCCCAACAATTGAATGTTGATGTAAAAAGATTAAATGAATCTAATATTCATCCTGTTGTAATTAGAACAAACTATATATGTGGCAATGAAGTAAAAGTGATGGGGGATATGAATAAGGATGAAATTCTAAAATTAATGAAAGAACACCCTACATGGACGATACAATTTGGTGTGAATGAAGAAGTATCACTTGTAGAATCGATTGAGGACCTCTCTCCCTTATGTAAACAAAAGGCATATATAAGTGTAGATGTGAACGGTCATCTTTCACTGTATGAGGGACCACCAAAGGAAGAAAAAGTATTAAAGACCTTTTTCCAACTTGATATTAATTCGATGGAATCTGCGTTACCTGATGGTGTGTTAGATCAATTAATAGAAGGTATTCGCATTCAAGACATGGACGAATATAATAGTGTGATTTCTACGTTCAGTGATTATGCTCAATCGTATAGTGAGAACGTGATGAAGAGATCTGAATAAGAATAGATGAATTCAATAAGCCCAACGATCCCTACAGATATGTAGGGATCGTTGGGCTTTCATGAATGAACTAAAAAGTTATACTTGTACAGTCCAAGTCAGAGTATCTTCGATCACACCTGTCTGGATACCTGTAATCGTGTCATATAGTTGTTGTGATAGGGATCCGATCTCACCTTTGTTGATCAATAATTGTTTCTCATTCCAGAATAATTCACCTACTGGCGAGATGACAGCCGCAGTACCCGTTCCAAATACTTCTTCTAGCGTATGATCTTGATAAGCTTGGTATACTTCTTCCATAGAGATACGGCGTTCTTCTACAGGAATATTCCAAGTGCCCAATAGTTGGATGATGGAATCTCGTGTTACCCCAGCTAATATACTTCCGTTTAATGCAGGCGTGATCACTTTTCCATTTATTTTAAAGAATATATTCATGCTTCCAACTTCTTCAATATATTTACGCTCTAGCGCGTCTAACCATAACACTTGAGAATAGCCTGCTTCTTTTGCTTCAGTCTGTGCTTTAATACTGGCGGCATAATTACCTGCTGCTTTGGCCGTTCCAAGACCACCACGTACTGCGCGCGCGTAAGTAGCTTCTACATTGATTTTAACAGGCTCTATCCCTTCGCTATAGTACGCACCAACGGGAGATAGGATGACAAGGAGTTGGTATTGATAGGAAGCACGTACGCCAAGACATGGTTCTGTAGCAATAATAAATGGGCGTATATATAGAGAAGTCCCCTTACCTGTAGGAATCCACTCTTTCTCAATTGAAATTAAAGTCTGAATCGCTTGTAGGATGTAGTCCTCATCAATTTCAGGAATTTCAAGACGACGATTTGATTCATTAAATCGCTCCATATTCTTTTTAGGTCTAAATAAAAGAATTTGATCATCTTTGGCTGAGAATGCCTTCATCCCTTCGAATACAGCTTGTCCATAGTGTAATACCATAGCTGCTGGATCTAACACGATGGGACCATAAGGGACGATACGAGGGTCATGCCAACCTTGATCTATATTGTAATCTAATAAAAACATATGATCGGTGAAGTGCTGTCCGAATTCTAAATGTTCCTGGTCTGGTTTTTGTTTAAGGTCGTCTCTTTTAAAAATCTGAATGTCCTTCATACGTTAACTCCTCCTGAGCATCTATGAAATATACTTACTTCATTATAATGAATATAAAAACACTTGGTCAATCCAATAATATCTATTACATTAATAGGTATTGTCTATAGGTCTACAATTTGCAAAAAAGTTCGGTTATTTAGTTCATTTTACACGTTTAAAGGTTGTTATTCCATATCTATCTCTATAAACCATTGGACTTAGCTTAATTAATAGACTTCATAAGGAGATTTTCATATAATGAGATAACGAATACATATGTTCGCTTTGTGATAAGGAGAGATTGAATTTGCGGATTTTGGGAATAGACCCGGGTATTGCAATAGTGGGGTTTGGTTTTGTTGATAAGGTAGGTAGTAAGGTTACTCCAGTACAATATGGATGTATTCAGACAGAAGCGCATACCCCAGAAGAAGATCGATTGTTACATGTCTATGAAGGTATGGTACAGTTGATAGATAAATATAAGCCTGATGCTGTTGCTTTTGAGAAGTTATTCTTTAATCGGAATGTGACGACAGCTATGATTGTTAGTCAAGCTAGAGGTGTGATGATTCTAGCCGCAGTGCAAAAGGGCATTCCTGTTGCTGAATATACACCATTACAGGTGAAACAAGCAGTTGTAGGTTATGGTAAAGCTGAGAAGAAGCAGGTTCAAGAGATGGTTAAGATTTACCTTAAACTCAGAGAGGTGCCTAAACCTGATGACGTCGCGGATGCATTAGCCGTGGCGATATGTCATGCGCATTCTTCGACATTAAATACGATGCTAAAAGAGGTGTTGAAGAAATGATTGATTACCTAACGGGCCCTGTTGTTCACCTCGAGAATGATTATGTTGTAGTCGATGTGCGGGGGATTGGATATCGAGTGTTTTGTCCCAATCCCTATGTTTTTGCCAAGGCAGAAAGTGACATCACTATTTATACACACTACAATGTGCGCGAGGATGCCATTCTATTATTCGGATTTCCCACACGTGAAGAGCAGAAGTTGTTTCGTAAGTTAATTGAAGTTTCGGGTATTGGTCCAAGGGTAGCTCTTGGTATATTAAGTGGAGGAAATCCAGACCAAGTGATATCTGCGATCTACCAAGAGAATATACCGTACTTAATCAAGTTGCCTGGTATCGGTAAGAAGACAGCACAACGTATGATTCTAGACTTAAAAGATAAATTGGATGATATAACGACAACGGTCATCTCCGGAGGCCTATTTAATGTTTCTGAATCTCAAGAAGGCGACGGATCGTCTTGGTCTGAGGCTAGGGAAGGTTTGAAGGCATTAGGGTATACGGATACTGAACTTGACCATGTATGGTTGAAGATTAAAGATGATGTCACCTATGATGAGACGATAGATGGCTTAATGAAGAGGGCGCTCAAACTGCTCTACGCAGGCTAATGAATAGGAGCGATAGTAAATGGATGAACGTATCATATCAGCGAATTTAATGATGGAGGATTCTGCGGTAGAGTTAAGTCTACGGCCACGTTATCTTGCAGAATATATTGGTCAGAATCAAGTGAAAGAAAATCTAAAAATTTATATTGAAGCAGCCAAAATGCGTAATGAGGCATTGGATCATGTACTACTATATGGTCCACCAGGACTTGGAAAGACTACACTTGCTAACATCATTGCGAATGAACTAGGCGTTAACTTAAGAACGACTTCGGGTCCTGCTATTGAGAGACCGGGTGATCTTGCTGCACTACTAACCAATCTTCAAGAGGGAGATGTTCTCTTTATTGATGAGATTCATCGTCTACACCGTACGGTGGAGGAAGTGATGTATCCTGCGATGGAGGACTTTGCACTGGATATCATGATTGGTAAGGGACCTAGTGCACGTTCTGTAAGGTTAGACTTACCTCCTTTTACATTGATAGGTGCGACTACCCGAGCTGGATTATTATCTGCTCCACTTCGAGATCGATTCGGAGTAGTAAGTCGCCTTGAATTCTATAGTGTGGATGAACTTAGTTATATCGTATCAAGAGGAGCAGATATCTTCGGCATTGAGATTGTGGGAGATGCAGCCGATGAGATCGCCCTTAGAGCGAGGGGGACCCCACGTATTGCGAACCGTCTTTTAAAGCGAGTACGTGACTATGCTCAGGTACGTGGGGATGGGATGATTACAAGAGACATTGCGGATCAGGCCCTTCAGATGCTCCAAGTAGACCCTAGAGGATTAGATCTCATTGACTATAAAATACTTCATACAATGATTACGAGTTTCCGTGGTGGACCTGTAGGTCTAGATACGATTGCGGCAACGATAGGAGAAGAGAGCCAAACGATTGAAGACGTTTATGAACCATATCTCATGCAAATTGGGTTTCTACAACGGACTCCACGGGGCAGAGTGGTTTCACCTACAGCATATCAACATTTAGGTTTGCCTCAACCGCCTTCACAGAAATAAATCACATATGAAAGAGAGGAGAGATCGAATGATTCCATCCATCCAAAAAGGGATGTTCAAGAAAAGTATAAGTTGCATGCTCGTATTACTTATTACCGTCTCTTGTCTATATACACCACAGCGAGTAATGGCTGCAGGACTTGTCCCAGATCGTATAAGAGTAGCGATGTTTCTTGATTTAGGAAGTACCTATAGATCAACTACGCAAGCAGTAACATTAGAGCAAAGAGTTGCTTGGAGCGCTGGGATAAATAGTTCATTTGGATATCAAGAGTTAGTTCCTGTGATGGGAAATGCACAAGTGAGATTCAGTGTGGATTCGTATCGGATAAAGGCATTGGAGACGTCTAATTGGAAAGTCGCCACAGCGGCATTTCAGAGCTTATCTGCAACTACTTCTGATAAACCTCTATTATATCAGTCCAACTTGGCTGGGAACGTTGTATATCAACTCTATACAGGGATGTATGCAACAGAACAAGCAGGTAGAGATGCAATCAACCGGGTTGCCAAAACAATAGGATCTCAGCTGAATGGACAAGTACCTATATTAAAAGGTAATAAACATAGATCTGTCGGTATTTATAGCACTGTAGAGCAAGCAGAAGCACAACAGGTCATCCTACAAAATGCGGGTATTGATGCTATGATTGCGATACAGTTAGACCCATCTGTTGGAACTCAATATGCAGTATGGGTTGGGGAAACAACAAGTGATGAAGAATTTATCGCTTTGGAGCAGGAGATTAAACAGGTTATCCCAACCTTAAATCTAGTAAATGTTGATCCTTCTGTTCCGTCATTAATTGTTCGTCAAGATGTAGGTCTTCATTTATCATCGACACGTGCAGTAACGCATTATCAAATTAGTGGAGAAGCTGTGAAGGTATGGATTCCCAATGATAGTAATGTAATAAAGGTAACCGAGCGTTCTGGACGAAGTTATCGCGGTAATATGGAGATTGGATCATACAATGGTCAACTATCCTTGGTGAATGAACTTCCTTTGGAGCATTACCTGTATTCCGTAGTGGGTGGAGAAGTACCTTCTTCATGGTCACCTGAAGTTTTGAAGACGCAAGCGGTCGCAGCAAGAAGTTACGCTTTATTCCAAAAAAACAAATTCAAAATAGCGGATGTAGTCGATACAACGCTTAGCCAAGTATATAATGGCATCGGGTCAGAAGCAGCAAGCATTATTAAGGCGGTTGATGACACTATGGGTGAGGTCTTGCTCAAAGATGGGAAGATTGTCGAAACCATATTCTCATCTAACAGTGGTGGGGTAACAGCAGATTCCAGTGAAGTATGGAACAGTATAAATAATACCTTCGTTAATGTTAAAAGTGACGGAGATGTATCTGCACAACAGAACTTGAAAAATTGGTACTATGTTTTAATGAATAATGGACAAACGGGTTATATTCGTGAAGATAATGCAACTGAATTAAGTAGTAAAACAATAGCGGGTCTTGGACAATTGTCGGTCACCTCAGCAAGTACGAATGTTCGTTCAACACCACAGATTCTATCTAATGTACCTGCAATAGGCAAACTTAATCCAGGGGACAGTGTGGTGATTCTGGATAGAGTATCCGAATCTAATTCATTTAGTTGGGTTAGGGGCCCTTATACTTCCGATGAATTACTTAAATCAATGCAAGGAAAATCAGGATTACAGTTACCAGCTACGATTCGTACACTAGAAGTGACCAAAAGAGGACCATCTGGTCGCGTTATTGAATTACAAGTCAATGGTCAAATTCTAAATGTTAAATACCCGGATTTATTCAGATCAGCATTAAATGGCTTACCTAGTACAATGTTTGAAATTGTACCAACGGGAAGTTATACTGTATTAGGTTCGAATGGCTCCATGGTACAGACATCCACATCATCTCCAGCAGTTGTTATCTCTGCAACAGGCACTAGTAAACTTACAGGAGATACAACTGTGATTATGAATAGTGAATCCAAGGCAACCGTTGTGGATAGAAGTGAAAAGTATAAATTTATCGGTCAAGGAAATGGTCATGGCCTAGGATTATCCCAATGGGGAGCAAAAGGTATGGCTGATGCAGGACATAAATATCAGGATATTTTGAAACATTATTATCAAAATGTCACTATTGTTAAGGAATGACGACAACATGGATGTGGAATTATATAATTTTGATCTACCAGATGAATTAATTGCTCAGACACCTCTTCTAGAAAGAAGCTCCTCCCGACTGCTTGCGTTAAGCAAAGAAGATGGGTCGATGAAACATCTTAACTTTAAAGATATTATCGACTACCTCCAACCTGGGGATACCTTAGTATTAAATGATACCCGGGTTATACCAGCAAGAATCTTTGGCATAAAAGAGGAAACAGGTGCCAAAGCAGAGGTTCTATTACTGAAGAATTTGGGACAAGACCGTTGGGAAGCGTTAGTAAAGCCAGGAAAAAAATTGAAACAAGGAAATGTCATTCTATTTGGTGAAGAACTTATTGCTGTCATTGAATCCGAAGGAGATATGGGTGCAAGAGTACTTAAATTCACATATAAGGGTGTATTTCAGGAAATACTTGATCGACTGGGAGAGATGCCACTTCCCCCATATATTAAAGATAAGTTAGATGACCAAGAACGTTATCAAACGGTCTATGCTCGTCATGAGGGGTCAGCGGCTGCTCCTACGGCAGGACTACATTTTACAGAGGAATTACTTCATCAGATACGTTCTAAAGGAATATCCGTTGCGTTCATCACATTACATGTTGGACTGGGAACATTCCGTCCAATGTCCGTGGAACGAGTTGAAGATCATATTATGCATGAAGAGTATTATTCGTTGTCTCAAGAAACCGCTGAATTGCTCAATAGAACACATCAAGATGGTGGAAGAATTGTTGCTGTGGGAACAACCACTGCCCGCACATTAGAAACGGTTGGGCAGAACTGCAAAGGTGGTCCGCTAACTGAATGTAGTGGATGGACGAGTATCTTCATGTTTCCAGGATATCAATTTACAGTAGTAGATGCCTTGATTACTAACTTTCATTTACCTAAGTCTACTTTGGTGATGCTTGTCAGTGCATTGGCAGGACGTGAGCATATATTAGAAGCGTACGAAGTAGCAGTGAAAGAGAAATATCGCTTCTTTAGCTTCGGTGATGCGATGTTTATTTATTAAATTAGAAGATAATGATAGATATGGAAGGGATACGTACACATATGGTAGCAGCAGTAACTTATGAACATATCAAGACTTGTAAACAATCAGGAGCTCGTCTCGGACGAGTTCATACGCCACACGGAATAATTGAAACACCAACATTTATGCCAGTAGGCACATTAGCAACCGTTAAAACGATGAGTCCAGAAGAGCTTAAACAAATGGAAGCTCAGATTATTCTCAGCAACACATATCACTTATTCCTCCGTCCTGGACATGATATTATCCGTGATGCAGGCGGCCTCCACAAATTTATGAACTGGGATCGTCCTATTTTAACAGATAGTGGTGGGTTTCAGGTCTTTAGTCTAAGTGAAATGCGTAAAATTACCGAAGAGGGTGTTCATTTCCGTTCACATCTAAATGGCGATAAATTGTTCTTGTCACCAGAAGTGGTCATGGAGATTCAGAATGCTCTTGGGTCTGATATTATGATGGCTTTCGATGAATGTCCACCTCATCCAGCTGATCATGATTATGTCAAAAAGTCGCTAGAGCGAACAACTCGTTGGGCGGAACGTTGTTTAGAAAGTCATGCTAGAAGTAAAGATCAAGCTCTGTTTGGAATCGTTCAAGGTGGGATGTATGAGGACTTACGTAAGCAAAGTGCACTGGATTTGACTTCCATGGATTTCCCGGGTTATGCTATTGGTGGACTCAGTGTGGGAGAGCCTAAGCAGCTTATGTATGATATGTTGGATTACACCGTTCCTTTCCTTCCGAGTGATAAACCTCGTTATTTGATGGGTGTAGGATCACCTGATGCTCTTATCGAGGGATCTATTCGTGGAATAGATATGTTTGATTGCGTTCTACCTACACGAATTGCACGTAATGGGACAACGATGACAAGTGAAGGAAGAGTTGTAATTCGTAACGCTAAATATGCTCGAGACTTTGGTCCATTAGACCCGGCATGCGATTGTTACACATGTAGGAATTACTCGAGAGCTTATTTGCGGCATTTAATCAAAGCTGATGAGACTTTTGGATTGAGATTGACTACATACCATAATCTGCACTTCTTACTTGAATTAATGCGCAAGGTTCGTGAGAGCATTATGGAAGACAGACTGCTTGATTTTCGCGATGAGTTCTTTGACCAGTATGGCCTTCATAATAATCCAAGTGGATTCTAGCGTGAAGTGATTTACTAATCTAAGGGGGAAATGAAATGTTCGAACTTGCAGCAGCTACTGGAACAGGTGGAGCAGCGGGCATATTTCAATTAATATGGCCATTTATTTTGATGTTTGGTATTTTCTACTTTTTGTTAATTCGTCCACAACAGAAGAAACAAAAGGCTCGTACAAGCATGTTAAGTACGCTTCAAAAAGGGGATAAGGTTGTAACGATAGGTGGTCTTCACGGTCGCATTGTTGAAATTACCGATGATATTATCGTTCTACTTGTTAATGATTCCACAAGACTGACTTTTGATCGCAGTTCCATCAGCACAGGCGTACGTGCAGATACAGAAGTTAAGTAAATCTCGTCTGAACTTATCGTTCCAATGAAAAGAGGTTGTCCGACTAGTCTTCATGACTAAAGGACAACCTCTTTTCATTATATAGTTATTAAAGTTTACATAGAACGATTGAATGATTTTGAGTGGGAATGCAGTGAACCATGTTCTTTCTTTACCATCAACTTTGCCCAGTAGATGGCTAATGTAGAAGCAGTTATACCAAGCATTGATCCTGCAATCATATCAATGACCCAATGAATTCCTAAGTAGAATATACTAAATACGATGATGACTGAACTTATACCCGTGATGAATTTCCAACGTACATTTCCGGAACGAAACCCTAGATAGCAAATGGTGACGGAGATAGATGTGTGAAGACTAGGAAAGCAGTTGTTAAGTCCAGAGAGTGGTCTATACTCCTCTTCAAAACTAGGGAAGACGTCTAACATATGGAAGACAACGCCAGAAGGAGGGTATGACCAAGCTTCATTCACAGGAACGAAAATATAGAATGGAATAGCTACCGCATAATTGATCATAATAGCAAAGAACGTAGCATATACAAACACTTTATTGCGATCCATAAGATATACACCAATGGATGCGATCAACAAAGATTGAAACACAATGACATAGAAAAAGACCAAAATAGGTGTAAGAGCAGGATGATAGAAGAATTCTTGAATAGATTGTACAAAATCTCCTTCTATGCCATAGATAAATGGTGTGAAATCCATATCATAATTCAGACTATTTTCAAATTTTAGCTCATATTTGTTAATAATTAAAATACAGGCGACAGATACAAATAATAGCAGGAATGTTCGTGAGTTACGTAGTGATTGAACAAACTCTTTAATAACCAAGAAAGGATTTCGAAGAGATCCTATCCATATCAATATAATTACGGTTGCTGTTGAGGCTAAAGCAATGGTTCCTATAGATTGATAAATCACAAGAACAGTCCTTTCTTTTTAGCGTGACTTGAATTAGTGTAACACAAAAAAAAGAAAGAGCATATACGGGCTAACTACCTATTATTTTTGAGATTAATCCCTAGAACACCACCAATAGCACCGGAAATGATGCTTGCTACGATCCAAGTCGCGTTAATAAATGTCGAAGATCCATCCAATGCTAGAAAACCCACTAATAGAATAATAATCCCATAACATAGTCCAGTTAGGGCTCCACGCATCCATCCTTTGTGACTAGATCGTTTGCCAGATACGATGCCACCCATAATACATGAAAGAGCATGAATGATGTACGTATACTTCGTAAGTTCTTGTTCCTGCAATCCACTTAACCACAATACTAGTGATAATATAAATGCTCCTATCATCATCCACGCAAATGCATAACATAGTCCCGCTAGAATAGGATTACTAACTCTAAATGAGAAGATTTGACGGATATACTGCATGGTACTTCCCCCTCTGTATTCGATATATTACTGTCATTCTATGATGGGGCTTGCCCCAGTATTACAACAACAACTACCATTAATTGAATGTATGGAAATTAAGCTAAAAGGTGACAATAACTATACAATTTGTCTAATTCGAACAAGTGTAAGGGAGAGATGATAAGTGAGTATGGATTATATGGTGCATATTTATAGAACTTTACTCATGTATTTTGTTATCTATGCAACGATTCGTATAATGGGTAAAAGAGAAATAGGGAAACTTTCAATATTTGATTTAGTTATTTCTATTATGATTGCAGAGATCGCTGTTTTTGTGGTAGAAGACGTTAAACGGCCAATATTGGAAGGAATCATTCCAATGGCTACGCTAGTGTTGCTACAAATTGTTATAGCGCAGTTAGGTTTGAGAAGTCGTAAATTACGTCTGTTATTTGATGGTAAACCTACCGTCCTTATTTCTAAAGGCAATTTGCATCGAGATGCAATGAAGAAACAAAGGTATAGCTTAGATGATCTTATGTTTCAGATCAGACAAAAAGATATTGATAATATCGCTGATGTAGAATTTGCCATTCTAGAGACGACAGGGCAACTTACCGTGTTCCCCAAAGAATCTCCATCACTCTCGAACGCCACTGGCGCTAAGACCCAAATAAGTAAATGGAATAGCAAAAAGAAAGTGCTAATCCCTTCTGGAAAGCTAAGTCATCAAGGGTTACCGATTCCTTTAATTATGGATGGACGAGTGATGGACGATAATCTTAAATTACTTAAAAAGACACGTTTCTGGTTGAAGAATATCATTCGATCTAATGGAGCGAATGACTTTCAGGATGTTTTTCTATGCAGTGTTGATCATAAAGATCAGATATATGTTGATTTAATAGATAAATAACAACGCTATGAAAACCATTGTCCAATGATGGGTATTTTCCCTAAATCACGCATCGATACTAACTTGATCCTAAATATAATAAATATATAAATAACCATTCCAATAATACAGGAGACCAAGAATTGTAACCACGTATGTTGATGAAAAGGTAATTGCGTGTAGGCAAGTTGAATTCCTGCGGCTGTTACAATCATGGCAACACATATTTTTAGGATGTTGATAACGTTGAACCTAAAAGAAAGTAGTCTAACTACACTTGAGCCATGCATGAATGTTACAAGTATCGTATTTATAATAATGGCAATCACAGCTCCGTATATACCGTATTTCGCTTGGGTACATAAATACCAGATGAGAAATAACTTAATAATGGCACCGATCAAAGTATTTCTAAGTGCACTTCCAGGACGATCTAATACTTGAAGCGCAACTTGCAGTGGACCCTGTATATAGATGAATAATGCAAATGGAGCCATAAGCCGTAACATACCCGATATTTCCTGATTGTTATATAATAACAAGCATAATGGAGCAGATAGAACAAACATGATGACAGAGAATGGAGCACCTGTTACAAGCGCCAAGTTAATGGTCTGGTTCAGTCGCTTATGGATCGTGGCTATTTCATTGCGAGCAAGCGCTTCAGACAAAGAAGGGACAAGAGATACGGCTAATGACGTTGTTAATGCCCCTGGCAACAACAATAAGGGTATGACCATTCCTTGTAGTGCACCATATTGCGCTGTCACAACAGATGTGGCTAAACCAGCGATAGCAAGACTTTGTGCTGTGATGATAGATTCAAACAAATAAGAGAATGATCCTACAAGTTTCCCAGCGGTAACAGGAATTGTAATCTTGAGTAATCTACGAAGCACACCAGAACTAGATTGTATCGAGGGATCATGAGTAGCTGGATTGGATTCCTTCATATCCCGATCATCTGAATGGTAGTGAAGTATTAATATGAGTAGTCCTATGAACTCACCCGCCATTACCCCGAGCATGGCACCAGCAGCGCCGAACTCAATGCCCTTGGGGAGGAGTAGGAAAGAAAAAGATAGAACGCACACCATGCGAACCACGGTCTCTACAATGGATGAGATGGCAGAAGGTATCATGTTTTGTTTGCCTTGAAAATACCCGCGAAATACAGAGGATAACGCAACAATAACAAGCATAGGACTCATACTTACAAAAGTATGGTATACTCTGGGGTCTGTTAGAATATTCTGTGTCACCCAGGGTGCAAGCCAAATAGAAAGTAGCATGAATAGGATACCTAGACCCAAGGTTAAACCTAGGCTAATGCGTAGAATGCGTTTAGAAGCAATCCGATTATCATCAATTTCAGCTTCTGAGACTAGTTTGGCAACAGCGAGTGGTATTCCACCCGTAATCAAGGTCATAATGACTAGAAAAAAGGGATAACCTAACTGATAAATACCAACACCTTCGGCTCCGATGATACGTGGCAAAGCTATTCTTGGAATAAAGCCTAAGATGCGATTTATGATGCCTGCTACAAGCAATATCATAGTCCCCTGTATAAATGTTTGTTTATGATGTTTGATCAATATTTACTCCCTCTTTCCAAGTCTAGACTAGCCGGTTGTCCAGCTTAACGATTACTATATGACTATGCTCAACCTGTCCATTCTCATGCTAGAATATCTGCTATATAAAAAAAGGAATTAGAATGTTAAAGTCGAATTACTCGATAGTGGTACAGGCATCATAGAGAGGGTGAGATGCACGTGGAAGTTCAATGGATAAATGCTGTAGAACTTGATGAGAATATTTCGGGTTTATGTAAAAGTAAGGCGGAGGAATTTAGAATGATTGGTTACGAACATGTGACAGGGAAAGAAGTTTGGGCTTGTGTTAGTGCGAAATATGAGAAGGAAGGAACGCCGTCTCTTCATAAATTAGTGAATGATATACTATCTTTAAAAGTAACAGCGTTTATGAATTTCATGACAATGGCTGCTTACAAAGGGAATACCTTTGATTAAATGGGTTCTTTTTTATCTGAATATAGGTGAAAATATTAGAGGATAAATGTCGTAATGACACGAAGAATACAAAATTCATAAATTGACTGCTTTTTATGGCATAGCTATAATAGGAATATTGAGGACGAAAGGGGAAATAACAACGGAATGAAAAGAATTGTCAGTTTTTTCGTTACAATATTTGTACTAGCAGCTGTAATGGCAATAACAACTCCAGGGTTACTGAATAAGGTTCGTTTAGGCCTTGACCTAAAGGGAGGATTTGAAATTCTATATGAGGCATCACCTCTAACAGAAGGTCAAAAGGTTACCAGTGAATCATTGAATCGTACGGCTCAAAGTCTAGAGAAACGTGCCAATTCTCAAGGGACAAGCGAGCCAGAGGTAACGACAGAAGGTACCAACCGAATCCGACTTAAAATTGCAGGAGTAACGGATGAGGCTGAGGTTAGAAAGAAAATGAAAGAACCTGCCAACCTCACATTTCGTAGTGCTGATGGCTGTAAAGAAGAGTCAGAATTCTGTAAAGTAGAACTCATAGGAAGTGACTTCAAAGAGAATGCTGCAGAAGTTGTATTTGACAATCTTAATCAACCTATCATCAGTATTGAAGTGAAAGACAAGGCGAAATTTGCTGAAATCACAAAACGTCTTTTACAGAAACAACTTGCAATATACTTGGATGAAACGATGCTTTCCGCTCCTACCGTTCAAGCAGCATTAACGGATGGCAAAGCAACAATTACGGGAAGATATTCAAATGAAGAAGCCAAGAGTCTCCGCGATACAATTAATTTAGGTGCGCTTCCATTGAAGCTTACGGAGAAATATTCTCAAAGTGTTGGAGCAACTTTAGGTAAGCAATCGCTGGACAAGACAGTTGTAGCGGGTCTAATTGCATCTGCCCTTATCCTTGTATTTATGATTGGTATGTACCATACGCCTGGATTAATAGCTAGTTTTGGATTGATCTTGCATACTTGGCTTCTCATATTAGTGTTTGTGCTGGCTGATTTCACTTTAACTTTGCCTGGTATTGCGGCAGTAATACTCGGAATTGGTATGGCAGTAGACGCAAATATTATTACGAATGAACGAATTAGAGAAGAAATGCGCAATGGAAGAAGTGTCATGTCTTCTGTTAAATTAGGTAACAAATCTTCCCTACGTACAATATTAGATTCTAATATCACGACAATTATTGTTGCTGGTGTCATGTATGCATACGGTACTGGTGCTGTAAAAGGTTTTGCACTAGTGCTTATGGTGGAGATTGTATTGAGTATTGCTACAAACTTATATTTCACTCACTGGTTGCTTAGCCTCTTGGTTAAGTCAGGCCTACTTAAAAAACCGAAGCAATTTGGTGTAAAGGAGAGTGAAATACGTGAACTTTAAAAAGCAAATCGATTTTGTACATGTGAGTAAGTATTTCTATTCTCTATCTATCATACTTACCATTATAGGTGTTATTAGCCTTGCGGTATTTGGATTGAATTATGGTGTTGATTTCAGAGCAGGATCGAATGTCGATGTATCTCTGTCTAAATCGCTAACAAATGACCAGATTGAACCTATCCTTAAAGAAATTGGGATTACAGAAGGTACCAAAGTTACACCAGGGCAGGAAAGAATAAATATTCGATTTAATGAAGTATTAACAGAGGAACATGATCATCAACTAAAAGAAGCCATTCTAAAGTTGGATAATCAAGCTTCTTTTGAAATCAATACGGTAGATACAGAGATGGCAAAAGAGCTTGGTAGAAATGCGATCTATGCTGTCCTTCTATCCTGTATTGGTATTGTTATCTATGTAAGTATTCGCTTCGAATGGCGATTTGCTGTGGCTGCTATTGTGGCTCTTATTCATGATGCTGTATTAGTTGTTACGGTGTTCTCCATTCTTCGCTTGGAAGTGGATCTGATCTTTATAACGGCTGTGTTAACGATTATAGGTTATTCTATTAATGATACCATCGTTATATTTGACCGTATTCGTGAGAATTTACGTTTCTCTAAATTGAAAAGCCATAACGATCTTGTGGATTTGGTGAATAAGAGTGTGAATCAGATGATCATGCGCTCATTGTATACTGCACTGACAGTATTTATTGCAGCCTTATTCTTATTCCTATTCGGAGGAGAATCGATCAAAATGTTCTCATTGGCTATGGTAATCGGTTTACTATTCGGTGCCTATTCCTCCATCTTTATTGCTAGCCCATTGTGGTTAATGCTTAAAGGTAAACAAAAGAACAACACAATTACTAAAGCGTAATTAATCCAAATTAATAGCTCTAATTGAAAGAAGCCGCGGTCTTTGCTGACGCGGCTTTCAGAATTTATGGTAACGATACGACTATCAAGATGGATCATTAGATTTTTTCTGCAATGCGCATGTAACATCGAAGTTGCTATTGGGGGGACATGAATGGGTTTACAACTTTCACAACCGAATAAAACTGTAACTTGGATAGGGATTGTTGGTGAATTAACACTAGCTCTTTTTAAAGGTTCCGTTGGTTATTTATCGAATAGTAAGGCTCTTCTTGCAGATGCATTATATTCAGTAACAGAAGTTCTTTCTTGTCTTACAGATAAAATACGATGGAAGAAAAGTGCCAAGGATGTTAACCATAGAAACATGATAATACGCACAGTAATCATGGCGTTATTTTCAATAGTGGTTATGCTGGTAGGTATACAAATAGCGGTTACAGCCATTGTGAACCTTTCGATAGATAATCTTAGATCGCCAAAGTCTTATTCCGTTGTTGCGATTTGTGTTTCATTTGTATTAAGAGAAGTTATCTATCAACTGCAAACCAGGTTATCCAAGAAGAATGATCAGATTGAACATAAGGTTCATCATGTAAATCTTCGACTCGGATTATATACTTCATTCATTGTGTTTGTAGGTGTATTCCTTTCGGTTACAGGAGACATGTATAGTTGGCCAGGATTGATATACTTGGACTCCCTGTCAGCCATTATGGTGTCGTTTATAGTGTTAAAGAATGGGTATAACCTTCTGGTTAACTCCATTGTAGGTAAATATCCTCATGATACGTTGCCAGTAGAGAACGAAGATAAATTTATGGATACGATTTCTAGAGTGCATGGGATTATAACAGTGGATGAGTTGAAATCACATGTTGAGGGACAATCTATCCATTTGAATGTCAAAGTTACCGTTAATCCTCGAACTACAATACTTGAAGCTCAAGACATCACGGAGCGCGTTAGGAAATTGTTGATGGCTCGCTTTCTTGTAGTTAGTGAAGTGAATATACAGGTTAACCCATATGATCCAGGATATCCCTACAAATCAAATCATGAAATATTAGACCATAATAGACCGACTTTACTTCAATAGGTATATCAGATAGATAAGGTTTTGCGAAAGATAGGTGATTAGACTTGCTTCAATCGAAGTACAAGTGGCAGACACAGCGATATGATGATCATAGGATAGAAGAATTTGCTAACGAGTTATCAATAACTCCGTTACTGGCCTCTCTTTTGATAACTAGAGGGGTATGCACGTTGGAAGCTGCTCATATGTTTCTAAAGGGAAGTATGGATGATTTACATGATCCTTTTCTATTGCATGGGATGGCTGAAGCGGTTCCGAGAATACAACATGCAATTGAAAATGAAGAACATATTCTAGTATATGGAGATTATGATGCTGACGGTGTATCAAGCACATCATTGATGATTTATCTCATGCGTCACTTGAAGGCTTCATTTGATATTTATATTCCTCACCGTTCAAATGAAGGTTATGGGCTTCATAATCACGCTATCGATTGGGCTGATCAGCAAGGTGTTACGTTAATAATAACTGTAGATACAGGAATTAGTGCTGTAGAACAGATATTTTATGCCAACACTTTGGGCATTGATGTCATCGTTACAGATCATCATGAACCACCTGAACAATTACCAGCAGCATACACTTTGATTAACCCCAAACTACCTCATTGCCCATACCCTTTTAAAGAATTAGCTGGTGTGGGGGTGGCATATAAGTTATGTCAGGCATTATTAGGTACTCCACCTATAGAATGGACTGAACTGGTTGCGATAGGGACAGTAGCAGATTTGATGCCCTTGATTGGGGAGAATCGAATTCTTGTACGAACAGGTATATCTTGTATGCGAGAAACATCTTTTCAAGGAATAGAGGCCTTGCTTGAGGTGAGTGGAATAGACCAAGAAACGTTAACATCGACGAATATCGCTTTTGGAATGGCTCCAAGAATTAATGCGAGTGGACGACTTGATCATGCTGGAAGAGCAGTATCTTTACTTACAACGGAAGATTCTACTGTTGCATCCACGTTGGCGCATGAGTTAGATCAATTAAACAAACAAAGACAAGCTGTTGTGGAGGATATCGTTACGGAGGCGTTGGCTCAGCTTGAGGTGAAAATACAGACCTCGGGTACTCCATCTGTGATTGTATTAGCGGGCAAGGGTTGGAACGTTGGCGTAGTTGGCATTGTAGCGTCCAAAATATTAGAACGTTATTATCGTCCAGTGATCATCCTTGGGATTGATACAGACACGGGAACCTGTAAAGGTTCAGCACGATCGATTCCAAGTCTGGATATCCATGCGGCGTTAACATCATGCAAACATCTAATGGATCATTATGGTGGTCATCCTGCTGCTGCAGGTATGAGTCTGCATCTAGATCAGTTGCAAGCATTTGAAGATGCGCTGAATCAATATGCACAGGCTATCCTAGTCCCAGAAGATTTAATTCCTGCTGTTGAAGTCGATGGAGAATGGAGAATAGATGATCTGTCTATTGCCAACATTGAAGAAATGGATTTATTACAACCTTTTGGAATGGCTAATCCAGTCCCTCGACTTATGATGAGGGGTGTTATATTAGAAGATACGCGTAAAATGGGCCGTGATCAGAAGCATCTTAGAATAACGGTACAGCAAGGTCGAGGTAAATTAGAAGGAGTAGCTTTTGGACAAGGTGATTTAGCAGATGTTTTAACCATAGGTACTTCCATGGATGTTATTGGTGAAATCACGATTAATGAGTGGAATGGTTCGCGCAAGCTTCAGCTTATGCTTCAAGATTTAAACATATCTGAACCACAAGTGATTGATATACGTGGCACGAAGGCTATGGATGAGACAATTAATCATTACCTACAAACGATGAAGCCTCGTTTAAGAGGGCAATCAAACCCCATAGCAGGGATCTGTGATAGGGAAACATTAAATGATGTAACAAAACAATTGAATGATCTATCGCTTTGGGTATATGATGAGAACGTTGACATGATAGCTGCGAACTCTGTTGCTTCTGAAGAAGGTCAAGATGGGGTCACGACATTACTAATGATAGATGCCCCGCGTTCTTTACAACAATTACAGAAGGTCATGACAGGATTCAGCGGATTATGCAACATCATTATTCTGTATGATAACCATGTTGAGATTCAACATAAGCTTGTAGTTCCAGATCGGGAATTGTTTAAAAAGTTATATATCCTGTTAAAAAGAATAGGGTCTCAATCTCTACCGGAGAAAGATGTGATAGAACAAATTGGTCGTGTGTCTTCCATGTCCACGCGTATGCTATCTATGATGATGGATGTGTTCGAAGAATTATCTTTTGTTGAGCGTAGCCATGGAATGGTCCAGTTGGTTGCTACCCCATCCAAGAAAGAATTAGAACAATCATTCCATTTCCAACTTCTAGTAACGATGGCAGAGTACGAGAATAATCTATTCAGGACGAATACTTCCCAAGTTACAACTTGGTTGATATCTCTTATGGGGACAACCAGTAATATCCAGAAGTGACGCTCAAAAACTTAAGGTTATGCTTTCGAAGAGAGTTTTTTCGAAGTGAACCAAGTAGTAACGCTCAAAAACTTAAGGTTATGCTTTCGAAGAGAGTTTTTTCGAAGTGAATCTAAGATGTAACGCTCAAAAACTTTTAGGAGGCTATCAATTTGAATTTGAAAGATTATATTCGTGTCATTCCTGACTTCCCAGAACAAGGGATTAGCTTCAAGGACATTACAACATTACTGCAGAATGGACCGATGTATAAACAGGCAATAGATGAACTAAAAGCTTTGGTTGCACATCTAGAAATCGATGTTATCGCAGGCCCAGAAGCACGAGGTTTTGTTGTGGGGGCACCACTTGCATATGCACTGGGTGTGGGATTCATCCCTATTCGTAAAAGTGGTAAACTTCCGTATGAAACCATCGAAGCAGGATATAATTTGGAGTACGGTAAAGATACATTAGCGATGCATAAAGATGCTGTGCACAAGGGACAACGTGTATTAATTGCAGATGATCTATTAGCTACAGGTGGAACCATTTCCACTTCCGTTAACTTAGTTAGACAACTGGGTGGAGAAGTTGTAGGCGCTGCATTCTTAATCGAATTGGAACATTTACATGGACGTGACAAATTAACAGATGTTGAAGTGCTCTCGCTCATGACTTACGAATTATAGGTTATAAGTTTCCCGGGAAATAATACCGCTGCATATTTGTAAAAAGCCCTCTTCCATCGTGGTACTAAAATGTACCCTTTGTAAAGGACAATTAAAAAAAGACTAGGCAATTTGAAGTA
>NZ_JBITNB010000038.1:0-23163 GCF_054373195.1 Paenibacillus sp. CMAA1364 | reverse complement strand
GTAGAGCACCTGACTTTTAATCAGGGTGTCGAAGGTTCGAATCCTTCATGGCTCATCTCAATATAAACAGTAAAGTCATCGGCCTTCTAGGTTAGATGGCTTTTTGTTTATTCTTCTTTTTGGACAAGGTATGTTAAAATATGAATAAATACATGAAGTGGTAGGTGATGTAACTACATGATGAGTATGGAAACACTCCGACAAAGACTAGAACAAATTGTGGGTATCCCTCTTCGTATTAAAGAACTGAATAAGGAAGATACGAAATCCTTTTTCAATTATAAGAATAGTACGCTCATGGATTCGGTTGTGAATGAAGGAGAAGTATGGTTCCCTTTATATACAATTAGTGGGAGGATGTCTGTATTAGCAGGTGAGTTGAACGCACTAAGTCTAGAAGAGGTTCAATTTATGGAACTCATTCTTGCCAATATGAGAGATCAATCACAATCCTTAATATCGCCCGAAGAAGAAGAGAAAATAGACATTAACAATCTTAGCGCATGGATTCAAACACATATTGACTCGGGCCAACTAGATATATCAGTACCAGAGCATTTCATGATACAGAAACAAATGATACCAGGAATGGTACCTTTCCTTTTAATAAGTGAGGGTGCACTTGGATCTCAAATACCCTACATACAATTGAAGAAGCTACTCGTAAATTACTTTGATGGTGCCATATTACTAATTCCTTTGAAGAACGATGAATGGCTAATTCTAGCGCAATTGAACCTGGTTATGGGTAATCCTGATGAAAAGGAAGAAGAACTCGAGGAGACAGAAGCTGAGACCTTAACTGCATTCTGCGATGGACTGCATGAGTTGGTGTCCAATGAGTGCGTGGGTGCCTTCCACTTATCAGTTGCACTATCGCTAGATCCAAGGATATCACTTCCTGCAATTGTAGTGATGTTACGTGAGACTATTGTACTTGGGAAGGCTTTTCATATTACAGAGCATATTCATTTACCTTGGGATTTGGTGTTAGAACGACTTGTATTTAGCATACCTGATAATCAAAGATCACGATTCTTAGAACATGTAGGAGACCATTCGATTTTTTTAACAGATACAGAGACACTTTTGACATTGGACACTTTCTTTCAATTGGATTGTAATGTTAGCGAGACTGCTAAAAGAATGTATATTCATCGAAATACGCTACTCTATAGATTAGATAAAATTAAACAAGAGACAGGTCTTGACGTTCGAAGCTTCGGAGATGCTGTTTTAATCAAACTCACCATGCTTTTGTACAAAATGACAAAAAGGAAATAGGTTTTTTGTGCAGTTTGTGGATAGCCAGTCTTATGAATATTGGTTAAGATAGAATTATCAAATGTAATCGGTTTTATAAACTTACTTAGGGGGACAATATAATGGCTGGAGTACGCTTAGAGCATATATACAAGAAATACGCAGGTGCAGATAAAGCAACGGTAATTGATATCAATCTTGATATTAAAGATAAGGAATTCTTAGTTCTAGTAGGACCATCAGGTTGCGGTAAATCCACAACACTTCGTATGATCGCTGGATTGGAAGAAATTTCAGAAGGTAAACTTTATATCGGAGATCGTGTTGTTAATGATGTAGCACCTAAAGACCGTGATATTGCGATGGTATTCCAATCTTATGCCTTGTATCCTCATATGAACGTATATCAGAATATGGCTTTTGGTTTGAAGCTACGTAAAGTAAAGAAAGACGAAATCGAGAAGAAGGTTCGCAACGCTGCGAAGATTCTAGACATTGAGCACTTGCTTGATCGTAAGCCAAAAGCATTGTCAGGTGGTCAGCGTCAACGTGTTGCCTTAGGTCGTGCGATTGTACGTGATCCACAAGTCTTCTTGATGGATGAGCCTCTTTCTAACTTGGATGCTAAACTACGTGGTCAAATGCGTGCGGAAATCACTAAATTGGCTAAGCGTTTAGAAACAACAGTTATTTATGTAACGCATGACCAAACAGAAGCTATGACAATGGGAGATCGTATCGTTGTTATGCAAGATGGAATTATCCAACAAGCAGCTTCACCTGAAGAATTGTATAACAGCCCAACTAATCTCTTTGTAGCTGGTTTCATTGGTTCTCCTACAATGAACTTTATCAATGGTACACTTAGTGAGTCCAATGGAGCGGTTCGTTTCCTAGCTGACGGATTAAATGTAGAAGTTCCAGGTGGTAAAGCTCAAATCTTGAAGAGCAGAGGTTTGATCGGTAAAGAAGTAATTATGGGTGTTCGCCCTGAAGATATTCATGAAGAGCCAGTATTCTTGGAAGCATCACCAAACACAATCTTTACATCCAACGTTGATGTTACTGAGAACCTTGGACATGAAATGTTATTGTATTTGAGTGGTTTAGGTAATGATACAGTTATCGCTCGTGTGGATGGACGTTCAACAACTCGCGATGGTAATACTGTTCGCTTAGCAGTAGATATGAACAAAGTTCATATCTTCGACAAGGAAACTGAACTTAACGTTTTAGCTGGCGAATAAAAAATAACTACCAATAGATAAAAAGGCTACCCGAAAGGGTGGTCTTTTTTAAATGGTCATATGTTGAATTGATGATCTATAGTTAGATAGGCAGTGATTGCAATCAATCAGAAATTCATTTACGATAGTTAGTATGAAGGAAGTTTGGATATCTTAAGAATCATCTCCACACGGGTGGTAGATGTGATGAGAGGAAGAGAGCTATGTCTAAAGCAGTTAAAGTCTCAGAACTAGTGCAACAATTCCATATGGAAGTCATTGCAGGCGAAGATGGCCTTAAACGAATGATTACGGTAGATGATTTGAACCGTCCTGGCCTTGAAATGGCTGGTTATTTTGAATACCATCCGAAAGAGCGAGTACAGCTTCTTGGTAAAACGGAATTAGCGTTTTATGAAATGCTAACGGATGAAGAAAAGCGCGATCGGATACAAAGGATTTGTACCCAGGAGACTCCTTGTATCGTCGTAACTAGATCATTAGACGTTCCACAGGAGTTAATAGATATTTGTAATCAAGAGAATTTACCAGTTCTACGCAGTGGCATGTCCACAACCATTCTATCCAGTAGAATTACGGGGTTCCTTGAGAAGAGATTAGCACCAACCACAACGATTCATGGTGTATTGTGTGATGTATATGGGGTTGGAATGTTGATTACAGGAACCAGCGGTATTGGTAAAAGTGAGACAGCCTTAGAACTAGTCAAAAGAGGACATCGACTGGTAGCTGATGATGCAGTTGAAATTCGTCAAACATCGGATAGTCAGCTCCATGGTTCTGCACCTGAGTTGATTAGACATCTACTAGAGATCCGTGGTGTAGGTATTATCAATGCAATGACTCTCTTTGGTGCAGGGGCAGTTCGTAATAATAAACGGATTACCTTAGTCGTCAGGTTGGAGAATTGGCAACAAGATAAACAATATGATCGGTTGGGATTAGATGAGGAAACGACTAGAATTATAGATACGGATGTTCCATTAGTGACGATTCCTGTTCGTCCTGGTCGTAACCTTGCTGTGATTATCGAAGTAGCTGCGATGAATTATAGATTGAAGCAAATGGGTCTAAATGCAGCACTTCAATTCACTAATAAATTAACAGCAACCATTGCAGAAGAAACCGATGATATGGATTAGGAGCGATGAGATGGCAACTTTATTACTTAATCCGGTCGCAATATCGATTGGAGCGTTACAGGTTCATTGGTACGGATTAATCCTTGGCTTAGGTGCCTTGGCTGGAATCATGCTTGCGATTCGTGAAGGAAAGAGATTTGGTATTTCTTCGGAGTTCTTCATGGATCTATTATTGATAGGTGTTCCTTCCTCACTTATTGGTGCACGAATTTATTATGTGGCTTTTAAATGGGAAGATTATAAAGATAACTTCTGGGATGTATTCAAGATATGGAATGGAGGTATCGCGATCTATGGCGCTTTAATAGGTGCGATTATCTTTGCCATTTTCTTCACCCGTTATAAAGGATATAAATTCTGGAGAATCGTTGATATTTGTGCTCCCGGATTACTTATCGGACAAATTATTGGACGATGGGGCAACTTTGTAAATCAAGAGGCCTATGGTGGGCCTGTAGATCAGTCTTTTTTGCAAAACAATTTACATCTACCTGATTTCATAGTGAATCAGATGAATGTTCAAGGTGTATTTCACCATCCTACGTTCTTATATGAATCGGTATGGAACATAGTAGGTATTGGCTTGTTAATGGTCTTGCGTCGGCAGAAGTTTCTACGAGCAGCTGAATTATTCCTATCTTATTTCATCTGGTATTCTATCGGAAGATTCTTTATTGAGGGATTACGTACAGACAGCCTAGCTTTTCAAGGTCCACAATGGCTAGAATCGATTATGAATGGTCTGTGGAGCCCAATGAAAGCATTAGGATTTGAGTATGGTGATTTGGATGCTGCATATGGAAATGTTAGAATATCGCAGTTGTTACCTATCTTGATTATTATTGGTGCAGTAGCATTTATCGTCTATAGACGTGTAACGGGTCGCGCGCAAGAACGATATCTTGATCCGATTATATCAACAAAGACAACGGTAGATATGATGCCAGAGGCATCATTAAACGACAAGAAACAGAAGATAACATCAGATTCAGAGCCAATTGGAGCTGAAGAAGAGGACACAACGGATACAACGAAGGAGTAACATATACATGATTGACACGATTCTATTTGATCTAGATGGTACGATTATTGATACCAATGAACATATTATTAATTCATTCATCCATGCACTACGGGATCATGTGCCGGCACCCTTCTCTAGGGAACAGATTATACCTAAAATGGGCATGACCTTAGAGCAACAAATTATCCATTTCACAGGTGCCGAGGATGCTTCTCCTTTTATAAAGGATTATAGAACCTATTATGATACGTTCCATGACATACATGTACAACCATTCCCACAAGTCAACGAAGTTATTGAAGCGTTACATGCCAAAGGAATTACTATGGGTGTGGTAACAACAAAGAATCGCCCTGGTACTCTAAAGGTATTGGAGATGTTTGGGCTTAAGAAGTATATGGATTCCATTGTGACTGTCATAGATGTTGAACATCCTAAGCCACATCCAGAGCCTGTACTTAAGGCCGTGAAGGAACTTGGCTCTGATCCACGTAAAACGCTGATGATTGGAGATAGTCCAGTAGATATTCAGGCAGCTCAAGCAGCAGGAGTGTTGTCAGCAGGTGTGTCTTGGTCGCTCAAGGGTGAGCAAGAGCTGAATAAGTACAACCCAAATTATATGCTACATCATATGGAAGATATATATCTTCTGTTAGAACAGGGGTAAGATACAGTGAGAAAGGTAACTCGGTACCCAGTGGAAGGTCCAAATGCGCTTTGGCAGATTTACAGAACCGTTAGCCCTTGGAAAGGGGTTAAAAATTTCATCTGTATCCAAATCACTCGGTACTGTCCTATCCTTCAAGTGAAGAACTGGATATACCGTCACTTATTAGGGATGAAGGTGGGCAATCATACCGCTTTTGGACTAATGGTTATGGTGGATGTATTCTTTCCGGAAAAGATCACGATTGGGAATAACACGATCATTGGTTACAATACGACGATCTTAGCCCATGAGTACTTAATCGAGGAATACCGCTTAGGTGACGTTACGATAGGAGACCATGTTATGATTGGTGCTAATGTTACCATATTACCTGGAGTCACCATTGGAGACCGAGCTGTTATTGCAGCTGGATCAGTTGTACATAAAGATGTAGATGTTGGTTCGTTTGTTGGTGGAAATCCAATACGTGTATTGAACTCTAATCAATAGGAATGGATAGTCTAATGAGATAGAATCATGATTGGCCTATTCTATAATACAGAACGCTCAGAAGTAACTAAAGGGACCTGATGGTAATTCATCCGTTAGGTTCCTTCTTTCATTGATAAGCAGACCATCACATTGATATTAGTGCATAATGTATATTTTGAAATAAAGAATCATAAGGAGATTATATGCAAAGATGAATCCAAAAGAACGTTTACCTCAGTTAGATATATTTCGTGCGTTAGCCATATTAGCGGTGCTTAACGTGCATGCTTCTTCCTATGCTGCAGGTGTACAGGCGTTGAATTCTCCCATTTATTATGTATACAATTTCATGAATATCTTCTTCAAGTATGGAACGCCTACGTTTATTTTTCTAAGTGGGTTTGTACTGTTCTATAACTATTATGAACGACCTGCAAATAATGGATTAATTATTAGATTTTATCGACAAAGGCTTAAGACCATTATAATTCCATATACAATTGTTTCCGTATGTTATTTTTTATATAACCAATATATTATGCGTACATGGATAGGCACACCAGTAAGTGATATCTTGGTTAGTTTTAGAAATGCGTGGTTAACAGGTACAGCACATACGCATTTATATTATGTATTTATTAGTATTCAATTCTATCTATTATTCCCATTCATTCTTAAGTTGTTGCAGTGGAAACCATGGATCGCGAAATGGATAATACCTATCGCGTTTACTCTGCAATGGGGATTTGTATTCTACAATAAATATAGTTTGCACATACCCAACAAAGGAAGTTATGCGATTTCGTACTTAGTCTATTATATGATGGGTGCTTATATAGCCATACACTTCAATACGATTAAATCATGGTTGATGAATAGTTGGACATTGCTGACTAGTAGGCAAAGATTTGGGACCATACTGTTATGGGGCACATGGCTTATAATCGCGTTTGTACAAATACAATTGTGGCATGTGTTGAGGTCAACTGGACATTCTGTCAATTCATTATGGTATGAATTTGTATGGAATATACATTCGATGTTATCTTCATTAGTGCTGTTGCATGCCTCATTTCTCATTTATCGTAAGTCATCATCCACATCGCGGTCCTTTCTAACGAGAATGGGTGAACTATCCTTTGCGATATACTTATTACACCCTATTATTCTTGCCCAGTATCGTCGTTTCCGTTATAACATTGAACCTGAGTCTATAATCTATCTATTTTTTATTATCGGTGGGCTTCTCATATCGCTATTTGTAAGTTGGGCAATCATTCATGTGTGTTATAAGAGAATCCCTTGGTCGTGGATATTCCTAGGAACAGCACCCAAATCGTTATCTGCTCATGAGAAAGGGATCTCCCCGGTCAATAAACAACGAAATTATCTTGATTCATAATTTTCTATGGTCCATTGACGTAAAGGTTAGACTCATGCTATAATAGCAGAAATTCTTTATCTTGGTAGCACGGTATAACTTTACCGCATTAAAGTAAATATCATTGACACAGTATGTCTATATAGAGGTGAATGGGAATGTTTAAGCCAAAAGGATTTGAAAAACCTAGTGGAGTTCGTGATTATCTACCGTACGCTGTGAATAAATTACGGCGGATTGAGCGTAATGTTCTAGATTGTATGGATCGATGGGGATATCAGCAGATTATTACGCCGACCATGGAGTATTATGATACGGTAGGGGTAGCAAGCTCTACATCGGATCAAAAGTTGTTCAAATTGCTTAATAATCGAGGAACGACATTAGTGCTACGTTCTGATATGACAGCACCTATTGCAAGAGTTGTATCTTCTTTATTAAAAGATCAACCTGTTCCTATACGTCTCTCGTATCACGCGAATGTGTTTCGTTCGATAGAAGAGGAAGCAGGAAGAGAAGCGGAGTTCTTCCAGACAGGTGTTGAATTGATTGGTGATGATTCTGCTGAAGCTGATGCAGAGGTGGTCGCACTTGCGATCGAATCACTAAAGTCAGCAGGCGTATCTTCTTTCAAAATTGCTATGGGGCATGTGGGGTTCCTACATGGGTTGTTCGAGGAAATTGTTCCAACTCGTACGGATATACAGGAGCTATTGAAAGAACGCTTGTTACTGCGTGACTATGTTGGATTCAGAAATGCCATCAAGCAGTTGGATTTGTCTGATGCACAACGACATGTGCTGGATGGAATCGTTCGTCTTCGTGGCGGTCAAGAGATCTGTGAGCAAGCACTGGAACTAAGTGATCACCCACAAGCTAGAGCATCTATTGATCATTTGCTAAAGGTGTGGGAAGTGTTGGAAGCTTATGGTGTCTCTGAGCATGTGCTGATTGACCTAACGATGATTGGTGATTTCTCTTATTATACAGGTATGACCTTTGAGGGTTACGCTTCGGAGCTTGGATTCCCAGTGTGTAATGGAGGACGTTACGATAATCTATTGCAACAATTCGGTCGTCCGATTCCTGCAACTGGATTTGCTCTCAAAACCAATCGAATCTTAGATGGTGTAGAAGGCTTTCAAGAATCAGAGGCAGAGCCTATAGTTATTCAATATGAAGCAAAGAATCGTCAAGAAGGCTTATTAGAAGCCACTAGACTTCGAGATGCTGGACATAAGGTCATAACGAAGTTAATACAACCTGGAAATGACACGCATGAGAAATGCCATATAGCCGAAGAAAGGGAGGGATGAGCAAGTGGAAGAAACGTTAAAAGTGGCAATGCCAAAAGGACGTATCTATACAAAAGCAGCCACCCTCTTTCGTCAGGCGGGATTAGCTATACCATTAGAAGTGGATGAATCACGTAAATTGGTCGTACCTCTTCCCGAGTTCGGAATGGAGTTCATATTGGCTAAGCCAGTGGATGTACCTACATACGTTGAATATGGCGTAGCCGATATAGGCATTGTAGGTAAGGATGTTCTACTTGAAGACACTAGAGATGTGTATGAATTACTTGATCTGGGTATCGCTAGATGTCGGATGTCCGTCATCGGTCTGCCGAACTGGCAACCGGGTATTCAACAACGTGTGGCTACGAAGTATCCTAATGTGGCTTCGCAATATTTTCGTGAACAGGGGCAACAGGTTGAAGTAATTAAGCTAAATGGATCGATTGAGTTAGCACCGTTAATCGGATTGGCTGACCGAATCGTGGATATGGTTGAAACCGGGCAGACCCTAAAGGATAATGGATTAGTAGAGATGGTGAGTATCTTTGATATTACGAGTCGCTTAATTGCTAACCGAGTAAGTTATCGTATGAAGAATACCCAAATTCAATCTTTATGTGATTTGCTAGAGAAGGTCATCCCTGTTCCAGAAATCAAGATCAAATAAATGAGCTAAATAATATAAATTAAATGTGTAATGCGCGGGGAGGAACGGCTTGGATGAGAATTGTGCCAATTCAAGAGTTTAATTTACAGCGGGAAGTGGATTACGGTACACCGGAACAGAATGCAGCGGTTAAGCAAATCGTGACTGATGTTAAGGCGGAAGGGGATGCTGCGCTTTTACGTTATACGCAAAAGCATGACCGTACCCTATTAACTGCACAACAACTTAGAGTGACGCAAGAAGAGCTGACGGCAGCATACGACCGTGTAGAGCCATCATTCGTCGCAGCCATTACAGCAGCGGCAGCGAACATCCGAGCGTTTCATATGAGAGAAAAGAGAAATTCGTGGATGGATATTCAGCCCGATGGTAGCATATTGGGGCAAATTGTTCGTCCTCTCAAACGCGTAGGTGTCTATGTGCCAGGTGGTAAGGCATCTTATCCATCATCTGTTCTAATGAATGTGATACCCGCTCAAGTAGCAGGGGTTCCAGAGATCGTGATGGTCACGCCACCAGCAACCAATGGACAAGAAGGGATCGACCCTTATATTCTTGTTGCAGCCGCTGAAGCGGGTGTGAATGAGATTTATAGAGTGGGAGGGGCACAAGCAGTTGCTGCTCTAGCTTATGGGACAGAAACCATTGCTCCCGTTGATAAAATATGCGGGCCCGGCAATATATATGTTGCTCTGGCCAAACGTGAAGTATTCGGTGTAGTGGATATAGACAGCATCGCTGGACCAAGTGAGATTGTCGTACTTGCTGATGAGACAGCAGATCCGGTCTATGTTGCCGCGGATCTCTTATCACAAGCAGAGCATGATGAGATGGCATCAGCTATTCTAGTGACCCCTTCTCTTGCATTGGCAGAATCGACAGCTGCAGAAGTGAAGAGACAACTAGCGCTATTACCGCGTCGAGATATCGCAAGTGCATCCATTGATAATTATGGTGCGATCCTTGTGGTTGATTCCATAGAAGAGGGGATTACTGTCGTGAATAGACTGGCTCCTGAACATTTGGAGATTGTTGTGCAAGATCCAATGTCTTATGTAGGTAGTATTGAGAATGCAGGGGCTATCTTTCTAGGACCATACAGCTCCGAGCCCGTAGGTGACTATTTCGCAGGCCCTAACCATATTATACCGACGAATGGCACAGCTAGGTTCTCATCTCCAGTTGATGTGGATGATTTCATTAAGAAATCTAGCATGATTTATTATAGTAAGGAAGCATTAATGAAGAATGGTGCGATGATCATGGAACTTGCCAGACATGAAGGGTTAGAAGGTCATGCACGAGCCATCGAAGTTCGACTTGAGAAAGAAGGAAAAGTAGGAGGGTATGATAATGACGGACAATAATATGAGTGAAAGCTTACGTAAAGCAAGTGTCAGTAGAACAACAAATGAGACGGATATTTCGCTTTCTTTTTCAGTAGATGGTACAGGGGTATCGGAATTAGAGACGGATGTTCCCTTCTTGAATCATATGTTAGATTTATTCGCCAAGCACGGTCAATTTGATCTTGCGGTGAAGGCAAGAGGAGATATCGAGATTGATGATCACCACACGGTGGAGGACATTGGTATTTGCTTAGGTCAGACACTGAGAGAAGCATTGGGCGATAAACGAGGAATTAAGCGTTATGCAAGTGTATTCGTACCAATGGATGAGGCATTGGCGCAGGTCGTTATTGATATTAGCAACCGTCCGCATTTCGAATACCGTGCAGAATATCCATCCACACAAGTAGGCAGTTTCACAACAGAATTAGTGCATGAATTTCTATGGAAGTTGGCACTAGAAGCACGTATCACGTTGCATGTTATTGTTCATTATGGGCAGAACACGCATCATATGATCGAAGCGGTGTTTAAGGCGCTAGGACGCGCGCTTGATGAAGCAACAAGTATTGATCCAAGGGTTACGGGCGTGCCTTCCACGAAGGGTGTGCTATAACCTGTGGCCATCGCGATTGTAGATTATGGAATGGGCAACCTACACAGTGTGAGTAAGGCTGTTGAACGACTTGGATACGTTGCAATAATTAGTAGCGATGAGAGTGAAATTTTGGCGGCAGATGGTGTTATTCTACCAGGAGTAGGCGCCTTTGGTGATGCTATGGAACAACTACAAGAGAGTTCACTTGATGAGACTGTACGGAAGGTCGCGGCAAGCGGGCAACCGTTACTTGGTATATGCTTAGGTATGCAACTGTTGTTCAGTACAAGCGAAGAGTATGGTCACTATCAAGGGCTAGGAATTCTACCAGGTCGTGTCGTAAGGTTCGAAGGAGGCAACTATAAAGTGCCACATATGGGATGGAATAAGCTTCAGTATAAGGACAAGACCAATCCCTTGTTCACAGGACTTGTTGAAGGACATGTATACTTTGTTCATTCCTATCATGTTCTGCCAGATGTGTTAGGTCACCTTTTAGCGACAACGGATTATGAACAACCTGTAACGGCTATTGTGGGGCATGATTCCATCTTCGGTATGCAGTTCCATCCTGAGAAGAGCGGCGATCTTGGCATGAATTTATTGCGTAATTTCCTTAAGATTACCGGTAGTCCTGTGAAGAATGCTAACGAGTAATTATCGAGTTGAATATAGGTTGTAAATATAGACTGTTTAGAAAAGAATGGGGGATAACAAGGATGTCATCTTTTATCATATATCCAGCGATTGATATTCGTGATGGGAAATGTGTAAGACTTATTCAGGGGGATTATAATCAAGAGACCGTATATAATGATAGTCCGCTAAATGTAGCGAAGGCGTGGGAAGAACAAGGCGGATCGTACATACATCTCGTTGATCTTGATGGAGCGAAGGCAGGACATCCTGTGAATGATGCTATTATTGGTGCGATTGCTAAGGCTGCGAACGTACCTGTTCAAGTGGGTGGTGGTCTACGTACGGTAGAAGATGTGGAGAGACTATTAGCACTTGGCGTTAATCGGGTCATCCTTGGAACAGCAGCGATAGAAGATCGCACCTTCACAGAGGCTGTATTAGGAAAGTATGGGGATAAGGTTGCGATTGGAATTGATGCACGCAATGGCTATGTTGCGACACGAGGCTGGTTAGAGACATCGGAAGTGAAAGCGGAAGAACTGGCTAAAGAGTTAGCTGCTAAGGGTGCTGAGACCTTTATCTTTACGGATATTTCACGCGATGGCATGATGCAGGGTCCAAATATTGATGCGATTCGTTCTTTGGCCCTAAGTAGTGGACGTACCGTCATTGCTTCAGGTGGTGTGACCGTACTAGATGATCTTCTTAACTTAAGTGCGTATTATCATGAAGGCATTGGCGGAGCTATCGTTGGTAAGGCGCTTTATACAGGCAATATTGATCTAGAAGAAGCAGTGCTAGCCATTAAGAAGCAGAGTTAGAGAGATTGGTTATAGAATACAGTGAACTTATAGAGAGTCGAGGTGAACCTTATGCTAGCTAAACGTATTATTCCATGTTTGGATGTGAAGGATGGTCGGGTAGTTAAAGGCGTGAATTTCGTCAACTTGCGTGATGCAGGTGATCCAGTCGAACTGGCAGCGCTATATGACCGTGAGGGTGCAGACGAGCTCGTATTCTTGGATATTTCTGCATCAGTAGAAGGTCGTGCCACGATGATTGAGGTCGTTAGGCAAACGGCGGGTGAGATATCCATTCCTTTTACAGTAGGTGGAGGGATCTCCCATGTAGATGATATGAAAAGAATTCTTCGTGCAGGTGCCGATAAGATTGGAATTAATACAGCGGCGGTACTCAACCCGCAACTCATCTCCGAAGGAGCACGTCGCTTCGGTTCTCAATGTATCGTGGTAGCGGTCGATGCCAAGTATAATGAGTCATGGGGCGAATGGGAAGTGTATACGCATGGTGGACGTACACCATCCGGTATTCGTACATTAGCATGGGTGAAGGAAGCTGAATCGTTAGGTGCAGGTGAGATACTACTTACGAGTATGGATGCCGATGGTACAAAGGACGGGTTCGATATTCGTCTAACATCCGCTGTATCTGATGCTGTGGGCATCCCTGTCATCGCTTCAGGTGGAGCGGGTACGATAGATCACTTCTATGATGTATTCACGAGCGGGAAAGCGGATGCAGGCTTGGCAGCGACTATATTTCATTATAAAGAAATAACGATTCAAGATTTGAAGAAAGGCTTACAGCAAAAAGGGGTGGAGATTCGATGAGTACAAAACTAAATATAGAACAACTAAAGAATAACATTCGCTTCGACGAGACGGGTCTAGTACCTGCTATTGTTCAAGATGTTAAGACGAGAGAAGTCCTTATGCTGGCGTACATGAATGCTGAATCACTTCAACTTTCGGTCGAGAGTGGCGAGACATGGTTCTGGAGCCGTTCCAGACAAGAACTATGGCATAAAGGAGCAACATCAGGAAATATACAACGCATTATCTCTATTAGCTATGATTGTGATGGAGATACCTTGCTTATCATCGTAGAACCTCAAGGTCCTGCTTGTCATACGGGGAATGTAACATGTTTCTTTAATGAAGTATCTGTGGTGGATGGAGATGAGAATCAATCAACAGCAACTACTCTAGGTCAGGAGCGATTCGCTGTATTGGAAGAGTTGGAACAGATTATCGCGATACGAGAGAAGGAACGTCCAGAAGGGGCTTATACTACTTATTTATTTGAGAAAGGAATCGATAAGATTCTTAAAAAGGTAGGAGAAGAAACGGCTGAGGCGATCATTGCTGCCAAGAATAAAGATAACGATGAGTTACGCCTTGAAGTAAGTGACTTGATCTATCATCTACTTGTCCTTTTAGAGGAGCGTAAACTACCTTTGGATGATATTATGACCGAGCTTAGCTTGAGGCATGAGCGACCAAGACGGGATTAAAGGAGGAATTCGATCATGTTGATCGACTACCATACACATCATGCTCGTTGTGGACATGCGATTGGACAATTAGAGGAATATGTTCTTAGAGGTATTGAGATGGGTCTATCGCAGCTTGGCCTATCGGATCATATGCCACTGATTCATGTGGAACCTGCAACGTATTATCCAGAGATGGCTATGCCCATGGACGAGCTGCCGCGTTACGTAGAGGAATGCCTTTCTTTGAAGGAACGTTATAAAGATCAGATTGATATACGTATCGGTATTGAGGCCGATTATATCGAAGGATATGAAGTGGAGATTGAACATATCCTATCATCCTATTCGTGGGATTACGTTATTGGTTCCGTTCATTTCCTGGGCGAATGGGATATTAGTGACTACCGTCAGACCCATAACTGGGAAGGTAAGGACATTCTAGCTGTCTATGAACAATACTATGATGCTGTGAAGAAGGCCATGGCGACTGGACTATATGACATTATGGGACATATCGATGTGATCAAACGATTCGGTTATGTTCCTGCAGCAGATAAGTACGAAGAGGTTGTAGCGATGGAGAATGCTGCGCTTCAAGCCGTATCCCAAAGTGGTATGGCTATGGAATTGAATGCTTCAGGCTTATCGAAGGCATGCCAGGAGATGTTTCCAAGCCAACGTATGGTATCCGAAGCCTTTAGACTAGGTATTCCAATAACGGTAGGCTCCGATGCACATGATCCATCACGACTGGGTGAGTACCTTGATCAGGCTCGATCCGTACTGTGGGAAGTCGGCTATCGTGAGTTATCCGTGTTTGATCATCGGAGAAGAAACCAGGTTCCTTTTGAAATCTAGTATAATCCTGTATAATATAAGTATATTAGGAAGACTTGAACTCAGGAGGATACTATGCAGCATAAGATGCTTATATTTACGGGATCATCTAACCCAAAATTAGCAGAGGATATCTGTAGCAAGTTAGGTGTGCAATTAGGAAGCATCACACGATCACGCTTTCAAAGTGGTGAGATCTACATTAACTATGAAGAAAGTATTCGTAATTGCGATGTATTCCTAGTCCAATCACTCTCTCATCCTATAAATGAGATGTTTGTTGAGTTGTTAGTCATGATAGATGCGGCAAAGAGAGCATCAGCTCGGACGATTAATATTATCATTCCGTATTATGGTTACGCACGACAGGAGCGAAAGTCAGCTCCACGAGAGCCGATATCAGCTAAAATGGTTGCGGATATTCTAACAACGGCTGGTGCTAACCGCATCATTACGATGGATTTACATGCTCCTGCCATACAAGGATTCTTCAATATACCTGTCGATCACTTAACCGCACTGGATCTAATCAGTGGATACTTGAGAAGCAAGAATATTAAGAACCCTGTGATTGTTTCTCCAGATGCTGGACGTGCATCCACAGCAGAGAAGCTAGCGAATCATCTGGATTCTCCCTTTGCTATTATGATTAAGAAGCGACCATCTCACAATGAATCGGTCATTACACATGTCATAGGTGATGTGAAGGGTAAGACGCCGATCATTATAGAAGATCTTATTGATACAGGAACAACAATCGTGAATGTGGTAGAAAGCTTGAAGGAACGCGGATCTGAGGATGTATATGTATGTGCTACGCATGGACTTTTCTCCGGCAATGCACTTGAAAGACTTCATCATCCTAACATCAAGGAACTTGTCGTGACAGACTCAATAGCACTCCCTGAACAATATAATGGGCGGATAGAGGTTCTCTCTGTAGCACCTATGTTCGCACAGGCAACACGCATTATTATAGAAGGTGGTTCTATTGCAACTTTGTTTAAAGACTCCGGCATTTGATCATGCGGCGTCTTTTCTGCGTTGTAAGAGGATTTACGAATATATGGTATACTAATAATCGGTAACTGTATACAAGCAAGAAGGAGGTGCCTTGTTTCAATGAATGAGGATAAACAACGGGCTAAACCCCTATACAATAAAATAATACCTGTCCATCTGGATGCGAATTTCTTCTTTGAAAGGGCTGTAAGCTCGTTAGATCGCAATCATTTTGGCAAGGCATTGAAATATTTCACAAGAGCAGCAGAATATGAACCAGATAATCCTGTAAACCATTGTAACGTCGCTGGAGTTATGTCAGAAATGGGTGATTATGCAGGATCAAATCATGTATTATCTGATATTCTTGAGAATATGGATTCCACAATGACGGAATGCTACTTCTATATGGCTAATAATTTTGCTAATATGGAGAACTTTGAAGAATCAGAAAAGGCATTAGTGACCTATTTGGAAGAAGATATTGTAGGCCAGTTTCTAGATGAGGCTGAGGAATTACTGGATATGTTACATTCTGAATTAGATCGTCCTGCTAAGTTAAATAAGATTAAGAGTCGGGCAGGATTGATAGAACATGAACATGCGCGTACGCTTCTGGAAGAAGGGAAGTTCGCTCAAGCGGTAGAACTATTAGAGCAGATAGTAGATACGAATAATGACTTTCTAGCAGCACGTAACAACTTAGCGTTAGCCTATTATTATGTAGGATTGTTTGACAAAGCCAAGCTTACGATCCAAGACGTACTAGAACAAGAGCCAGGCAATCTACACGGACTATGTAATTTAGCCATTTTCTATCAACATGAGCAGAATATAACGGACTTACTTCCGTTGTTGCATACTTTGTCAGTCACCATTCCTTTCCATCAAGAACATTTGTTTAAACTAGCTACAACAATGGGTATATTAGGTCAACATGAACATGCCCTTCGGCACTTTCGTCGCTTGTTAAAAGATGAGGAACTGAATGGGGATCCTAGTCTATACCATTACTCAGCAGTAGCTGCCTTTCATTGTGCTCGTTATGTAGATGCAGAAAGATATTGGAGATTTGCTATGAAGTTAGATTCTGACACCACTATTCCACAGTTCTATTTAACTCAGATGCAACAATTTCAAGATGGAACATTAGAAGAACCGCAAATAAGCTACCATTATCACCTTCCGATTGAAGAGCAACTTAAACATTGGGAAATGGATGATGACGGTATTTCCGAGGAAATGATACAAAATCCCTTGATACGTTCATCCTTCTTTTGGGCAATACGACATGGTGACATAGCTACGAAGTTACAAGTTATTCAATCGATGGCTTTGATTGCCGATGAAGAAGTGAAGCAAGTGCTAAGGAAATTGTTGCAAGAGCCTGATGAAGATGAAGTGATTAGAGAGGCAGCTACTCTTGTGCTTCAAGGTATTCAAGATGAGGTATTGGTGAATAGCCCTATCCATTCGATATACCCTAATCCCAAGTGATGGATGTAGAAGTGTTCACTTTTTATAATATTATATTTAGGAGGCAACATGATGTATAAATCAATCGTTATTGGAACAGGTCCTGCCGGGTTAACGGCAGCTATTTATCTAGCTCGTGCTAATATGAAGCCATTAGTTATAGAAGGTATGCAACCGGGTGGGCAGTTGACAACCACAACTGAAATCGAGAACTTCCCTGGATTTCCTGAAGGGATCATGGGACCCGAACTAATGGATAATATGCGTAAGCAAGCGGAGAGATTTGGAGCTGAATTCAAATCAGGTTGGGTGGAGAATGTAGATTTCTCTAAGCGTCCATTCAAAGTACAAGTCGAAGGAATAGGCGAGTTATTGGCTGAGACTGTAATCATCTCAACAGGAGCTTCAGCGAAATACATGGGCATCCCTGGTGAGCAGGAGAACATCGGAAGAGGTGTTAGTACGTGTGCGACATGTGATGGATTCTTCTTCCGCGGTAAAAAGATTATTGTCGTTGGTGGTGGTGATTCGGCTATGGAAGAAGCTAACTTCTTAACTCGCTTCGGTTCAAGCGTAACGTTAGTCCATCGTCGTGAGGAAATGCGTGCCTCTAAGATCATGCAAGATCGTGCTCGTGAGAACGAGAAGGTTCTATGGTCATTAAACCGTACCCCGCTAGAAGTAGTGGCTGAAGGGAATGGGGTAAAAGGATTAAAAGTACGTAACAATGAGACGAATGAAGAAGAGTTAATTGAAGCTGATGGTGTGTTCGTAGCGATTGGGCATACGCCTAATACACAGTTCTTATCCAATCAGATTACGACAGATGATATAGGTTACATCATGGTTAAGCCAGGCACGACAGAGACCAATATACCGGGTGTGTTCGCATGTGGAGACGTACAGGATGTTCGATACCGCCAAGCGATCTCTGCAGCAGGTACGGGATGTATGGCAGCTATGGATGCAGAGAAATTCATAGAGGGCAATATGGTTCATGACTGGAGCGAGTCTCTAGGTAAATAAATAGAGGTTTAATATAGATCACCTGACCAAGTAACTGTTGGTTAGGTGATTTATATTTTATTGGGCAATGTTATACACGTGATCTAGATCTTCGCAAATAGTCTAAAAGGTTATAAATTCAAATTAGTAGAAGTTATTATCCTTTACAAGGATCAATAAAGCGAATATCCTATGCGGAAGCGTTCTATTCGTAACTTACTTCTCTTGACCATATAGTAGGCATGAATTATAGTTGGTACATAGGTTTAAAAATATTGCAGATAGATAAAGGTGGCTTTTAACATGTCTGAAAATATCTATGTTGGTGTGGATTTAGGCGGTACGTCGATTAAAGTGGGAATTTGTAATCAAGAAGGACATCTTTTGCTTAAACATGAAGGGCCCACAGAGACTGATAAAGGTGTTAATGTCGTCATTGATAACATTGTAAAGTATGTGCATGAAGTTGTAGAAAAGTCTCCTTATCAATGGGACCAAGTTGTAGGTATAGGGGCGGGGTTTGCAGGCTTTACGAATGTTGCTGAGGGGATTATTATCTTTGCACCCAACATAGGATTTAAGGATGTTCCAATACGCTCAATCTTAGAAGAGCGTCTAGGAAAGCCCATCAAAATAGATAATGATGCCAATGTGGCTGCGTTAGGAGAAGTATGGAGCGGTGCGGGACGTGGGGTAGATAATTGTATCTGTGTCACACTGGGAACTGGCGTAGGTGGAGGTATCATTCAAAGTGGTAAAATTTATCAAGGGTTCTCAGGATTAGCAGGCGAGATCGGACATGTATCTGTTGTGCCTGATCTAGAAGCTATTCAATGTGGATGTGGTAAAAAGGGTTGTTTGGAGACGGTATCTTCAGCAACGGGGATTATTCGTATGGCTAATGACGCTGTAGCGCGTGGAGATCGTACAACATTATCTATCGTAGAGCATATGAATGCAAAGGAAGTATTTGATGCCGCTAAGGCAGGAGATGAAGTTGCTATTCGCATTGTGAATCGTGCAGCCTTTTACTTGGGTAAAGCGATGGCAATGGTTGCAGCTGTATTGAATCCTGAAGTGTTTATTCTTGGTGGTGGTGTATCCTATGCGGGAGATATCCTATTCAATGAAATACGCGAAGTGTTCGCTAAGTTAACACCAGATCCGCTACAACGTGGTGTGACCATTCTTCCGGCCATATTAGGGAATGATGCGGGCGTCGTAGGGGCTGCAGGACTGCTTCTTCGTTCATAGACAAAGGAGGGAAAGCTGATGCTGGACAACGATATAGCTATACCAGCCACGGCAACCCTGATTATCATCACAGGAATGTCGGGTGCGGGAAAAACACTTGCTGTACAAAGCTTAGAGGATCTTGGCTTCTTCTGCGTGGATAACCTTCCACCGGTGTTGATCCCTAAGTTCGCAGAGCTTATTGAACAATCTAACGGAAAGATCGCCAAAGTAGCATTAGTGATTGATTTGCGTGGACGTGAGTTTTTCACAGCGTTGTCAGAATCATTGAGTTATATCAAAGAACATTTCACTATGGGTTGTGAGATATTGTTCCTAGATGCCATGGATTCAGTTCTTGTGCAACGCTATAAAGAAAGTCGTCGACGTCATCCATTAGCTCCCGAGGGAATGCCACTGGATGGTATTCGATTGGAACGTAAGTTGTTAGAAGAGTTAAAGAATTCTGCCACGCAAATCATCGATACGAGTAGTATTAAGCCAGGACAACTGAAAGAGAAGATCATCTCTCGATTCTCTCACTTAGAGCCCAACACGATGTCTGTGAATATTACATCATTTGGATTCAAGTACGGTATCCCTATTGATGCAGACCTTGTATTTGATGTGAGGTTTTTACCTAATCCGCATTATGTAGATGAACTTCGTCCACGCACTGGGCAAGATCCTGAAGTCTATGAGTATGTAATGAAGTGGACTGAAACACAATTATTTGTGGCGAAGTTATTGGATATGCTCCAATTCTTAATCCCACAGTATTATAAAGAAGGTAAGAGCCAAGTTGTGATCGGAGTCGGATGCACAGGTGGTAAGCATCGTTCTGTTGCTATTTCTGAGTATCTTGGGAAGATGCTGGGCATTGGCGAGACAGAACGTGTCTCGGTCATCCATCGTGACTCTGAACGAGATCGTGACTGGCATTAACGGGGTGAAGTGAGATGGAAGTAGCAGGTCAGACAAATGCGCGGCCCCGAATTGTTGTGATGGGTGGAGGTACTGGACTGTCCGTCATGCTTCGTGGGCTAAAAGAAAAACCCCTGGATATTACGGCTATTGTTACGGTGGCCGACGATGGTGGTAGTTCAGGTATTCTACGCAGTGAATTACAGATGCCCCCACCTGGAGATGTTCGTAACGTATTAACCGCACTCGCTGATGTTGAACCGCTACTATCACAAATGTTAAGTTATCGCTTTGGCAGTGGTTCAGGACTTGCTGGGCATAGCTTAGGTAACTTAATATTAGCAGGAATGACGGATATCACAGGTGACTTTGTATCCGCAGTACGAGAACTAAGTAGAGTGTTTGCTGTGCGTGGTCGAGTACTGCCTGCAGCGGGTGTTGCTGTCACGCTACATGCTGAGATGGAAGATGGAAGTATCGTTACTGGAGAATCCAAGATTCCTGACGTAGCTAAAAAAATCAAGCGTGTATTTCTTGATCCAGCCGAAGTCGAGCCATTACCAGAAGCAGTTGAAGCGATACAGCAAGCAGATGCTATTTTGATAGGACCGGGTAGTCTATATACTAGTATTTTACCCAATTTATTAGTCCCTAAACTGGCAGAAGCAGTCTGTGCCTCTAAAGCGATTAAGATCTTTGTGTGCAATGTCATGACGCAACCAGGTGAGACCGATAACTACAGTGTGAACGATCACCTGAATGCAATCTATGATCATGTTGGTGTACATTTGTTCGATTATGTCATCGTCAATAACGGTGAAATTCCAACCCGAGTACAAGATAAATATGCTGAGAAGGGTGCAAAGCCTGTTCAATTAGATCTAGAAGAAGTGACAGGACATGGTTACAAGGTAATTGCTGATACGCTAGTACTCTTTCGGACATACCTACGACATGATGCAGATAAACTAAGCCAGCACATTTACCAGCTCGTACAAAATTGGACTTTACGAGAGAGGTGAGTCACTTGTCGTTTGCGGCGGAGACAAAAAATGAATTGACTAGAGTTGAAGGACAGGCATGTTGTGAGCAAGCTGAATTATCAGCACTCATTCGCATGAATGGCTCTGTTCAACTGTCGAATAAAAAGGTTATTTTGGATATATCGACAGAGAATGCCGCGATAGCAAGACGAATATATACCTTAATCAAAAAGTACTTTCAAGCACATACCGAATTACTAGTGCGTAAAAAGATGAGATTAAAGAAAAATAATGTGTATATCGTACGCATACCTGTTGGTGTTCAGGAAATTCTAAAGAAACTACATATTGTTTCCGAAGGGTTCCTATTTACACAAGAGATTCATAGTGAGCTAATTCGTAAGAAATGCTGTAAGCGTGCCTATCTACGCGGGGCATTTATGGCTGGTGGATCTGTAAATAATCCGGAGGGGTCATCGTATCATCTTGAGATTTACTCAATGTATGAAGACCACTGTAAAGGATTAGTGAAACTAGCTAATGAATTCCGGCTGAATGCTCGCTTTATAGAACGTAAAAAGGGATTTGTCCTGTATATTAAAGAGGGCGAGAAGATTATTGAGTTCCTAAGTCTGATAGGTGCACATCAATCCTTATTCAAATTCGAGGATGTACGTATTATGCGAGACATGAGGAACTCTGTTAATCGTATCGTGAATTGTGAGACAGCTAATTTGAATAAAACAATCAGTGCAGCAGTTAGACAAATTGATAATATTAAGCTATTACAACGTGAAGTTGGCTTAGAGACTTTGCCGGACAAGTTAAGAGAAGTAGCCGAGGTGCGTTTAATCCATCCAGATCTGAATCTAAAAGAGGTTGGAGAAATGCTCAAGGGTGCAGTTAGTAAATCCGGTGTGAATCATCGTCTGCGCAAAATTGATGAGATGGCAGACAAGATTCGTAACGGATGATTTTTAATTATAGTGTCCTTCATGTTATAGTGTTATAATAAAGTTATATGAAATGATTGTATAGCGAATAGATTTATAAATAGGGGGTAAGTTTCCATGACAAAGCACCCGGTAGTTGTCCGTCTGAAGACCGGTCTTCACGCCAGACCGGCAGCATTGTTCGTACAAGAAGCGAATAAGTACTCGTCTGAAGTTTTCGTGGAAAAAGATGATAAAAAGGTAAATGCTAAAAGCATTATGGGAATTATGAGCCTTGCGATCAGCTCTGGTACGGAAGTCTATATTAGTGCAGATGGTGCGGATGCTGAACAGGCTGTAACCGCTTTAGTAAATTTAGTCAGTAAAGAAGAATTAGAGAACCAATAATATTGTATTCATTGGTGCAAGAAACAAATATTAGCTGATCCTTTCGAGGGTCAGCTAATATTTGTTTTTTTATGCTTATATCGCATTTTTGATATTATGTAACACAAGATTTATGCCGATATATACAGTACTCATGTCTTTCTAGCTATGAGTAATATCATATAAATTGACATCGGGGGAGTTGTGTTAGGTATGGGTATTAAATTATCTATCAATAAATTAAGAGAGAAACAATCACAGAATCTATCAGTACAAGATCGCGAGAGAGCGTAAAATATTATGTGTAAATAGATAAATAGAAAAAGGAAGACCTTTTCT
>NZ_JBITNB010000037.1:0-23264 GCF_054373195.1 Paenibacillus sp. CMAA1364 | reverse complement strand
CTTCGCCATTCGGGACTCACACCCTATAGATAGCGCCCATGCTGGGCGCACAACAGAAAAAGACCCTTAGGATAACCTAAAGGTCTTATTCGTGTTATTAACTTAGTTACATCGCTTCCCAAGACTTCTTAAAGAATCTTATATACACCTTAGAGACTACAATCTTCACAACCATATACATCGGAATAATAACAATAACACCTACAATGCCGAATAGATCGGCTCCGGCTAAAACTAGAATAATCGTCGTCAACGGATGGATATCTAATTGTTTCCCAAATATATAAGGCGCTACAATATTATCCTGAATTTGTTGAGCCACTAGAATGATAATTAGCGACCATATCGCGACTGAAGGTGATTCAACTAACCCTATAATGACAATAGGAACAGAAGATAATATTGCACCAACAAATGGTATGAAATTCAGTATTACAGCAATCACAGTAAGCAAGAGAGCATAAGGTAGACCAATAATGAGAAATCCAATATACATCAGCACACCAAGGGAGACATTCACAATAACTCTACCTACAATAAACCCACTTAGCGCTTGATCGATATCGGACATCACATCTACACCATCTTTACGGAACCGTATAGGTAAGAAGCTAACGATCTTTTTACCGAACTTCCCACCTTCTTTAAGCATATAGAATAGAAAGATAGGAAAGGTAAAGAGGATGATCGCAAAATTAGAGAAGAAAGAAAACAACCCAGAAACATAATTCGTTAATAAATTGAACCCTTGGTTCAAGAATTCAGTAATTTGCGACATTGGATTCGCATTCTCTGGAATAAGTGCCGCTAGGAAGTTATTCTGCTCCAATTTCTCAAGCTGTTGACCTAAAGAATTGAAGAGGCTTGGGGCGCTGGTAACCAAATTCGTTAATTGAGCAGCTAGAGAAGGCCACACACCAATGATGAAACCGACAATACAAAGAGCGATCACAACATAAATGATGAGTATCGCTAACGAACGGTGGATCTTCTTGCGTTCCATTACATCTACCAAAGGACGAAGTAAGTAGTAAAAGAATCCTGCCAGTAGAAAAGGAACGATAATCATCATGCTAAATAATGAAAGTATTGGATTGAAAATAAAATCTACTAGTGATGCCAAATAAATGATAAGCAACAATAGGATGATTCCAATACATAATCTTATGAATCTACTTAATTTCGTCAAATGTTCTCCCCCAGAATGATCAAATTAAAATGCGATGCCGATTCCACCTTCGCCTGCATAGGTTCCCATAATAGGGCCCATATTGGAGAACATTACTTCTTTGAATGGATGTTTCTCTAAAATACGTTCTTTAATCTCAACGGCACGCTTCTCGCAATTACTATGAACGATAGCTATAACCGCCGTTTCATAATCATGTTGTTTCTCATCTAAACGAGATAATAAGGTTGTCATCGCTTTTTGCAATCCACGCGTCTTTTCTATAACATCGACTGTGCCTTCTTCACTAATCTTTAGAAGTAACTTGATATTAAGCATCGATGCAACTGCACCCGACAATCGATTAAGTCGCCCTCCTCGGATGACATTATCTAAGGTCTCTAATGTGAAGTAAGCTTTTACGTCCTTTATCTGATGAACTACCTTATCTTTTAACTCAGATAAATTGGAACAGGTCTGCGACCATTTAGCTGCCATGCCAACAACCAATGATAATCCACCAGAGAAAGTCTTGGAATCTAATACCTCAATAACATTCGTATATCCTTCTTCAACATACATTTCTTTTGCAATCACAGCTGCCTGATATGTACTGCTAATATTAGAGGACATGCAGATAACCAAGATATCCGTTCCTTGCTGTACTTCTTTGAACTTTTCAAGAAAGTCCTGTGGACTTGGACTTGCCGTTGTAGGTAAATCTTTGGATTCCCTCATTTTGGTGTAAAAGGTCTCGGCATTCATATCTGCTGGCATACTCTCATTAGCAAAATGAACAGACAAATTAACGATAGAGATATTATACTTATTTATATACTCTACAGGTAAATCCGAACCACTATCTGTAATAATCTTGATCGACATAGCAACAATTACGCTCCTTATGGTATCATTTATGATGTGAAATACAAAGCGAATGTGACGGTCATACTTAGCATACTACTTCAATTATAGCAGTTCTTGCCACCATGGCGTCATTTCATAAACACATAATTCTTCATATTCTCCAATGATTTTAATATCTTTCATTTCCTCTTCAGTATAACCTTTCATTTTGTGATTACTTTCAACATAATAGGTCTTTTGAGATAAGTTAGAAATATATATATAACATCCTTCGTAGCTTTGAGAATCCATAATAAGTAAATCCGCTGGAATTCCAGTGACCTCTATCATCGCATGTAAAGCTTGTTCTTCCGTCACAATCCATTTCCCCTTTTATATCTAATTCGTTTCCCTTGGGTATGAAGAGAATTTTATATGATTATGTCATTTCAGACAAGTTATCGTATTTTTCCTATGTATTATCATTAGAACATGAGGAAAGACTCCTACGATTTATCATCGGGGAGCCTTTCTATTCCATCTATTGATCACCGTGTATTTCTAATCCGTAGGTGGTGTGAATGATCTTGATGCGAACTCTGCATCTAGCATGTAGAAAGCGTTGCTATCATTCTCAATACGTTTTAACTTCTGAATAATATTGTCAAAGAGGGCTTCTTCTTCAACCTGCTCATCGATGAACCATTTCAAAAAGTAAATTGTGGCATGCTCACGTTCATTCGTTGCTAAGTCAGCCAAATCATAGAATCTACTTGTATTCTGCTTCTCATGGGCGTATCCATGTTCAAATACATCAAGCATGGATGTGTACTCATTCTTTGGTTCTGGGAGAGCTTCTAATGTTGCACGTAGCCCTCGATCATTAATGAATTTATATATTTTCATTCCATGAAATCGTTCTTCTTCTGCCTGAACCATATAGAAATTTGCAAATCCGTCCAGACTTTTTGCTGAACAATATGCCGCCATTGCGAGATAGACATGAGCTGAATAAAATTCGAAATTCATCTGTTTGTTTAGAGCTTCCGCTAATCCGTCTTTCATTGAACAATCACCTCAGCTTCTTATTTGATTATAATGCTTGAAACAGGTCACCTTGTGATAATAAAAAGGATCGACTGTTCCATCTATCGTAACATGCTAACATTTCATCGGCAAGTTCAAAGAAAATAAGCCTCGAATAATCAAGGCTTACTTCTCTATCACTTAAACCGAGTATTATTTCTCCACTAGAATGCCATCTTCCAAATAGAGTACCCGATCACACCATTCCAGCATACGCTCATCATGTGTAACCATCACCGCTGCTTTGCCGTCTCTTTTGACTTCTTCTGCCAACATTTGAACGACTTCCTTACCACGATTGAAATCTAGGCTTGCCGTAGGCTCATCAGCGAAGATAATCGCTGGATCGTTCATCCATGCTCGGGCTATGGCAACACGTTGCTTCTCACCACCCGATAGTTTCTCAGGATACTGACCTCGACGTTCCCAGATACCCAGTCTTTTCAGTAGATAGGATGCTCTTTTTTTAGCAACAGCTGCGTTTAACTTTGCAATTTTACCGACATACAATAATTGTTCTTCTACTTTCATGTAAGGAATTAATTGTGCACTTTGAAACATAAATCCGATCTTATCCAAGCGGAATTGCGTGAGTTCTGCTTTATCTTTATGAACAACGGATTGACCATCGATTAGAATCTCGCCGCTTGTTGGACTTAATAGCGCACCTGCAGTAGACAGAAACGTGCTCTTCCCTGAACCTGATGGTCCTAATATGGCTACAAATTCACCTTCGTTCACTTTTAGGTTCAAATTATTCAGTACGGACAGTGTTGAGTCACCATCTCCAAAGGTCTTGGTTACTTGTTTCATTTCTAATTTAGTTGTCATGCTCCAACCCTCCCAATAGCTTCTAATGCATCTACTTTGGCTACTTTTAATACTGAAATTAGAGATCCAATGAGGGACATCGCTATAAACAAGCCACTCGTTAATAGCATCGTAGAGAAACTTAATCGAAATGGCATGGATTCTGGCATGACCATAGTAACAATGTTAATTAGAATGAGACTTATACCTATGCTAACAATGGATAATAGGAATACTTGACCGAGCACACTGCGCGCTAAATAATTCGTTTGAGTTCCCATCGCTTTTAGAATTCCGAACTGACTTGTCTTCTGTATCGTAATGACATAGAAGAATACAGCTAAGACGAATCCAGATATTACGAATAAAAAGACAATCATCATCATCAGAGAGCCTTGCTCTTCTGCATAACCTGGAATACTTGCAATCGCTTCTTTTTGTGTAATAACATCTACATCTGTGAGTTTCGCTTGTAATTGATCTACTTGTTCTGATGTTGCATCAAGGGCTATGATGTTAAACGTTTGAGAATCTATAGATTCAGCGCCCTGTCCAGCACCCATAGTCATTGAATTCCATTCCTGTTGATTCATATATACGACTGGTGTATGACTGTATGAGTTGTTCTCTACAAAACCAGCTACGCTCCATTCGAGTCCAGTCTGTTGATCACGTATCATACTGCCAATGGTGACACCTGATTCTTCTAGCTGTCGGTCAACTATGACTTGTCCTGTTGCATCGTTGGTGATCTCTTCACCTAGAACAACCGATGGTGCGATAAGTCCTTTCATATCCACTGCGAAGAAGGTGACATCCAATTTCACATCCTGATCAACCGCTGTAACGGTACTCATCTGAATATTGAGTGGTGTTGCATTCTCATCGCCAGTGATAGCACGAACATCCAACAGATTCGTTTCATTTAACTGAGATCGTCTGAACTTATGCTCAGCATCACCCTGGACGACATAATGGTTGGTCGGCATATTCTCAATCGCTGATATGTTAGCGTATGCCAATCCTTTGGCTAATCCCGTTACGAATAGGACTAAGAACGAGACCAACAACATGATCACCATAATTAATGTATATCTAGCTTTGGAATGTCTTAATTCTCTTAGTGCTAAAAACATATTATCACTCCTTCTAATCTGTATAACCCTAGTTTAGAAGATGAGTGTGAACGGAGAATGAATAACAAATTACAATATCGGTAATCTGACCGTAAATGTCGTTCCTTCTCCAACAATACTAGATACTTCAATACTTCCTTCATGTGAATGAATAATTTTTTGCACAATCGATAGACCTAACCCTGTACTGTGTGTTTCAGCCGTTCTTGCTTTGTCTACTTTATAGAACCGTTCGTAGATAAGCGGAAGATCTTCGGCGGGAATACCTTCACCAGTATCGGAGACAGATACGACACAATGTTTATTGTCTATATTCGCAGAGATTGTGATTGTTCCACCCTCCGATGTATATTTAATGGCATTCGTCAGTAGATTCATCCACACCTGATATAACATATTTGAATCCCCATAGATCGTCATGTCCTGTAAGTTGAGACGTAATGCTAATTGTTTCTCCGCAAGCTTCCATTCCAGAATTTGCACGACTTTGCGAAGTTGTGATCGAAGATCAATTTCTTTCACTTGTAGCGCGTGGTCGTCATAATCCAGAGTAGATAACGTCAGCAACTGTTTACTGAGCATGGATAAGCGCTGACTTTCTTTTTCAATAATAGAAAGATAATGAATGCGCTGTTCATCCGATAATGTCGTATCCTTCAGTGTGTGTGCGAACCCTTGAATAGAAGTAAGTGGCGATTCAATCTCATGTGATACATTAGCAACGAACTCTTGACGTGAACGTTCCGTACGCTTCAATTCCTGACTCATTGTCATAAAATCTGTTGCTAATTGACCAATCTCATCTTTGCGAAACGTATTAAGCTTAATATCATATTGCCCCCTCACGATACTCTTCGTTGCCATGGTCAGTTTCGTTATGGGTCTAACGATATGAAGTGAGCTTATGACTACGAATCCCAAACATAGTAAAAGGGTAACTCCAATGAGTAATACAATAAAGACGCGGAGCTCTCCGAATTGGATTTGGGCATCTGGACGGATAAATAACGCATAACGCTCGTTATTCATTTGAATGGGTACACCAATACTATTTCGCAATTGATTATCAAAGAAACCCGTAATAAACAATTCGCTCGGAAATTCTGCTACGCCATGATAAATCTGACCATTCAGAACCTTGTTCAAATCTTCCACTTTCAAATCCATTTTTTTAAAAGGTCTGCCGTAGAGTTTCTCTTCCCCTTGATTATTACTCAGATAGATTTTGTAACCCAGCATAGCTACGCTTTCTAAATAGTCATCAAGCGCTTCAGGGTGTGTTTCGACGAACTGCTGTAATTGAAGAGCCATTTCTGTTAGTTTAGCATCATTTAAAGGTTTTATTTGGATATGATAATATTTATTCGTAATAACGAAACCAAATATACTGCCGATTAGAATCGTTGAACAAAAGACGAGACACATACGCATATACATGGACTTCATGCGGTGGTTACCTCTATTTTATATCCAATACCTCGCACAGTACGAATGTTGAAATCATTCTGGTAATCTACAAATCGCTCTCGCAGTCGCTTGATGTGAACATCTACCGTACGATCATCGCCTTGATAATCGATACCCCACACAAGTTCTATCAATTCACTTCGCGAGAACAACCTACCAGGATATTGCGCTAATTGAGATAACAACTCGAATTCTTTGCCGGGTAACAAGATGGTCTCTTGTCCAACGGTAATCTCGTAATTCTTGCGATCAATCAACACTCGATTAAGACGGATCGTATCCTGTGATGCGATGGAATATCGACGAAATAATGCTGAGATCCGAAAGAGTAGCTCCTCGGGTTCGAAGGGCTTGGTCACATAGTCGTCTGTGCCTTTTAAATAACCCTGTTCTTTATCACTTAGCTGCTGGCGTGCTGTAAGTAATATAATAGGAATATCATAGGTTTCACGTATATGTTCACATAGTTCAAGTCCATCCACATGCGGCATCATCACATCAACAATAGCCAAATCTACCGTTGTACCCTCCATCATTTGCATGGCTTCTCTACCATCAGCAACTTCAAACACATGATAACCCTCTCGCGTTAACACATGTCTTAATAACGTACGTATACTAGCATCATCATCTGCGACTAATATTTTTCTCATCATTTCACTCTCCTATTTCATTGCACATCATGTAAGAGACTTGAATGTTCTAATAAAATCTCTTGGATTATCTCGAATAGAATATGGGAATACCCCTTGGTTGGTATGAAGATATAACAATCCTTCGTTGTCCCCCATTCTACGGTAAGACATATCAAATACTTCTTCTATGGGAAAAGAGCGATAGTGCGTTATGACTTTATCCTCGTATAAATACATCATTCGATCATGTACGACAGTGGATTGTTCCATATTGATTAATTGTCTTTCAATTTTGTAATAGTTTTGTTGGGCTAAATAAATTCCGCTTCATTCCCTTCATAATAAAATTACTGACATATGTTACTTAAAATTATGATAAAATAATTATAATCTAATTAGGGTGGTGTTCAGATGCCATATTCAATTCTATATATCATTATAATCATTGTAGCTTTAATCGGTGGTGTTGGTACATTCATGGTAGGCTACTCCAAGGCAAACAAACAAGCGAACTCTGATTACCGTCAGAAAACAAAACGAAATCTAACCAGTCTTTCTATCTTTTACGTAGTCGTGACCATTGCTTCTATTATAGCTTTTGTTGTCTACCTATACATCAAGGATTAATAGGTACATACCATAAAGACCCTGTGGATCGATGATCACAGGGTCTTTACTACATGTGTGTCGAGCTCATGCATAATTACAAGCCTCTATATATACCCGTTCTGAGCTCTTTCATGTACTGTTCAAGATGAGGCATATCTGTTGCCTCGGCTTGTTTGATAGCTAGTTCAATGTTATAGGGAACTCTAACAAACTGAATATTCAATGGAGCTTCGGATACGTTATTCTCATCCCCTTCCAAGATGACATAAGATGCTTGCGTCATATCCAATGGATTTCCCACACTCCCCACATTTATTAATGTCTTGCCATGGATATGCTGCATGTACGCATTGTGAATATCTCCATAGGCAACAACATCCGCAGGTCTAAGTTGTTCGCATAGCTCTGAACTCTCGAACAATGATTCTCTTCGTTCTTGATCGTCCCATGGTTGAACTCGTTCATATACACTTCTAGGTGATGCATGGAATAGTCTTATGAACTTACCGCTCATCATAAATTCAATAGAGAAAGGCAGCTGATCTAAATATTGAAGTCGGTCTTTACCCAATACAGCTTGATGCCAATGAATGACATCCCATTCACTTTCCTTTGAAATGAAGTCATCCCAGTTACCACGAACGACACGCTCACAATGGGTTCTAATCGTATCTACAACAAGATCAGAACTAGGTCCTTTTCCAATCAGATCGCCTAGACAATATATGCTCGTAACCTGACGTTTCGCGATATCTTCGAGCACAGACTCCAACGCGGGCATATTCCCATGTATATCAGAAATGATTGCAATTCGCTTCACATTGTTATCTCCATTCTAATCGCATTTATACATCAAACTGTTCGGGATTCGTACCTACTCTAAGATCCTCATTCATTCCTTCGATCATTCTCATATCTTCCGATGACAGTTGAAAGTCAAAAATATCAGCATTTTCTATGATACGCTCTTTCGTAATGGATTTAGGTATCGTCACAACCTGATTCTGTATATCCCAACGTAAAATAACTTGTGCAACGGTCTTACCATGTTTTTGTGCGATTTCTTGTAGTGTTGCGTTATCTAAAAGTCTACCTTGCATCAGAGGTGACCACGCTTCTAATTGAATACCATGTTGCTTACAGTATGAGTGTAATTCATGTTGAGCTAATCGTGGATGATATTCCACTTGATTGACCATTGGCTTAATATGAGCATCTTGTAGCAGATCATTCAGATGATGCACGTGGAAGTTACTGACACCAATAGCACGAATACGTCCATCTTGATACAGTTTCTCCAGAGCTCTCCAAGTGTCTTTATACTTGTGTTTCACTGGCCAGTGTATAAGATATAGATCCAACTGCTCCAGGCCTAATTTAGTCATCGTCTTGTCGAACGCATCCAACGTAGATTCATATCCTTGATCATCATTCCACACTTTAGATGTAATGAACAATTCATCCCTGCGTATTCCTTGATCTTGCATCACTTCACGTAATGCTTGACCTACACCTTCTTCATTCTCATAAATAGCTGCCGTATCGATACTTCGATAACCATTCTTGATCGCTGTTGTGACTGCTTGTATCACTTCTGCCCCATCTGATGCTTTGTATACACCTAATCCGAACCAAGGCATCTTAACGCCATTGGATAGTGTTGTTGTCGATTGTAAGTTAGTTATCATAAGATTGAACCTCCTATAATTGAATTAGCTAGCGTCACTTCATTTGATGATCATACCCTATTTCTGATACTATTTATAATAATACGGTATGAAGGCGGTGTACAACAATGAATTTTATTATTTCAAAACAATGGTTACTTGCTCGCTTGTACGAACCCGATCTAATCATTATCGATTGTCGGTTCGTGATGGGACAACAAGAAGCGGGACGCATAGCTTACGAGGCAGAACATATTCCAGGTGCCGTTTATCTTGATCTGGAAAAGGACCTATCTAGTCCAGTAACACAACATGGGGGGAGACATCCATTACCAGATATACATAAATTCATTAGAACCCTTGAGCAAATAGGTGTTAATAACGATTCTCGCATTGTAATCTATGACGATCAAGGTGGTGCTATGGCCTCTCGTCTATGGTGGCTACTTCAATATGTAGGACACTCTTCAGCATATGTCATGAATGAAGGGTTCAGCTCATGGAAACAATCCCAATACCCAGTGAGTGATACGCAACCGATTAGAATACCCCAGACGTTCACGCCACATATTCAACACGATCTTGTTGTATCCATGGAAGATGTCAGAAAGGCTTCGCTAAATCGTACCTCCATCATAATCGATTCTCGGGAAACGAACCGTTATTTAGGACTCGAAGAACCCATTGATCCAGTCGCGGGTCATATTCCAAGTGCCATCAACAAGTTCTGGAAAGAGATGAAGTTGGATAATGGCAGTTGGAAGTCAAAGGATGAACTTCAAACACATTTCAAAGATATACCCAAAGACCAGGAAATCATCGTCTATTGTGGTTCGGGTGTCACAGCCTGTCCGAACATTCTGGGACTACACGAGGTTGGTTATTCTAACGTGAAATTGTATGCGGGAAGCTGGAGCGACTGGATTAGTTATGAGGAGAATCCGGTGGCTACTGGGGAATGATTAAGTTTAAAGAGTCCGCGCGCTAAACGTGGGCTCTTTAATTTAGTTCTATGGATGAGTTTGAATCACGGTAGTTGTCAAGACAGTTGCTCGTATGGTTTGAGTAACATAGATAATCCTTGCTACGACTAGCATTATAAGGCATAGCAAAAGGAGTACCTCCCCAAAATTGAATTAGTACAGTGACCAAACCACACTTATTTCTTTGTAACCCATTACCAAAAGCATAGTGTTGGAAAATATTTTCAAGTATGGCAATAATTTTCGATCCATTAGTGCGAAGAGCTTCTGATGTATGTATCCACTATTAATTTCGACATAAGGCTGTTATTTCGCGACAACATTTCGTATAATGTAAGATTATATCTATTCCTTATAAGGTGTGTGCCCTAATGAATAACAGTCAGTCTGTGAAAATGAGTTTACGTTACTTTTTATTCTTCTATGTATTTATTTACGCTGGGAATGCCGTCTATGGGACGTTTCTACCTCTATATTTCCAGGATATTGGCTATTCAGCCTTGCAAATTGGCACTCTACTCAGTCTAGGTCCATTCGTCGCTATATTGGCTCAGCCACTCTGGGGTGCGCTCGGAGATCGTGCCCAAACAAAAAATTCCATTTTACTCTTCTTATTGACTGGCTGTGGAATTACGATCCTGTTGTATCCATTGTCGAACCAGTTTACATATCTATTGTTGATCATTAGCATCTTCACTTTTTTCCAGACTTCCATCTTTGCTATAAGTGATACGATTACGCTTGAGGCAATAGACAAGCATAAAATAGGTAAGTTCGGACATATTCGTATGGGTGGTACATTCGGGTTTGCTGTGATGTCACTTGTGTTCGGGATTATTTCCAAGGACCATATCAGCTCCATGTTTATCGTGTATTTCAGCATTATCGTTGTCGCTTTCCTACTCGTTCTGAAGTTCCCAACTGTTGAAGGGCATCAAACACATGGACACAAAGTATCAATTACGGTTCTCTTTAAGAATCGTATGTTGATGATCTATTTCGGATTCAACTTCATACTACAAATCACTCTAGGGTACTATTATGCCTTCTTCCCAATGTATTTCAGAGAGCTTGGTGGAGATAATGTATTGCTAGGCTGGTCCATGGTTATTTCATCATTAAGTGAAGTACCATTCTTATTATTTGCTGATAAAATTTTCAAGCGCGTGAAGATTCCCTATATATTATTAGCAGCAGCTGTATTTACAGCGTTACGTTGGTTTCTCTTCTCGATCATCGATGCGCCGATTTGGGTGCTGCCTGTTCAGGCTTTGCATGGACTCATCTTTATCGTACTTGCTGTGACTATGGCCACCTATATTAATAAAGAAGTACCCAAGGAGCTAAAAGCAAGTGGTCAGACGCTGAACGGTCTTATGAATCTAGGAGTTGCACGTATTATTGGAAGCTTTGCCGGCGGAATCGCAACAACCAGCTTTGGCATTCGTCATGTATTTATGTATAATTCAATCATTGCATTGGTTAGTTTGTTTGCATTCGTTCTAGTCTTATGGAGTACTAACCATCGGGATTCAAGAGCAAATCATTCAGCTCATTAACTTCGATGTTATTCTTTAGTCTAGTTGATTTCACAAGTCTCTAGTAATAGAATGGAGTAATCTTAAGGTAAAATGTACCCAGTAAGATAGACACTTGAAAAAGGTCATCTTATTGGTTTTTTTTGTTTACAATGAGAAAAACAATAATAGGAGCGAATGAAAATGACGTTAGTAAATCAATACCAGATTACATTTAACTTAAAACGAATTCGTCGTATTATAAAAAAATTTTCAATCATATGTCCGATTCAAAAAGCGAATCCATACCGAAATTTATGTGGTTGAATAGGGATAATATTATATTTTCGAGAAGAAGATTATCTTGTGTCGAGAAAACAGAACAAAAAAAAGACCAAATATCTCCACTATGGAGAATATTCGGTCTTGGATATAAACTACTCAATTCTTATTAGTTTTCGATAATAATCTTGTTTAATTTAAGATTAACGGGATTCGCCAACGAATCACCAACGGGGCACTTACTCTCTAAGAAATGGACAAACTCCTCAACCTTTTCCTTAGGCGAATCCGTTTTGATCCGGAATGTGTATCGGATATCAGTATATCCAGAACGAACATCCGCCTTATCAAAGAATCCATCAAGATCCAGATCACCTTCAACATCCACACTGAATGCATCCAGCGTTACACCAAACTTTGGTGCATAGATTCTAGCTACAATAGACTGGCAAGCACCAAGAGAAGCAAGCAGTACCTCCACTGGGTTCATACCCGTATCTGTTCCACCCATGCTCTTCGGCTCGTCAATCGTTAATTCGAAATCTCTTGAGGTTGCTTTGACTTGTACTCCTTCTTGTAATTCCGCAGTTGCTGTAAATGTTTGAATAGCCATTGGTTGATCCCCTTTTACAGATATAGTTAAATATATTTGATTATTTACTAATCCGACCTAATTACTTGGATTATACGGATAATCCTGATTTATGTCAACACAAAAAAGAGACACCCATGAAATAAGTGTCTCCAAAATTCATTCAACCTATAGATTCAACGACCTGACTTCTTTTGGCAACCATCGATAAAAAGAAACTTAACACTAGAATGATTGCCGCACATACATATGGATAGTTGATGTTAATATCAAATAAGAATCCTGCAACAATGGGTCCCATGATGTTCCCAAGACTCGTGTATGCTGAGTTGAGGCCTGCAACATAACCTTGTTGATGAGGAGCTACTTTGGACATTTGCGTACTTATGGCTGGACGCAATACATCCATCGCTAAGAACACAATAAAGGTAACCACAAGAATTAACCAATATTTGTGCACAAATAGTGTTAAGAATACGAAGATTCCAGACATCAGCAGGCTAAAAGAGATTACATTTCTATCGCCAAATTTATTCAATATCCATCCAAACATCGTCGCTTGCACTACAGCACCCGATATCGATCCGAATGTTATAATATAAGCGATATCTTTGGGTGTGAATCCGAACTTGTGATCTACAAACAATCCAAATACGGTCTCATAGTTCGCTAATCCGAACGAAGATACGAAAACAATGAATAGACTTAGGAAGTATGGTTCACGGTAAGAACGCGCTAACTGAATGATCAAGCTTTGCTTCACTTCTTGCGTGCGAGCTTTACGTTTCTCAGAAGGTAATGATTCAGGAAGAATCAGAGCCGTGATGATGGATGCTATCCCGCCAGCAATTGCCGCTGCAAAGAAAGGTACACGAATGCCGTACTCTGCCAGAATCCCTCCAATTCCAGGACCAATAATGAATCCCGTAGTTATCGCGGCTGTAATGAATCCCATACCCTTAGCTCTTTCGTCAGTTGAAGTGACGTCTGCGGTATAAGCCATAACGGAAGGCATAATCAGTGCTGCACCAATACCACCCATAAATCTAGCCGCAAACAAAAGGTAAGTCGAGCTAACCGCTCCAAATAAACCTTCCGATACTGCAAAAACAACCATCCCCGCAACGATAATCTTCTTGCGACCCATAGAATCCGATAATCTACCGGCTAAAGGTGAGAATAATAACTGTGTAAGTGAGAATGCGGCAACTAACATACCGACTGTACTACCACTGATCTGGAGTTCCGTCATGTAAGTTGGCATGATTGGAACGACAAGACCTATTCCTGTAAAGACCAGAAATATGTTAAACATTAGAAGCAATAGCGCTCCTCTATTTCTTAATAATAATGACATAACTATCCCCCGAAATTCCTGTTCTTCTAGTTGAATTATAATGTGTTACTATTTAATCGTAAATCAGATGGAATCTGTTACAATCCCTTGCAGGAACACCTTAATCGCTAATCGATATAACTCGAGTGCATCCTTTTGGTTCAATTGTTGAGACATCTGGCTAAGCCCTACGGTCAATGCTTCGAATATAACCGAAAGCCCCTTCACATCCATTGCCTTAAATTCCCCTTTATCTATTCCTTGCTGGAATATGCTCTGATAAAAAGTAAGATGCCCTGTCACCATTTCTGCTATTCGTTCTTCCACATCGTTTGCCTTGTCCTCGTTATGTAAGAACTCATTTGCTGCCTTGGTTAATGGATGGTTTAAATCTTCAAGTACCATTTGCTCAGCAATTCCATACATCTTTTCCGTCGTTGTTGCGTATGATGGTTCCCTTTCCTTCCATTTTTGATCCCAATCTTGCTCCCATTCATTAAGTAAACAGAGGATTAACCCTTCTTTACTTTTAAAATGATAATAAATATTCCCTTTACTGCTACCGGTTGCACTTACTATATCTTCAATGGAAGTTGCCTTATAGCCTTTTTGTGCAAACAGGCATCTTGCCGCGTCTGTAATCCTTTTTTTAGTATTTTCACTTTGCAGTTGCTTCTTGTTCATATACTTCCACTCCGATTCCATGGTTAATATATCACATTAGCTCGGACTTATACTGAACGTTCATTCAGTATAATATCATGATCCGTTTTAATTTTCAATATTTGCGAAGAAATCTATTTTGAATTCGGGATAAATTGATTTGTGAATGAATAGTTATAAAGCGTATTCGATCTGTTTCCAATTCAAAGGAGGATGTTCATGAGTGCACGGTTTATAAAAGCTGCTGCTATTTATTTCTTCATCGGTACGGCATTGGGTTTAACCATAGGAATTCTAGAAAAGTTCGAATTCACATCCGTTCATGCACATATTAATTTAGTAGGTTGGGCCTCTCTCGGGATTGTCGGACTCATCTATAAGGCCTACCCAGAAGCCGGAAAGACGCAACTCGCAACTGTACAATATTGGTTGCATATGATCGGGTTACCGCTACTTATTATCAGCATGATCATCTTCACAACGGATAACCATGCAATTGGAATTCCGATTGCCTCTGTGGGAGGATTAATGGTTATTGCATCGGCGTTGTTGTTAACAATCAATGTATTTAAGCGAATCAAATAAGTCGTCATAAGAATGAACAGACAAAACAGCCGATCTCAATTGAGATCGGCTACTTTAAGTTAGTTCATACCGTTACAATCACATGCTTATTATTTAGGTTGTATAGCTTGATCATCATTAGTAATGACTACGAGTTCTGCGTTCGCTATGCTAGGAATCGATTTAGTCATCATGGATGAATGATAGACCATCACCTTCATTCCCGATTTCAAATCAGGGGATCCACCGAACAAGGATACAACTTTTGTATCTTTGGAGATGTTCAGGATAACATCTTGTTGTGGATTCATCTTGTCCCCTACCTGTACATACACTTGATCATTAGCTAAGTCTTCTGAAGCAACAATTGTTCCTTCTACTTTGTTTGTTTCTTTCGTTTTGACAACCACTTTATCAGCATGTGTCTGAGCTGGGAATATCGCGGTCATCACTGGGCTATAGTATGCATCAACACGAACATCCGCTTTTAATGCATCCTTAGTTAATTTCTTACCATCTTCTGAGACAATTTCAGTCTTCTCATCTACAGTTAGAATAACATAATCTATGCCACCTTGTGCTGTTGGTCCACCGATCACAGTATACATGTTATCTTTCACATTCGTGATAATTCCGTTCGTACCTGGCACAGTTTCTTCCACTGAATCTTCATCCGATTCTTCAATTGCTGTATTAACAACAATATAGTTCGTTGTCGATTGAGCTGGAATGCTCATAGTAACCGCAGGACCATAGAATGCTTTAACACTCATTCCCTTTTGGATATCACTTGATTTCATAGCCTTACCATTCTCATCCTTGATTTTAACATTTTTAGCGAAATGTAATACCATCGTATCATCAAAAGATGAATAAATATTCTTACCATCTACAATAATACCAGTGTCCGTCAATTCGGATACAACTCCGTCAATTGCTGCATAACTATAATCTTGAACGACAAGCGTTAATGCTGTTCCACGTGCTGGAATACTTTTTGTTAAGATAGGGCCGTAGAATGCTTTAACCCCTTTCTTCTCATCTATAATCGTTTTCAATGCAACTCTTTTACCTTTAGAATCTATAATCTTAGTATCTTTGGTAATAGATAACACGATCTCATTTTGATCTGCTGTGCTTAACCCACGACCCGTTACCGTGATGAATTTACCAGTCTTATCATTTACGAAATCTGTGATTTGTCCCATTGTTCCTAAGACCATTTGCTTTTGAATAAGCTCGTGCCCCACTTTAGTTGGATTTGGTGATAGATCTTGTGCACTTGCACCCACTGGCATAACTGCCAATGCTAGAATTGTTGCTGTCGTTAATACTTTGAACATTTTTTTGTTTGTCATAAATTATTCCTCCAATAGAATTACCTGATTTTGTACATATTCTTTCCTTTTTTCTTGCCTATATATCCCTAGACGGAGAAGTCCTACCAAATGTTGCACATGAACAGCTATTATTCCTTATTCTTTGAAAATGATCTAGTTCACACATGATATAATGAATTCAAACTACACCAGAAAGGGTGTTGTATCTATGATACTATTCATCCATCGTAAAGATCTAAGAGTCGACCATCTACCTGCATTCGATGCTATTCGCTTCGCCCAAGCACCAAGCCTACATGTATTCATTCTAGACCCCTTTCTACTAAGTGATGATAGAGCGACAGAACACAGCGGAGCTAATTTCCTTCAACATGTCGCTGTGCTTCAGCAACAGTACACTAATCATGGCAAACACCTTCATGTTTTATATGGTAACCCCACGCAGATCGTAGATCAACTCTTATCACATCATCCCATTGATGAGATTATCATTCATGCTGACTATACGCCCTACGCTCTAAAAAGAGATCTGGAATTACAAAATACGGCTACTTCACACGGGGTTAAGTTAACTTCCTATGATGACGGAATGCTTGTAGATCTGCACGATTTCGTGGATTGGAGTGGACGAGCTGAACCATACAAGGTATTCACGCCGTTCTACCGACGGTTGCGAACGTATATGGAAGAACGACCAAGACCGTCTTTTACTGCGAAACTTAAAGATTTACAAACTGTAGAAATTGCCAACCCTATTTCAAGTGCGTTCCCTATATCGGGAGAGATACATAGTTTATTGGAAGAACATAAGAATGATGTTTCAGATTCGAATCATGAGATGCCTATTGCGTGTCTTGAAATTTTTCTTGATGAGGGGGTACAGCATTACTCCAACCATCGTGATCAATATGCAATAGATGGAACAAGTCAATTAAGCCGACATTTGAATGTAGGAGCATTGTCCGTTCGGGATGTATACGATAAACTGATGGATTCTGAGGTCGATGGTGAATCGTGGTTAAGACAACTTGCGTGGCGAGACTTCTATATATACCAATCCCGATTGAATCCAGACTATTTCAGCTATGAGAATCAGTTTGACTTCTCGGAACTTAGTACCCAACATTTCCACTCTTGGTCTACAGGTCATACAGGAATTCCACTCATAGATGCTGCGATGAGACAACTGAATGCAACTGGATGGATGCCTAATAGGCTAAGGATGATCACAGCGATGTTTTTAACCAAAAATCTTGGATGCCCTTTTATTTATGGTGAACGCTATTTCCGTCTGAAATTAAGGGATTATGATAATGTATTAAACCGGGGTGGTTGGCTCTGGAGTTCTTCCCTTGGGTATGATTCTTCTCCGTACTTTCGAGTGATGAATCCAGTCACGCAATCCCAGACGCATGATCCCAATGGGATCTATATTAGAAGATGGATGCCTGAGTTAGCACATCTCTCCAGCAAGGAAATTCACCTTCCACAGCCTGAGTCTCTTGTAGATCTTAAGCGTTCACGCGCACTAGCTATCGAAACGTATAAACGCATTCTGGATTCTAAAAAGAGAAATGAAGAATAGGCTGCACAGAACCCGAAATTCGACAAAATCTGATCAACTCTTTTATAAATACAGTGTAAATGATAGAATTAACTCGAATTACAATAACCTAAATAAAGGAATTATAATAATGAAATTGAATATTCTACGGAATTTAAAATATAATTGTTTAAGATTACTTAGAATTCAAAAATCAGATCATCAAATAGCCATTGGTTTTATAGCAGGTTTCTATTTCTGTTGGTTCCCTACATTTGGTCTAGGATTAATTCTTTCTGTAGCATTCTCTAGGTTACTTCGTGGGAATCTTATTGCAGCCGTGGTTGCAGGGGCTTTTGGAACCGTATTATGGCCATTTCTATTCTATCTTAACTATTTAACGGGGACACTTATCATGAATGTATTCTCTTCAACATCAAGAACCATTGAGGAGATTGTTGATTCCCCGCTGCTCGATATTGATTATGCAGATTCTGCTATGAATTTTAATGAAATTGGACATATGGGATTGAATTTTATCGAAGGCTCGATTATTAATAGTCTCTTGTTTTCCGTTGTTTTTTATTTCATACTACGTTTCACGTTACAGAAGTTTCGCAGACCATTACTCAAAAAACTAAGAGACACATGACTTAGCCAGTTAATCAAGGACTTTGTTGGTTTTTGGGCACACCAATTTGTTGTGAAGTATAGATTCCAGTAGGTCCAGAGAATAAGTAACTGACCACACAGGCAATGAACATGAATACAGCCCCTTCTGAACCGAATAACTCGATTCCCATGAGGAAACAGGCTATAGGAGTGTTCGTTGCCCCGCTAAATACAGCAATGAATCCTAACGCAGCCAGAAATGGTGCGTACATATGAAGAACCCCGGCTAATGAATGTCCAAGTGTGGCACCCATTGCGAATAATGGTGTCACTTCACCACCTTGGAATCCTGCGCCAAGCGTAACCGATGTGAATAGAAGTTTCCCAAAGAAAGCAAATGGATGAACATCCCCCTCGAAAGAATCACTTATTAAGTTGACTCCCAATCCTAAGTAATCCCGAGATCCAACCACATATACCATGATGATAATGACCAATCCACCAACGGCCGTCTTGAGCATTGGATTATGTATAAACTTTGCGAATGTTTTTTTGAGAAAATGGGTTAACTGACTAAAGAGCCTACTCGTTAGACCAAAATAAATGGACGCCAATATCACTTTTAATAAAACCATGAACGTAAGTGTTGGAACACTACCCATATCAAATTGCGTATGCGTAATTCCCCATAGTTTCATAGCCACAATATTCCCTGTGAAACTAGCTATAAAACATGGAATCAATGCGTCATAACGCATCATACCTAGAACAATGACCTCTAGGGCAAAGACCGCTCCTGCTATCGGTGTGCCGAATATGGATCCGAATCCTCCACTAATCCCACACATCAGAATAATCTTACGGTCTATGGGACCCACTTTAATCCATCGACCAAATTGATCCGCAAGACTTCCGCCCATCTGAACAGCCGTACCCTCTCGCCCTGCCGATCCGCCTAACAAATGAGTTATTAATGTTCCGAATAAGACTAGCGGAGCCATACGTAGTGGAACATGCTCATGTTCTCGTTCTTGAACTTGTTCAAATATTAGATTATTCCCTTTGGAACTATTCAGACCATAGGTATGATACAGATAACTGACCAACGCCCCTCCTAATGGCAATAAAAATAATAACCATGGATTAGCTAGTCTTACATCCGTTACATAGGCCAGACTTATCAAGAATATGGCGGAAGCGCTGCCTGTTAACAGACCAACTACCCCACCGAAGAATATCCATTTGATTAACGAACCTAGCACCGATTTATGAAAAAAATGATTAGAGTTCATCCATTCTGATTTATGTATCCATTTCATTGTAGTAAGACCTACCTTTTCTTGTCCCATTAAGCTTTAATCCCAAAATCTTAGTTCATCTAAAAAAAGTTGTCAATGAAAGATATCAATGAATAATGGTAAGTTGGATCAGTTAGTTGCTTTTTGTATCTGTAATCATTATGATTATAGATACAGATAAATAAAGGAGGATCAACATGACAATGAAAGTAGAGTTCTGGTCTGATATTGTATGTCCATATTGTTATATAGGTAAGAAAAGATTCGAGAAAGCTTTGGCTCAATTTGAGTACAAAGACGAGGTTGAGGTCATCTGGCGTAGCTTCGAACTTGATCCATCATCACCACGTCATACTGGTGAATTCATGGCTTCTCTATCCAAAAAGATGGGTAGACCTATGAATGAAGTTCAACAAATGATTGCTCAAATGACAAGTATGGGAGCACAAGAAGGTCTTGATTATCGATTCGATATTATGAAAGCTGGGAATACGTTCGATGCCCATCGCCTGCTCCACTTCTCGGCGCACAAGGGTCTTGTGGAAGAAGTAAGCGAACAACTCTATCATGCTTATTTCAGCGAAGGATTGCCTGTCGGTGATCAGAATGCACTCATAGAGTTAGCTGTAAAGGCTGGATTAGACGGAGCGGAAGTGCGTACAGTTCTAGAAGGCGACTCGTATACAGATGAGGTGCGTGCCGATGAGAACCAAGCGCGTGCTCTTCAAATCTCAGGTGTTCCTTTTGTTCTGGTAAGCAGTAAATATGCTGTGTCTGGTGCTCAATCTGTAGATGTGTTCCTTAATGCACTTCGTACAGCGTGGAATGAAGCTCAACCGATTCAGATGGTTGGGGATGCTGGAAACAGCTGTGACGATGGGAATTGTATAATTTAAGGTTCTTCAAACCACAAGCTGATATCTGTGCTCTACAGAATATCAGCTTGTTTCATTTCCTATGGAATATAACTTAGAATGAAAAATACAACTTAATGTGCAGTAGACTATGCACCCCTCCGAATACTCATTATTTCTCCATATTCGGGTTTGAGAGAATTAAGGCTATAGTTCTTCACCAATAAATCTCACTTCTGTCTCCAGCTCAATATCAAACTTAGCTTTAACGGTATCTCTCACATGATGAACTAGACCAATGTAATCACTTGCGGTAGCATGGTCTACATTGACGATAAATCCAGCGTGTTTCGTGGATACTTCGGCTCCACCGATTCTCACGCCTTGTAATCCACTCTCTTGAATTAATTGACCCGCAAAGCGATTAGGCGGCCGTTTAAATACGCTTCCGCAAGAAGGATACTCCAATGGTTGCTTAGACTCTCTCAAGTACGTTAACTCATCCATTTTTTCTTTGATAACCGAGTAATCACCGGGCTGTAGGATGAATCTAGCTTCTAGAATCGTATATCCTCCATCTGAAAAGATACTTTTCCGATAACTCAGGGCCATCTCGTCTCGTTGTAGCGTCATTAGGTTACCACTGGAATCTATAACTGTAGCATCCAGCAATACATCGGCAACTTCACCGCCATAAGCCCCTGCATTCATATATAGCGCTCCACCAATCGTACCCGGAATTCCACAAGCGAATTCAAGTCCAGTTAGGTGTTCATCTCGTGCCATTCTGGAAGCGTCGATAATAGCTGCGCCGCTTTGGGCAGTTAAGATATGTTCAGAGACTGTTATTTGTTGTAACTTCGTCATCTGAAGCACGATACCTCGAATGCCACCATCACGAATGACCACATTCGATCCATTCCCTAGTATCGTTATCGTCAATTCATGCTCTGCTGCATATTTAATAACCTTTTGAACTTCATCATATGTGGAGGGTAGCACATGAATATCTGCATTTCCACCCATTTGAGTATATACATGACTTTTTAAAGTCTCATGACATTGAATGACCGCTAAAGGAATGAGTGCCTTTAGCCCATCATAAATTTGAGTTATTTCCATTTCCGTACTCCTCTACCCAGTTATCAAGAAAAATTCAGTTACACCATTTTCTATTTTACCATAACATGTGGCGTCATGTTTAAATATGTGAATGGGTAGAGAAAATACATCTGTGTAGTATGGAAGTTGATGATATAGAGTATGATCCTATCTTTCATCCATTGTGAGAAATAACAGTCTATAAATAATGAATAGACCAAGATAAGCTCCGGTTATCAGGAAAAGAGGATTCAGAAAAATGCTGTGAATGGCTGTCATAAATACAGAATTATCGATTCGAATTTGGAATATGGAGGTTGATACAATACTCCCGAATATAATTGCTGATATAACAGCTAAAATATTGAAAAAAAATTGAAGTTTCTTGTTTTTAGTCTGAATATAAAACATAACCAACGGTATGATAATACTGGCAACAACTAATAAAACCTTCAAAAGATTACCCCTTTCAAGTGTATATCTGAGTATCACCTGAAAGATGAGTGGATAAACAAAGGTGGAATAATAATTACTTCATAAATAGTTTTGTAGCAATAGATTATTATACTTTGCTGCATGCTTCTGCTCATCGAGAATAATACCATACAAAGTATCTTTGTAAATGCCGTACGGAAGGCCAAACCATATCTTTCGATACTTTTCAACCGCAGATAATTCACCTTGAAATGCTTTTTGTAAGCCAGCAATATACGAAGGGATTTGTTCAGGGACTTCATTGCTAACTCCTGTCACTTCATGTCCTGTTAATTCTCTGTACATTTGTCGGAACATTTGATTATGCCCTCGTTCATCATTCCGAATTGAAACAATAACTTCAGCTTGTTCCTGGTTCGGAGCAAGCTGAATGAGTTGGTCATAAAAAAGTTCATCATTTCGTTCCCCTTGGACTGAATTCCTCATTAATTCAATAGCTTCTTGAGTTGAAGTTGCCCATATAGGGATGAATTGTGATCTGATCCAATACGGATAAACCATATTCATGAACGTATCCCTCCTATAAATTAAGTGTTTTCTCCCTTAATTATATGCGCATGAGCCTAGTGTGTGATTAATTCTGAGGTTCTGTTAATTAAGCTTAATGGATTGTCAACACTAAACTGAACAAAAATTATAAGGGCATAATCCTAGCTTCAA
>NZ_JBITNB010000036.1:0-24004 GCF_054373195.1 Paenibacillus sp. CMAA1364 | reverse complement strand
TACAAAAAAAGGGGCCCCTAGCCATTTTCATGACTTATGGGACAGCCCCTTTTTGTAAAGAAGGAATAGTATATTATTTAACAGGCGCATCCGCAGGTACTTTATCTGTTACCGGAGCTTCTTCTGTCTTTAAAGTATTCTTGATATCAGCGTTTGTTTTGAGGTCAGCAATCCATTTCGATGATAATTCTGATAATTGTTGAGTAGTTAACATTTCTTTAATATCAGCTGTAGATTTCTCTAATGTCGCGTCACCGAAGGATGCTTTATTCGTTTCATAGTATGCTTTGATATCCTCATCAGTTACTTTAACTTGTGGCTCTACTAATTTACGGATTTTTACTTGGATTTGCATTTCTTCTTTCAGGTTCTCCAAGGTCATACCCATTTGAGTAAGTGCTGCGTTAAATTCTTCTTCAGTTCCGAAGTTCTTCTTAATGGTGTCTAATTCTTGTGTCACATCTGCTTCCGTCACTGTAACCTTTGATTTCGTAACTTCTTGTTCAATAAGCTCTTCAGTAATCAAGTTGTCCAAAGTTTGAGGTCCACCAAGCTTAACCAGTTGGTCATATAGCGTATCTTTGGTTATTTCAGTACCATTCACGGTTGCAACAGCTTCATTTCCACCATTGTTAGCAAAAGGCGGTTTGATAAGAACGATTACTAGAATGACTGCTAGAAGGAGGGAAAGACCCATCCATAGCTTAGAGCCATTGTTTGAAGGTGGCACATTCATGTGAGAATCTGGGTTTGTTGTATCCTGAAGATGTTGTATGTTTTGAGTATTGTGATTGGACAACAGAATGGCCGCCTCTTCAGAATTCATATCATCGATTACGGGTTGGTCCTCAATGATTTCAAGTTTGTTTGGCTCTAGATGTTCTTCCTTTGTTCCTACAGGTTCAATTTCAAATGCTTCTAATTCCTTATTCTCTTGTTCTTTGTCAGTCATAAATTTGTAATCCCCCTTAAAGTAATTGCGCAAATCATATTCTATACTATAGTCTAGCAGAGGTCGAAGTTTCAATCCTTAAGAGATAATAAAAATAAAAGAATATATTTAAGGTTTTTTTAATTTAACTGGAAATCCGATGTTTTAGGCATGTCATATGTAGACTATCCAACGTCGTGAATGTAATGATACAATAGAGTGAATTATAAACATAGGTAAGTGTAACGTTCTTTTTGTCTATAAAATATCGAATATAGGGAGCCAAGTCTTACGTGATGACATCTTTTAAGGAAACACTTCAATTGCCAGCTGTGAAAAGAATAATTGTTCTAGCAACACTAATTATATTCCTTTATTTATTTAGAAGCATGATGAATCTATTGTTAATTACATTCATTATTACTTATTTGGTGAATCGCGCACACTCATTTCTAAGTAGAAAGGTTCCGAATAGACTAAGAATCAATGGTATTGTATTGGTTATTATTCTTTATGTCTTAGTATTGGGTGTTCTAATCATAGGGACTTACAAATATGCTCCTAAATTGATCTCACAATTAAATGATCTTGTTCAACAAGTGATTTCATTCTATAGTAAACCGTTTGAACCCACAGATAACAGAATAATGAACTATATCATGGAGACTATTCGAAAGATTGATGTGGTTAGTTATGTCGATCAAGGCGTAAGTATCATTATGAAGACTATTTCTGACATTGGAAAATGGAGTTTCAATATCGCAATCGCTTTAATTATGAGCTTGTTTTTCATGCTGGAAAAAGAAAAGGTAACCAACTTCACATCGAAATTTAAGGAAAGTAAATTTGCTTATTTCTACGATGAACTAACATACTATGGTAAGAAATTCATTTTCTCATTTGGCAAAGTAATCGAAGTTCAATTTCTTATCTCCATTATTAACTGCTTAGTCTCAACGTTATTTCTTTGGATGATGGGATTCCCTAATTTATTTGCTCTTGCGATTATGATCTTTCTTCTAGGACTAGTTCCTGTTGTAGGGGTGTTTGTATCATTAGTTCCATTGTGTGCGATTGCCTTTAAGATGGGTGGAATGATTAGTGTTGTCTATGTATTACTTATGGTGGCTGCATTACATGCCTTCGAAGCTTACTTCATGAATCCGAAGTTTATGTCGTCGAAGACACATCTACCTATATTCTACACATTTACTGTTCTTATTGTTTTTGAACATTTCCTAGGGGTATGGGGACTTATTCTTGGTGTTCCAATATTTATGTTTATTCTTGATCTGTTGGAAGTTCCAGTGTTAGATACGGATAAGAAGAAAATTGGTATTCTGTGAAATGGAAGACATCTAGCTGCCGCTTGAAAATAATACTATGAGGGTAGTATATGGATAACTTGTTGTGAAGGAGAGTGATGACTGTGAATTTTGGTGCGCGTATGCTTAAAACAGGGATCGCGGTTACTCTCGCTCTATATCTTAGCTCTTGGCTTCAACTCTCGCCTCCTGTCATTGCGGCTGTTGCAGCCATATTTGCAATGCAACCATCCATCTATCGTTCATGGAAATATTTCTTGGATCAAATACAGACGAATACGTTAGGTGCCATCATTGCGATGCTAGCGGGATATTATTTCTCCAATGAGCCGATTGCGATTGGTCTTGTGTGTATCTTTGTTATTATGATTTGTCTCAAATTCAAAATGGTCGACACGATCGGATTGACGCTTGTAACTGTTATTTCTGTTATGGAAGCCTCTGGACAATGGCAATTTGCATTAAATCGATTCTCACTGAGTATCATCGGAATCATATCAGCATTTCTTATCAATATCCTTGTCTTGCCACCTAAACCGAGACAACAGTTAAAGAGTCAAATTCATGGCATATTTGAGCATATGTCGTTGTTGTTGCGTACCTCTATTTCAGATGAGATGAGAGAACATATTTTTAGAGACGAGAAGAATAATTTGGATCGGGAGATTACGAGTCTTTCTGAGAAATATTCATTGTTTGAAGAAGAGATTAAGAAGATGAAGAAGAAATCCCTAAGTGAAACTAGACATATTGTTGTGTATAGGCAAATGTTAAATACATTACGTAAGGGTCAGGAACTTCTAGAAGCGATAGGGGAACATTATTTCCAATCTGATCGGTTAGCAGGTACGGATCAAGAGTTCATGCACGAGATTGACATGTTAATCAAATTCCACGAACATATTCTTCTGAAGCTTGACCATAAATTAAAACCGAACACTTCAGAGGCTTTATTCATGGAAGAATCGGGCGATGATTTTATCAAAAAAAATATTAAGCACGATATAGAACAAGAAGGAAGTCGTTCTTTCCGATTAACGATTGTGGCAGCATCCATGTATGATTATGGTCATCAGTTGAATAGACTTAATAGATTAGTTGATAACTATTTAAAGAATGAAGATGAGTAGGAGTGTGCATATTGAAATCATTACATCAGTGGGATAGAGGAACGTTAGCAGATTGTATGCCTGAACTTGTTGCGACAGCACGGGGGGATCTAAAGGCTACCCTTGCAATAAAAGATGTGAAGTTAGTTAATGTAATCTCAGGTGAGATTCTTCCGGGCATGTCCATTGCCATACAAGGATCAAGAATAGCCTATGTGGGTAAAGATATTAGTCATACAATAGATAACAATACCGTGATTGTCCAGGCTGAAGGTAAGTATGCGGCACCAGGATTGTTGGATGGTCATTGTCATATTGAGAGTACACAACTGACAGTAACCGAATTCGCTAAGGCAGTATTACCTTTGGGTACGACAGGCGGGTTCTTCGATGCACATGAAATCTCTAATGTGATGGGGCTTGATGGGTTGCGATTCATGCTAGAAGAGGGACGATCTACGCCCTTAGCCGCATATATGCAAGTAGCATCTTGTGTACCTTCCACACATCCTGATCTAGAGACGACAGGAGCATCCATCGGGCCAGAAGAAGTCAGAGAAGCCTTAAGTTGGGGACCAGATATAATTGGATTAGGGGAAGTGATGAATTTCCCAGGTGTTGTCTATGGTGATGAACGAATGATTCGTGAGATTCAAGAGACGTTACGTGCAGGCAAATATGCTGACGGTCACTTCACATGGAAATCGGATGATTGGCGTTTACCTGTCTATGCCGCGAGCGGGGTAAGTGGAGATCATGAGTGTGTAACGAAAGAAGACGTCATCGAACGCATTCGACTGGGCATGTATGCGAAGATGCGTCAAGGATCCGCTTGGCACGACGTGGCTGAGACGATCAAGGCACATACCGAGAATGGATTGGATACAAGACGGATGATGTTGGTCACAGATGATCGTAGTTCTGAATCGTTGCTAAGAGAAGGACATATTAATTTCGTAGTAAGACATGCCATAGCACAGGGCGTGAAGCCGGTGATTGCCTTCCAGATGGCCACGATTAATACGGCTGAACGATTCGGCTTATCTAGAGATATTGGATCCATCACCCCAGGATCTTGTGCAGATATCATATTGCTGGACGGAAATATTGCTGATGTGGATGTCGTGATGACGATTGCTGCCGGTCGTATTGTGGCTGAGAATGGGAAGATGATTGCAACATGGGATGAATATCACATTCCTGACGAGGCATTCACTACTGTACACATGAATAGACAATTGTCGGAAGAAGACTTCAAGATTGTAGCACCTATTGCGGATGGATATGTATTCGTAAGAGCGATTGAAGTGATTGAGAATCATGTGGATACGCGTGAGCGTAAAGTTGAGGTGGTCGTGCGGGATTCCTACGTAGATATAGAGGGTGCAGATGATTTGTGCAAAATGGCTGTCTTTGAGCGTCATGGTATAAATGGTGGACAATCCATCGGAATTGTGAAAGGAATTGGATTGAAAGTTCCTGCAGCAATTGCCATGACCGTTGCACATGATAGTCACAATTTAACCGTTATTGGGAATGATGATCTTCTTATGACTAAAGCAGGAAACCTTGTTGCGCAAATGCAAGGAGGGGTAGTTATGATAATAGGTGATGAGGTCACATCATTCCCACTGCCTGTTGGTGGATTGATGTCTCCCGAGCCTTTTGAGACTGTAGCGCACCAATCAGAAGCGATAAGTCATGCGCTGTTACGTGCGGGTTGTACATTAAATAATGTATTCATGACATTATCTCTATTGTCATTAGTCGTGATTCCCGAAGTTCGACTGTCCGATAAGGGCTTGGTGCGAATATCGGTAGATGGCATTGAGATTATCTCATTGTTTGATGACAGTATTTAGAATAATTAGATTATCTACTCTTGAATTCTAGAGTTGACGAATATACAAACGGATATCATCTGAACATGGTGATATCCGTTTGATTGTTATTGTTCATGAAATGGGAATGCTAAAGGATAGGCTAATTACACATAACATAAGTAAGGAGATGTACATTCATGAGTTCAAGTGATCAGGAATGGCGTGATGAACAGCAACGGGTTGATGAAGTAACCAAGAAAGTGACTAGCAGAATAGATCGTCTTCAACAAGAAGTGGGCACGGTACGTGGTGATGTCGTCGATTTACGTAAGGACTTCTGGGATGAAGTAAGAGTTAACTTCAGTAGTTCAGATGATTTGGGTGAGACTTCAACTGCACTTCGGCAACAATCGCAAGTGTTATCAGATCGTGAACGAAGCCACCTCCATTCTTCTGAATCTTTGAAAAAAATGAAGTTACTCATGAAGTCACCTTATTTCGGTCGAATAGATTTTGTAGAAGATGGATCTGATGCTATCGAGACCATCTATCTGGGTATCACTTCATTTCTAGATAATGATGATAAGACATTCCTTGTCTATGACTGGCGTGCTCCTGTCTCAAGCTTGTATTATGATGGGGCACCGGGTCCAGCTAATTATCAGACACCCATGGGTGTCATGAAAGGCGATATGAAGCTTAAACGTCAATTCGTTATCCGTAATGGCACTATTGAAGTGTTATTTGATACAGGTGAAACGATAGGGGATGAGCTACTTCAGCAGGTTCTAAGCCATAGTGCAGACCATCAGATGAAGAGTATTGTGGCAACAATTCAAAAAGAACAGAATACCATTATTCGGGATGAAAAGAGTCGGATGTTGGTTGTTCAGGGTTCGGCAGGTAGCGGTAAGACATCTGCTGCGCTTCAACGAATCGCATACTTATTATATAAACATCGTGCTAATTTAAGAGCGGATCAAGTTATATTGTTCTCCCCTAATCCATTATTCAATAGTTACGTATCATCCGTACTTCCTGAATTAGGGGAAGATAATATGCAACAGACAACATTTCAAGCCTATTTGGATTTCAGATTAGCTAAGGATTTCGAACTAGAGGATGTCTTCTCCCAGATAGAATCATTATTAAAGATAGAAGAAGGCCATGCGCTAGATGTTAAGCGTGCAGCTATTAATTATAAATCTTCGTCCTTATTCCTAGATGTTATTAATCAATATAAACAATATCTAGAGACAACAGGTATGATGTTTCGGCCCATTCGGTTTCAGGGAAGGTTAATTATATCAGCAGACAAGATGAGGGAGAAGTTCTATAGCTTTGATCCTGCTGTGAAGTTAGCCAATCGAATTGAACTTATGCAGGAATGGATGTTGAAGGAACTTACATTATTTGCACGCAAGGAAAGAGAAGCACCTTGGGTGGATAATCAGATTGATCTTTTGAGCCCTGATGAGTATCAGAAGGCTTACACGCAAATTAGACGTAAACAGCATGCAAGGAAGGATAGCTTCGATGGCTATGATCAAGAACGAAATCTACTCGCTAGAATGATTGTGAATGAATGGTTAAAACCTGTTCGCAAATGGATTAAAAGAAAACGATTTGTGGATTCTAAAGGTCTTTATCGAGAACTATTTCAGAGTGAAGAGATCCTTCATAATATTATTGCAATCAACGATATTCCTGAATATTGGTATGAAATAAGTGAGAATACGTTACATGACCTGAAAAGTGGTAAGTTGCCATATGAGGATGCGACACCTTATTTATATTTATATGAATTAGTTCAAGGATTTCAGACGAATAATCTTATTCGATATGTATTCATAGATGAAGTGCAGGATTACTCCCCATTCCAACTTCATTATTTAAAAGAGTTATTTCCTCGCGCTCGAATGACCGCACTTGGAGACTTGAATCAGGGCATTTATGCACATGCATCTGTTCTGGGGAGTATGGATTCGCTACAACAGTTGTACGGTGCACAGAATACTGAAATGATCAATCTCCATCGAAGTTACCGTTCAACCTATGAGATTGTGGATTTCACTCGTAGTATGATCCCAGGTGGAGAGCGTATTATTCCCTTCAATAGACAAGGTGAACAGCCTTTAGTCATCGTAGAGAGTGACGTTGATAAGCTCCATCAGAAGATTATTGCAGATGTTACATCACTACATGCATCAGGATTTGAACATACGGCGATTATCTGCAAGACACTCGAAGAGAGCGAACAAGTATATGAATCTTTAAAAGATGATTTAACACTGAAAAAAATAACGAAAACAACACCAACGTATGTGCTAGGGACATTAGTGATTCCTTCTTACTTAGCTAAGGGAGTTGAGTTCGACGCAGTAATCATCTATAACGCTTCGAACGAGATTTACACGCGCGAGAGTGAAAGGAAGTTGTTCTATACGGTCTGTACACGTGCAATGCATCTGCTCCATATATACAGCTTAGGTGAACCAAGTCATTTCATTACAGATATGGATTCGAAGAAATATCGTGTGATGTAACTAAATATTTTCCAAATGAATATGAACACAGCAATTAAACCACAATAGACATGTCTACATCATCTCAAAGGTGGTTTAATTCAATGGAGAATAAGAAATGGGATTTAGTAGCATTAGCTTCCATACCCCTCATCATGACGCTGGGTAACTCCATGTTGATTCCTATACTGCCTCAAATATCACGTGAACTTCACATCAGTTCCTTCGAAGTAAGTATGTTGATAACGGTATATGCGTTAGTGGCGATCCTATTTATTCCGATTGCAGGATACCTTTCGGATCGGTTCGGTAGGAAAAAAATCATTATTCCAAGTCTTATCATAGCAGCAGCAGGGGGTGTAGTCTCTGCGGTTGCTTCTTCTTTATTCACGGATAACTTGGCATACTGGATTATATTGGTAGGTAGGGTTTTGCAGGGGATTGGTGCGGCAGGTGCTTTTCCGATCGTCATTCCATTAGTAGGAGATATGTTCGATAAAGAAGAGGATGTCAGTCACGGGCTTGGCATTATCGAGACGGCCAACACATTTGGAAAGGTGATCAGCCCAATTTTGGGCGCTTCACTAGGTATGGTTCTGTGGTATTTGCCTTTTATCAGCATTCCTATTCTTTGTTTAATATCCCTATTCCTCGTAATATTTCTAGTTCGTACTCCGCAGAACAACAAGACCAACGTATCTTTGAAAAATTTCCTAATTGGAACGAAAGATATTTTGAAAGAAAAAGGACGTTGGGTTTATGCAATATTTGCTGTGGGTTGCATAAGTATGTTCATCTTATTTGGAGTGCTATTCTATTTGTCGGAGACATTAGAGTCTGAATATAAACTTGTAGGCGTGATCAAGGGTTTGGTGCTAGCGATCCCCCTTGCGCTGTTATGTGTATGCTCATACATCAGTGGGAAAGTTATTGGTCAGAATAAAATTATGATGAAATGGATTGGATTTTCGGGAATGGCTTTATTAACGATATGCTTATTCATCATAGGTTTTAGTAATCAGATTGTTTTTGTTATTAGTATGTTTTCATTTTGTGGTGCGGGAATTGGATTTGTTCTTCCGTGCATGGATACGCTGATAACGGAGGGAATTGAGAAAGAACAGCGTGGAACCATTACTTCTCTATATGGCAGCATGAGATTTATAGGGGTATCATTGGGACCACCCGTTATATCCTTGTTACATCATATGAATCACTGGATTATTTTTGGGATGTTGGCTGTTGTGGCAGCTATTGGCGGGTTATTAACTCTATTTGCTGTCAAACCGTCTGAATAAGAAGATAGTTGAACCCATATATGAGATAAAGTTAATATGACGGCATATTAAATCTGACTATAATGATAGGATCACATGAGAGAGAGGTGTGTATCCATTTTGATAAGCAATATTGGACCACGTATCACCAGAGAAAAAGACATTGTGTCTATTATGGTTCATAAGTATTGTACTGGACAAAAACACAGCGGATATGATAAGGGCAAAGATGGAGCGAACCGATTATGTCCTTCTTGCAAAGATCTACTTCAATATGCTCATACACGATTATCACGTTGTCAATTCGGTGAGAATAAGACGACATGTGGACGTTGTCCAATTCATTGTTATAAGCCACAACGACGAGTAGAAATTAAAGAAGTTATGAGATATGCGGGACCACGTATGTTATGGACACACCCCATTGAATCACTTCGTCATGCACTGGATGGTAAGATGAAATTAAGATAAAAACATAAGTAACAACGTGATATCATGATGTATTTAGGGAAAGAATAATCCCATTCACAAACTGTTCACTTGTGAATGGGATTGTTCTATAGGTATAATAATAAAAATTTCATATAGCTGGATGATATTTACGGGAGATGGAATCGAAACTTCCAACCGAAGGGGCAAAGCTCTCAGGTGCTTAGTAATAAGCGGGACCGTAAATGGACAGAACTCTGGAGAGACCCTAAATAGGGCGCCGAAGGTGCAAGGTGGATTATAATCCGCTTAAACTCTCAGGCAAAAGGACAGAGACAGGTTAATTAAATGGTGATAGCACCTTTGTTAAGTGAATTATTTCACTTGGATTGGGTTGTTTGTGTTATCACATATCCTGTACCTCTCTCTAAGAGTCCAAATCAATTGATTTGGCTCTTTTTTGTTACTAAAATCGATTGAGGGAGTGGGTAAGGATGATGGAAATGTTAGAAAAGATGGATAGCTGGGTATGGGGACCACCGTTGTTGATTCTAGTCATGGGAACGGGAATATGGTTAACCATTCGATTGAATTTAATTCAAGTATTACGATTACCGATGGCAATCAAGTTGATTGGTAAATCACCTAATGATGGCAATGGGGATGTTAGTAGCTTCGGGGCATTAAGTACAGCTCTCGCTGCAACTGTAGGTACAGGTAATATTGTTGGGGTAGCTACAGCTATTAAAATGGGTGGTCCGGGCGCCTTGTTCTGGATGATTGTTGCTGCATTCTTAGGGATGTCAACGAAATATGCAGAAGGATTATTAGCGGTTAAATATCGTACCATTGATAAGAATGGACAGTATTCTGGTGGACCGATGTATTATATTGAGAAAGGACTAGGACCTCGATTCAAACCTTTAGCCATTATGTTCGCTGCGAGTGGTATTTTAGTAGCTTTGTTCGGGATTGGAACATTTCCTCAAGTCAATGCTATTGTCTCTTCAACACAAGCGAGCTTCGGAGTTCCGGCTGTGGTTACAGCTATTATTCTGGCCATCTTGACAGCAACGGTGACGATCGGTGGAATTAAGAGCATTGCTAAAGTGTCGACAAAAGTGGTTCCTTTCATGTCCATTTTGTATATTATTGCTGCTATTGGCGTTCTTATCACTTTCGCAGATCAACTTCCTAGTGCTATCGCGCTTGTATTCACATCTGCCTTTTCTACGACTGCGGCAACGGGCGGTTTCGTAGGAGCTACGATTATGCTTGCTATGCGAAGTGGTGTAGCTAGAGGGATTTTCTCCAATGAGTCTGGCTTAGGAAGTGCACCGATTGCAGCAGCTGCAGCCAAAACGAAGTGGTCTGCTGAGCAGGGATTAATATCCATGACAGGAACATTTATCGATACGATTATTATATGTAATCTAACGGGATTGACTTTGTTGGTCACTGGAGCATGGAATGGTAACAATGAAGGAGCACTTATGACACAGCAAGCCTTCGCAAGTGCATTCCCCGCTTTTGGAGCCGAATTACTCACCATTTGTCTCGTTCTATTTGCGTTTACAACGATTCTAGGATGGAATTATTATGGAGAACGTTGTGTGGAATATTTAATAGGTGTGAAAGGAATAATGCCATATCGTGTCATATTTATTGCATTAGTCACTTGTGGAGCATTTATGAAGTTAGATGCCATATGGATCATTGCCGATATTGTGAATGCGCTGATGGCCTTCCCCAACTTGATTGCGTTGCTAGGACTATCAGGTGTAGTCGTGTCTGAGACACGATTGTATATGGCGGCTATGCACACCAATAAGAGCAAGTGATCTCCCTTTCCAAGTGAAGATGAGATATACTAGATGTATGAAATTCATCATATATGATTATTGACATAAAGGAGATTATTCATTTATGCATACACATGCTAGTCTACTAGAACAATTGCTTCTAATGGGAGTAGATCAACGAGGAGTCGTTCATGTCCATTCGTCTATGAAAAGTATAGGGGAAGTGGAAGGAGGAGCCGAGATGGTTCTTCAAGTGTTGGAAGAATTCATGGAAGATGGACTACTTGTACTTCCTACACATACATGGGCTAGTATCAATGCAAGCAATCCTACATTCTATGTGGAAGAATCCCCATCTTGTATAGGGATACTACCAGAATTGTTCCGTAAACGCCCGGGAGTTATCCGTTCGTGGCACCCAACACATTCTGTGGCTGCTGTAGGTAAAGATGCCCAATCATTCACTACAGGTGATGAACGATTCGACACTCCGTGTGCTAGAGGTTCTGCATGGGGTAAATTATTAGATCGTCAAGCGACGATTCTGCTAATAGGTGTGGATTTAAAGAGAAATACTTTTATGCACGGTATAGAGGAATGGGTTGATATTCCGGGAAGAATGACCGATGAGCACGAACCATTACAAACCGTTCTAGCTGATGGTACTGTAATTCATGTGCCATCCAGAAGACATTGTGGTTTGTCGTGGTCCGAACATTTCTGGAAGGTCGAGGATGTGTTAGTGAAGCACGGTGCGATGTATTATAGTTCATTCGGTGATGCAGTTGTACGGGTATGTGATACGGTTAAGCTGAATGAGATCCTTACAGAAATGTTACGTGAATCCCCTGATTTATTCTCTGACAATGAGCCTTTGAATGATCATATGCAATCCATGTTTGGATAAGATAGGTGAATAGCCAGCTTCTATTGCAGAAGTTGGCTATTTTGTTGTACGTTTATTTGGAACCAGCAGTAGGAGGCGAATATTTTGAAGTTTGTATTTGATTTAGATGGGACGATTTGTTTCAAGGGACAACCGATCTCGCAACGGCTAGTACAACGTTTAGAGCTATTAATGGTTGAGGGACATGAAGTGATATTTGCTTCAGCACGTCCTATTCGAGATATGCTTCCTGTTGTCGATTCAAGGTTCCATAATCATATTTTAATAGGTGGCAATGGTTCGCTTGTATCTATAGAAGGGCAATTAGTACATGTGAACTCGTTTACTATAGAACAAATCCAGCTGATTATGGAGCTTGTTCGATCCTATGAGGCTACCTATTTAATCGATAGTGACTGGAATTATGCGTATAATGGAGCCATAGATCATCCTATTTTAAATAACGTGGATTCTATGAAATTGGCTGAAAAGGTATCGATCGATACTCTTGGCAATATCGTTAAAATCCTAATATTATCGGCGACAAATCTGGAACGATTATCTGAAGAGTTATTGAAGCTTGATGTAGTTGTACATAAACATAAAGATGAACAACTGCTTGATATCAGCCCTAAGAATATTCATAAATGGAGTGCTTTACAACGTGTAGGAGTAGAGGAACAACAATTTATAGCTTTTGGAAATGATGCCAATGATATTAGTATGTTTCAAAAGGCAGTATACTCCATTAGAATAGGACATCATCCCGAATTGGGTAAATATGCTACCAAGACGATTTCGCTTGAAGCAAATGTTGAACAATGTATTATAAATACTATAGATGAGCTATCCGAAAGGAGACTAAGATGATCGCGTTGATTCTGGCTGCGGGCTATGCAACAAGGCTATACCCACTCACCTTAGATAAACCTAAATCTTTGTTGCCCATTGGCAAACAGAGTATCTTAGATTATATGATAGATGAATTAGAACAACTTGAAGAAATAACCCAAATCTATATTGTTAGTAACGATAAGTTCTACCAAGCGTTTGTAGATTGGCGTGAATCAAGAGTGACGGATGCAAGAATACGTATTATTAATGATGGTACCACTACAGTAGAGAACAAATTAGGGGCAGTTGGGGATATCCACTATGTGATTGAGAAAGAGCATATAGAAGAGGATCTTATGGTGTTAGCGGGTGATAATATATTTACCTTTGATTTGCGAGACTATATTCAATTCTTTTATAAGGAAGACAGGGATAGCGTTCTAGTTCAGCAATTAGATAAATTACAAGACTTGCAAAGAGTGGGCGTCGTAGAATTAGATCATGAACAAAACGTATTATCCTTTGAGGAGAAGCCTGTTCATCCAAAAACGAATATGGGTGTGTTCGCCATATATATTTATAGAAAAGATACATTACCGTTATTCGATCAATATTTAAACGAGGGGCATAATCCAGATGCGCCTAGCTATTTCCCGGAATGGTTACATTCTCGGAAAGAGATCAAAGCATATAGAGCTGACGGAAAAAGTTATGATATTGGGACACATCAAGCCTATCATGAAGTTCAGGAACTTTTTGCAAAGGAATGATTTGAAAGAGGTTTCTCTAAAAGTCATGAAATGACTAGGGGCAACCATTTATTTGTAGGAGAAAGTTAGTTGCTCTGAGAGGACGCCCCGCGAACGGACCATTTCTCCAATCGCTGTGGTCTCCAAATTTCTTGATTGAAACCGCTCAGCGGTTGAAATTCGCAGACCAAGGCGACCGCTATCGCTTTTACGAAATCGTTCCGTCCTCGGCGCTACTTTATGTTTGTCTTTCAACTATTCAACTCAAAATAACACAAAAAAAATCGCTCCTTTTGGTAAAATGGCAGCAAATTGAACCATTTCAAAAGGAGTGATTTCTTTGTATGTTCAATATATTGTCAATTACATATCTGTAGACTAGATGAACAGATTAATACCAGATTGGTCGGCTTTTCCTAAGTAATACCCAACGCCACCGATCTGAACATCATCAATTAATTCTTCACGTGCGATACCCATAAGATCCATGGACATTTGGCAAGCTACAATCTCAACCCCTTGCTCGATGGCTGTATCGATTAGATCCTCTAGTGAGAGAATGTTATTCTTTTTCATAATGCCACGAATCATTTTAGGGCCCATGCCCATCATATTCATTTTGGACATGGATAATCTGCGACTTCCACGAGGTAACATCGCTCCGAACATTCGGCCAATAAAGTTTTTGTTGACAGCTACTTTATCATGTTTGCGAATAACCGTCAGACCCCAGAAGGTGAAGAACATCGTAACTTTTTTACCACTAGCTGCTGCACCATTGGCAATAATAAAGGAAGCGATAGCTTTATCTAGTTCCCCACTGAATACAACCATCGATGTACCTTCACTAGTCGAAGTAACCGCACTAACAGATGCTTGTGTTGCTACATCATTGGACTTTTTTTTTAGGTAGGCTTCGATCAAGCCATTAGAAGTTTTATTCACCTGAAGGATAAGGTTATTGGACATTTGTGCCCATGATTTCACATCTTCATAGAATCCAGGATCAGATGCGATCACGCGCAGCACGTCACCATCTTTTAATTGCTCCATCTTATTTTTTAATTGAATAAGAGGCCCAGGACAGCATAGACCACATGCATCAAGTTCTGCATCGAATTGGATTGTACTATCTTGAGTAACAGCTAATTCTTCCTTCACCTGTATGATAGGATTTATGGGTGGAACCTGAGATTTCAGTGTTGGCGTATAATTCGCCATTTGATAGGTCTTATAACCACCTGTGAGATTGCGAACCTTGAATCCCCGTTGTGTTAATATTCTTGAAGCGGTATACCCACGAAGTCCAACTTGGCAATACACCCAGATTTCTTTATTAGGATCTAGTAGGTGTAAATGGTTCCGAAGACTATCCACCGGAATGAGCAATGAATCTGGGATATGCCCATTCAGATGTTCGATCTCAGATCTAACATCCACCAGCATGGTATTCGCGGTATCTCGAGATTCTAAATCGCTTGGTACAAAGACGGATGTTCTGTTCTTCAATACATTCTCAGCTGTGTATCCAGCCATATTAACCGGATCTTTTGCAGAAGAATACGGTGGAGCATAACTAAGTTCAAGTTCTGTTAGATCGGTAACGGTTCCCTTAAAATGGATAACGGTTGCGATATCGTCTATTCTCTTATCTACGCCATCGAAGCCGACAGCTTGAGCACCAAGGATAATACCTTCATCGTTAAATAGAAGTTTGATTGACAATGGTGTAGCCCCAGGGTAATAAGATGCATGTGAACTTGGATGAACATAGGTGACATGGTAAGGGATGTTTAAACGTTGTAATGTTTTCTCATTATTACCAGTAGCTGCACCGGTTAGACCGAAGACTTTAATGATCGATGTTCCTTGTGTACCCTTATATTTTGTGCCTAATCCACAAATGTTATCGGCTGCGATTCGGCCTTGTTTATTTGCTGGACCAGCCAGTGGAATGGCCGTTTTACTACCATTGATATAATCTACGACTTCAATAGCATCACCGACGGCATAGATATTCTCAATATTCGTTTCTAGTTTGTCGTTTACAACGATATGACCGCGTGGGCCAAATTCCAATCCACTTGTTTTTAAGAAATTAGTATCAGGTGTTACCCCAATTGCAAGAATGACCATATCGCTTGAGAGTACATCTCCATTTGCTAAATGAACATCGATTGCACCTGCTGTTTCCTGAAAGGATTGAACACTGTTAGAGAGCACCAAATGGATCTGATGATCTTCCATTTCCTTCATAAGGACATTAGACATCTCAGCATCAAAAGGTGCAAGAATATGTGATCCTGCTTCAACTAAAGTGACATCCAGACCAATTTCTTTCAGATTCTCAGCCATTTCTACACCAATAAATCCGCCCCCGATGACGACAGCTGAACGTGTTCCTTCTGTTGTAACCTTTTCCTTGATCCGATCCGTGTCCGGAATATTACGAACTTTATAAATTCTAGAACTCTCAATACCTGGTAAGTTAGGTTGAATGGGCTTGGCTCCAGGCGATAGAACGAGGCTATCGTAACTTTCTTCATATACGCCACGATCTTTGCTCTGTACTGTAACTGTCTTTGCGGCTGGATCGATAGAAATGACTTCACTGTTAATCCGAACATCAATGTTAAAACGATTATACATCGCTTCTGGTGTCTGAATTAATAATTTAGAGCGTTCTTTGATGGAATCTCCAATATAGTAAGGAAGTCCACAGTTGGCAAAAGATATATATGAATCTCTTTCGAACATTACGATTTGTACATTTTCATCCAAGCGACGAAGTCGTGCAGCAGCAGAAGCCCCACCAGCGACTCCACCTACGATTAGAACCTTTTTATTAGTCATTATTTATAATTCCTCCCCAAAGAAAGTGTTTATGATGGTCTTAATTCTTGGATCAACGACGCTATAGTTCACCTCAAGACCATGACGGTCCGTCTGGACAATTCCCATAGTACGTAACTTCTGAAGATGTTGAGAGACGGTTGATTGTGGTAAATCTAAACATTCTTGCATATGTGAAACGTTACATGTACCTTGATCTATGAGTCCTCTGACAATACATAAGCGAACAGGATGAGCTAAAGCTTTTAATAGATCAGCTGTTTCGTTATAGGTGGTAAAGTTATTGTCCAATGAAATATTCACCTCCATATTTATTGCTATAACGTAATATTACGATATAACGATTTAAATGACAAGTACATTTTGAATATCTTGATATCACGCTACACTCATGTTATTATCAGATAATAATAATTATAAATAATTGGATGGATAAAATACTTTGAGAATCATGAATAGATGGAGGAGGTGTCGTTGAATTATGATTAAAGAACGCATCGAGGAAATCAGGAAACAATTGATCGACAAAGGGTATAAGCTTACAACGCAAAGAGAAGCTACTGTGAAAGTCTTGCTTGAGCATGAAGAGAATCATTTAACTACAGAGGAAATCTACATGATTGTTAAAGGAATCATTCCCGAGATTGGTATTGCGACAGTGTATCGAACTTTAGAGTTGTTGAAGGAACTTCGTGTCGTTGAGAAGGTTAACTTTGGAGATGGAATCATACGCTTTGACTTACGAAATAAGAATCAAGCCCATTTCCATCATCATTTGATTTGTACGCAATGTGGAGATGTGCAGGAAATTATGGAAGATTGGCTGTTGCCGTTGGAGGTTCGAGTTGCACGTGAGTTTAGTTTTACCGTGACGGATCACATCCTTGATTTCCAAGGCGTATGCCATTCTTGTAAAATCAAATGCATGAATGGAACATGCAAGTCGGTCTCTTGAAATCGATGTTTTATAGGATTCGATTGCTTTGAAAAGGTGTTAAACAGTCAATATGGCTATTTAACACCTTTTTTTGTTTTGAAAAGAATAAAGAAGGAAAGTAATATAATTATAACGAATTAGTAAAAAGGTGCATCAGAAGCTAAGCAAGGCTTCGTAATGGTGGAAATGAAGAGCCTAATGGTCATGACATGAAACGCACAGTCATACAATGATAGAAGATCAGTTCAAACGAGAGTAACAACTATTGGAGGAGAACATGCATATGAGATTAATTCGTGAGATAGACGATTCATTTATGACCCGAGAAGAGATGAATATGCAGGATACGCTATTTAATGTCAGGAAGTCATCAAGAGCTATTGTATCCAACACCTCGAAGAAGGTTGCCATCATTTATGTAACGAAGGATAAATATCACAAACTTCCTGGTGGTGGAATTGAAAAAGGCGAAGATTATATGAGCGCCTTAAATCGAGAATTGATGGAAGAAGCAGGAGTGAAAGTGAATGTCCTTGGTGAAGTTGGTATGATCATCGAGTGCAGGAAAGATCATCGACTTCTACAGATATCGAACTGTTATGCTGCAGAAATGGTTGGTCAATTAGTAGAGCCATCATTAACCAAAGACGAGAAGAGCAAAGGGTTTATATTGAAATGGGTAAATTTAGCCGAAGCCATTGTTTTATTGGAGAATGACCAGCCTAGAAATTATGCTGGAAAGTTTATCAAGGAGAGAGATCTAACATTTTTGAAAGAAGCTGCTCGATTAAATGAATAATTATTTTTTTGATATATATGGTTTTAAAGGCTGTTTCCTGTCACAATGGACAAAGAAACAGCCTTTTTGTAATATTAGTATGAATAATTAGATCAAACGGTATCCATTTGGTAAAGAACTTCGATTTCGAATTTTACGAACTTCATCAACAGTTAATCTTTGATTACTGGAAATCAATGATTCTACATCATGTCCAGCGATAAAATCCTCTAAATCTCGGATATTGTGGTTTCCCCGGAGAATTCGAAAGTTTCCACGGAATCTTGTTCTTGTAAATAGAACTAACGTTGCATTTGAACTAGTAGAGAAGAATTTAAGACTATCTATTCCGTCTAGCACGTTATCAAGATCGCGAATTCCTAAGTTCCCTCTAAGAACACGTCGTGATCCTCTGTAATTCTCCTCTGAATACACGGTAAGACGGGGATAACGCTGTGTTGCAGTACTTTGTTTGGCTTCTATCATATGATCAACCACCTTTCTAATAACATACTATGTTCATAGATATTGAAATGATTGGATGTAAATCTAATAATATAATTACTTTGTTGGTCAGAAGGGATGTTGAAATGAAATATCAAACGGTACTATTTGATTTAGATGGGACACTAACAGATCCAAAGATGGGGATCACACAAGGCGTTCAATATGCCCTTAATAGATTTAATATTATAGAAGATAATTTGGACAAGTTAGAACCTTTTATTGGACCACCTTTATCGCATTCTTTTGCCGAATTCTATGGATTCTCTGAATTAGATTGCAAGAAGGCCATTGGATATTATAGAGAGTATTTCGCAGATCAAGGTCTATATGAGAATAAAGTCTATCCAGGTATGCCAGAATTGCTACATACCCTAGTGGATCAGAAGAGAACATTAATTGTAGCCACATCGAAACCTACGGTATATGCCGAGAAGATCATTCGACATTTCGAAATGCATTCTTTTTTTCAACATATATATGGTAGTAATCTGGATGATACTGGATCTGATAAAAGCGAGATTATTCGAGCGATTATTGTTGAGAATGAGTTAGATACATCTCAGATGATCATGATTGGAGATCGTAAATACGATATCATTGGCGCTAATAACAATGGCATCGCATCAATTGCGGTTGAATATGGTTATGGGAGTCGTGAAGAATTGCTGGAGTGTAACCCAACTTATATTGTGAATACGGTTGAGGAACTGAATAATCTCTTTGTAAATTAAGGTTGTAATTATGAGTAAATGAGAAGTTAGAAATCTAAATAATATGGTATACCCCTCTGTAACTTTAGGGGGGTATTTATAATGTGAGATTTATTGTGAAATAGCAACAATATTAATTTGTATTTGTAACTATATTGCAACGTATGAACCCGGTGAATCGTCTATATTTAAAGAAGAGCAAGCATAAGATGAGCTGGTTCATAATATAATACTCAGGGTAAATAAATAATATAGAAATGAACGGGGAATTTAATACTTACTTATTCAAAGGAGAATTTAGATGAAAAAGAAATCTGCTCTAATTATGATTATGATGATAGTTGTCTTTTTACCGTTTATTACATCCGCAAGTGCGGTCTCATATGAACCTTTACAAATCAAACAAGATACAATAACAGCTTATTTAAAGAATATTGAATTAAACGATGGACAATTCGTTATCCATGCGGATGATGTTCAGTGGTATGAAGGTGAAGCTGCTGATAAGATATTTCTTGAACGTGAGCCAGATGCAGCCGATTTAGAAGGTGCGCCAGATGGTTATTACATTACGAATGATAGCGAACAATATGTAACATATAAGGTATCTCAGAACGTCGAAGTAGAAATGCAAATTTATGATCGTGATGGTACGTATGAAGGAATGGACATCATTTGGAATGAGCACATTTCATTCAATGAGTTGCAAGAGGTTTTTAATAATGATGAGTTAATGGATGCAAGTCAATTCCCATTTCATTTGACGATAGAAGATGGCGTTGTGGTTCGAATTGTTCAACAATATGTGCCATGATCTGAATAGTTAGAATGTACGAAAAGAAGGACTGTTTCCGATGTAAGTTGTCGGCTCAGTCCTTTTTTTATATGATGTATTATTCTATCCACGGTTGCAGGTTAGGAAATTCATCTAATATGGATTCATATTGCTCCTTCCAACCAAATACGCCATGTGGATCAAGCACTTTATACCTTAAGTACTTTTCAAGTCGATCCTGAGGTTGTGACCATCCTAGATGCTTCAATCGAAGGTCAGATAAAGAGTGTGATAACTCGAATATGTTCTCAGGAAATCTACCACAATGCTGAGCTGTTTCTTTCCAATGGAATACAAAATCCTTGTTGTATCTTATGAGAAAGGGGCGGTACATAAGGTGAGACTGCCAATAGCGATCTTCTCTATAATGATCTATGTTCCAAAAATCGAATAAACGAAAGCAAAACAGATCAACATCGGTATCACGAAGCAACGAACGGATTTCTTGTGCAAACCGAGGTTCGAATATTTCATCAGCATCTAGATTTAGAATCCAATCTGGGTCGTATTTCAGAACTTCTTCCCATTGTTGTTTGCGTAGATCGATTTCATTGGAGAACTTGGAAACCTCGTTATGGATCATCCTTAGTGGGATACCCTCGAGTATTTCATAGCATAAATCTACGGTATCGTCGCTACTACCATCATTAATGATGACCGCCTCATCAATATACTTACGGTGTTCTTCAAGTACCTGTCTCAAAAAGCGTTGACTCTCATCTTTCACGACCATGGTAAGCGTTATCCGGGGTTTCTCGTGAATTATATCTGCAGGTTGGGGACTTTTAGAAATACCACAATTATTGATGAAATCAGGTAATTTATCAAGGTCAGAATCTCGATATAGATGGAGTGCTGGATAATGCGTGTCAACATATAATGGGATTCCTAATACCGCAGCTCGAATGCAGAAATGCCGATCTTCACCCCAAAATGAAATGTTATGAATCGGATTAAAGTTAATACCTGATTGTATCGCGTGTTGACTTATTAATGTACAGGCCCCCAACCCTCCTACCTCATACATTCCTGGCTTTCCAAGCTTTGAAATAAATTGTTCGAACCTCAAGGAGATTACTTCTGAGGGTAGGCGCTCCCCAACTTCTTGTTCCCATTGATCATATTCATCCCTCATCCACACTTGTGGTTGAAGCATGGCGTTCGGTTGCCACTGAGTCCAGAATATCTCGGAGATAATATCCTTATTGGTTGCGACCAAATGCTCAATTGTATCCGGATGCAGAATAATATCAGAATCAACTAGAAATAAGTAATCATATTGTTGCTCAGTTGCATGTTGAATTATCCTATTCTTAAAGTTAGCTACTTTCCAGATCAGATTGTTGTTCCATTGATGAGTAGTATCATCCCGAAGATATTCGTCTGAATGTCCAGATGGTTGAAGGAGCGTACGCTCGGATTTAAGGCAGAATTGCTGAAGGATGAGACTTGAATCAGGGTCAATATTATCGTCTATGAAATAATAGTGAAGTTCGATGTGATGCTGATTCAACTGGAGAAGGGCATTTAGGAATTGTTGTAAAATGGCTGGCTTCTGATGAATCGGACTGCCTAATAATACACGCCTTTTCTGATGAATCATAAGGAATCACCAGATGGATGCGCAACTACCTTTTGTAAAATAGATTCTAAATATGTTTTATTTCCGATGACTTTCGGGTCATCTTTACGATATTTCAATGCTTCCTCATTGTGTTTATAGGCTAGCTCATAATTACCCAATCGATCATAGCATACACATAGTTGCAAGTGTGGAAGCCATGTAGAACAAGGATAGTTTTGTAAGGCTAATCGATTAGATTCTATACCAAGTGTAGTAGCTGTTGTATACCAAAAGACAGCATTGTTTATCTGGTCTTTCTGAAGGAAGTGGTAACCAATTCTGCAACAAAAATCTGAACGAGGAGAATCATACGTAAAGGATCTCAAAGCAGATTCTAATTCCTTTTCTGGTTTATTTAGACCGTTATAACAATCTGATAATTTGCCACAAGCTGAAATATTATCTTCAATCCAACCTTCTTTCGTATCTAGAAACATCTCGTAGAATGTGATTGCACGATCATAATTCTGATGGTCTAATAATTCATTTGCGAAATAATAAAGATCACGCGGGGAGAACATCTCACCTTTATTGAACCGTTGCTCATAGATTTGAAGATTTCTATCGCTATCGTGTTCAATGCTACTGTGTGTTACGGCTACATCGCTATCAATGATATAACCACCTACTTCGAGGTATTCATGAACTGCGCCAATCCAGCGGAATTGCTTGCTGCGTTTAACAAGTCGATTTCGTCTTAGACTAGAGGATACATTACCATGAGAGTCGAACGCGAGATGGTACTCCATTGTAACGGAATCAACAGAGGTATCCAAAGTTCGAACTAAATTCTGTAAACGAATATTATCTTTCTCTTTGATAACATCATCTGCATCTAGCCACAGAATATAATCTTTAGTTGCCTGACTAAAAGCATAATTTCGAGCTGCTGCAAAGTCATGGATCCATTTGAAATCTAATATGTTCTCGGTGTATTTTCTTGCTATGGTCTTGGTGAGATCTGTCGAACCTGTATCTACAATTATGATTTCATCGACAACATTAGCAACGGAAGATAGGCAGCGGTCAAGGGTTTGTTCTTCATTTTTAACAATTAAACAAAGACTTATCGTTATCATTTAATCCCTCCAAAAGACTTTTATAGACTGTATGTTTTTATAATGTTTATATGACCGACATAATAATACATTGGACTCTCGTAACAAGTGATCCTCCTTGGAATATGTTATAACATCATTGAATTGTATAGTTCCCAACTTTTGATATGTTAGGACAGATCATCTAAGGAGGAGAAATAATCGTATGACGGAATGTAAGAAAATAAAATGTTACTGTATTCTTAAAAAGAAAAGGAAAGTCAAAAGAAGACCGGGAACGAGGGAATGTAATGAGTTAAGCGATATATTAATTTCGCTTGCTGAAGTAATTTCTCCAGCACTTTCGACTCCGACGGCACAGCATACGGAGAGTTTACAAAAAGTATTGAGACAACTTATGACATTCTTGAACAGTTCAAGATTCTCTGGTCAGAACAGAGCTGGACTTCAATCTATATTAGAGATAACGATTGTTTCTACTGAAGTAAATCCCTTCTCTGTTATAAGTGTGGGAACAAATCTTCAGCAACTACTAGCAGAATTATTAACATTTATAGTTGTTTGGTACATTGACCCAAGGTGCAAGGATAAATTGGTCAGTCAAATAAGGGGTATTCAAGTCAATATTTCAATATCCCTTGGTTTGACAGTTAAAGGTGTAACTGGATCACAAGGTGCACCAGGAGTTACTGGATCGACGGGTACAACTGGAGTCACTGGAGTTACAGGTGCCACTGGAGTAACTGGTGAAAAAGGAACAACGGGGGCGACCGGAGTAACAGGAGTGACTGGATTCACAGGAGTCACAGGTGCAACAGGCATAACAGGATTTACTGGGGTTACCGGCGCTACTGGGGTAACAGGCGTAACAGGTGTAACAGGCGTAACAGGAGTTACTGGTGCTACTGGAATAACTGGTGTAACTGGAGTCACTGGAGTTACAGGCGTAACAGGTGCAACCGGGATAACTGGGGTGACAGGGGAAAGAGGAGCAACGGGAGTTGCTGGATTG
>NZ_JBITNB010000035.1:0-31256 GCF_054373195.1 Paenibacillus sp. CMAA1364 | reverse complement strand
GCCATTCGGGACTCACACCCTATAGATAGCGCCCATGCTGGGCGCACAACAAAAAAGTGACACCCGTAGTGCGGGGGCACTTTTTATCATTTCAAATAATTATTCACGTCAAATCATAAGCCCATGCAATAGTTTACTCTGTGGCATGGCCTCTGTCAAGAGAGGAATACATTGTTCACAATTGCAACATAAAACAATGATTTAATAGACCAATGAGCCTAGTTATCACTATCCTCATTCTCAGATTCCTCATCCGATTCATCTAAGTCTTCATCTTCATCTTCTTCTTCTAAATCAACATCTTCATCTTCAGGTTCTTCTTCCGAATCATCGTCACTATAAACATCATCATGATCTTCATCAATTCTGTCAAAATCTTCAGGCCCTTCACCGTTAAAAGCTTCTTCTTCATCGGAGAAGTCGTCATCTTCTAAATCGTCCTCATCATTGATGATACGCGGACGCTTGGCATTCGCAATAGGATCTTCAGATCGATCTGCAGGGTACCAACGTTTCAAGCCCCATAGATTCGTTCCGACGCAAGCAAATCTACCATCAATATTGATCTCGGTATATAACTGTGCAATCAGATCATTCATCTGATTCTCATTTAGACCACGCTGTTTGGCTACCTCAGCCATTAGATCAAGATAATAGAATGGGGTGTTAACTGTCTTTAGAATAACAAAAGCCAAATCGACCATCGGCATTTCTTTGATTCTTTCTGGGTCAAGTTTCAATTGGAGCGGTGCACTCACTTATGAACACTTCCTCTCACGCAATGTGCATAATACACGTAATATTTATCTAGAAATCGTTTAACACAATCAAGTAAAACCTATTTGGGATTAAAATGCAAGTTTTAATATTTCAGTATTGATTCTGTTAAGTACGACTCTCTTTGGTAAGCACTCTCAGCACCCCATAATGATAAAAAAGGTAGGGGTATCCCTACCTTCTGACTGTATCCAACCCTTGAGGAAGAAACTCCTTGCGGGAGTCGAATCAGAGACATCTGGTCTCTTCTCTATATATTATGTACATCGATTCTTTTTGACAACACATTCGTGCCTATTTACGTAAATAAGGGCAAGTTCCCACTCGCGTTGCGTTAGATCATCATAGAATACCTCAGTAAGCTTCATTACGAGGGGGACGACTCAGCATGGACTACTCTCGCTTTATACAGATGTTGATTGACGATGCGGATACCCGCTCCCCAATTCAGGATCAACAAATTATGACATTTCATCATCCAAAGAGTTATTACGCATTCCAACGAGAGTTAAGCAGATTAATGACCGTAGGTATTCATATTCCTATCATACACTCCTCTCATCTGATTCATTCCATCATTGCACCTGTGACCACGTTAAAAAAGTTCGAGAATCGCTTCAAAGATTCCGTATCGTTTGAACCCAATATACCCATAAAGGTTCATGGTATCTCAAGCAAGGCACATAGCAACCCCGGTATTCCTTATGGGGTGAAGCAGATTCAAGCGCCCAAGGCTTGGTTAACTTCTACCGGGCATCGCGTGAGAATCGGAGTCATCGATACAGGCGTAGACTATAATCACCCGGATCTTCGACAATCTTTAGCTAGAGGCGTTAACCTGTTGAATCGAAATATGTTGCCACATGATGATAATGGTCACGGCACACATATTGCAGGTACCATCGCAGCTGCCAACAGTACCGAAGGGATGATAGGCGTTGCTCCACGGTCGCTTATCTATCCCGTCAAGGCATTCGACCATAACGGGTCTGCTTTTGTATCCGATATTATTCTTGGTATTGACTGGTGCGCTCGTAATCATCTTCATATTATTAACATGAGCTTCGGAATGAAAACACGAAGTCGCGCTTTGCAGGAAATTGTCAACAAGGTATATGTTGCGGGTATTCCGATCATTGCCTCTTCAGGAAATGACAGCAAACGACGCTCCATTGATTACCCTGCCCGATACTCACAGACGATATCAGTTGGAGCAACCGATCGCAACAGGCAAATTGCTACATTCAGTAATCGAGGACAGCATATCGACATCTATGCACCTGGGGATAAGATTATCTCTTCTTGGACACAAGGTAGATACCATGAGATGAGTGGGACATCGATGGCTACTTCCCATGTCAGTGGAGCTGTCGCATTGTTACTTGCACAGAACGCTAATCTTCGACCGTTGGATATTAAACTACTCCTTCAGCGAACAGCATCGCCTTTACGTATGAAGACTTCTCAGAGATTAGTTCGTAGTTGCGGTGAAGTTAACGCTCTACGACTACTTCGTGAGGGAATGAAGGACACTTCAAATGGATCAGTACCGTTAACAGCGAACCTTAAACGACGAAAAGTAACCAACCCCAAGTAAAGACGATATCATCGTCTCTACTTGGGGTTGGTTTTATTGATCATATCATGGATGGCTAATCGCAATTACATTTTTTCTGGTGCGGTTACGCCAATAATGTGTAATACATTGCTTATGACTGTACGAACAGCGCCAAGCAAAGCAAGTCTAGCTTGTGTCTGCATGGCATCCTCCGTAATGACACGCTCTGCCTTATAGTAACTGTGGAACATAGAGGAAAGTTCATACACATAACGAACCATACGATGCGGTGCATAATTCTCAGCAGCTGTAGCAATCTCTTCTGGCAACTCACCGAGTTTACGAAGTAACTCATATTCCCGATCTGTATTCAGCACCGTTAGATCTATATCTGATAATGGAAGCAATGTGATGTTCTGTTCCTCTGCCTGACGGAAGATACTACAAATACGAGCATGGGCATATTGAACATAGAATACAGGATTCTCATTCGATGTTGAAATAGCTAGATCCATGTCAAAGTCTAAGTGGGAGTCCATACTACGCATTGTAAAGAAATAGCGAATGGCATCTACACCAACTTCATCCATCAGATCTACCATCGTAACTGCCTTACCCGTACGTTTGGACATTTTAATCTTCTCGCCATCTTGAAATAAACTTACCATTTGAGCTATCAATACGGTTAATTTACTAGAATCATAACCTAATGAATCCATAGCAGCTTTCACACGTGGAATATATCCATGATGATCCGCACCCCAAATGTTGATCATTTGGTCATAGCCTCTGCTATATTTATTGCGATGGTAGGCGATATCTGGCGTTAGGTACGTATATGTTCCGTCATTTTTCACCAACACGCGATCTTTGTCATCACCATAGCTCGTTGTCCGTAGCCATGTAGCATCATCCAACTCAAAGACTTCTCCTCGTGCTTTTAATTCAGACAGCGCTACCTCAACTTGTCCATTCTCATATAACGATGTTTCACTAAACCATTCGTCAAAATGCACTCTAAATCTAGATAAGTCACGTTTGATTTTGGCCAATTCTTTCTCTAAACCGAAAGAACGTAAGAAATCGATGCGCTCCTCAGGGCTCATAGATACCAACGATTCGCCTTTTTCCGTAACTAATTCTTTAGCAAATCCCTTAATGTCTTCACCATGATAACCATCCTCAGGCATGTCTACGGGTTGTCCTAATTCTTGAAGGTATCTTGCCTCAATTGATTTAATTAGATTTATGATCTGGTTACCCGCATCATTAATATAATATTCGCGAGTGACTTCGTATCCAGCATAATTCAATACGTGACCTAAAGCGTCACCTACGGCTGCGCCACGAGCATGTCCTAAATGTAAGGTTCCTGTCGGGTTTGCACTAACGAACTCGATCTGCACCTTTTTCCCTTGACCAACATCACTTCTTCCATAATCACTACCTTGGGTCTGAACCTGTTCCAATACTGGATATAGGTAGCTCTTTAGCAAAGTGAAGTTGATAAATCCAGGGCCTGCAATTTCAGCCTTCTCCATATTGCCCTTTTCCAAATCCAAGTTGTCGATAATCGCTTCTGCGATCTGACGAGGGTTCTTCTTCGCTATCTTCGTTAATTGCATAGCAATGTTAGTAGATAGATCTCCGTGAGCTTTATCCTTAGGTACTTCAAGCGTTATCGCAGGCAGTTCCTCAAGGCTAATTAATCCAGCAGCCACCACCGCATCTGCAACTGCAGACGATACCAATTGGTTAATCTGCTCTAAAGGGTTGATTGTCATGATTTGTGTTCCTCCTGTATATGTAAATCAATTTCAAATTGTCCTGACAGATCCTCATAAACGTACAAATCATATGCCCAACTCACCTGACCATACCAACCTTCGATCTGTATATCCATCTTTGTCGTCAGTGTCGAAAGATTAAATGTGGTAAAGGGCGAACGGTAGAATCCAGGCAATCTCTCTCCTAATTGAAAAGAGTTCTCCGATTGTACTTCACCATGGCGCATAATTTTGAGACCGTCTTTCGTTATCTTCATGGTCGTTCTGGTTGTTCCCCCCTGCGGACCTTCATCGGGTTCTTCGTACCGTACATATAAATCTGAACCCTTCACGATCAATTCAGCAGGTAGCTCCTGTACAACTTCTTCTCCATCATTACGACTTCGCAGTACGATAAGTACTTGTGTTTTGTGTGACATATGTCGAACAATCTCCAATCTGTTCATTCCTATTGTACTACTATATCCAGTTCACACATTCAATTCAAATAAAATTAATAAGAAAGACACCAACTAGAAGAATGACGAAAGGTTGAACTTTCGTCATTCTTCTAGCGGTGTCTACTCATTATCTATTCTTTATTTCACAAATCCTAGTAGCATTTCTCTAATCAGCTTAGCGGCAACAATCTGTGTCTGTTGGGATGGATCATATATTGGTGCTACTTCTACCAGATCACAACCAACGACGTTCACCTCAGAATTGGCAATAAGATGCACGGCTTCGAGCAGTTCCTTTGATGTTATGCCACCTGCTTCCGCTGTTCCTGTTCCTGGTGCTGCCGAGGGATCTAGCACATCGATGTCTATGGTGACATACACCGGGCGATTCTCCATTTTAGGAAGAGCTTCCTTTAGAGGTGCTGCCACTTCAAATGGATAAAAGTTAATGTTTTTTTGACCGAATTGGAATTCCTCACGAGAACCAGAGCGAATACCAAATTGATATATATTCTTTCCTCCGATGAGTTCAGCAGCCTTACGCACAGGTGTGGAATGAGAGAGTGGCTCCCCTTCATAATGCTCCCGAAGATCGGCATGTGCATCAATATGGATCAAGATGAGATCCGGATATTTGGCATACATCTGTTGAATAACCGGCCAAGTAACCAAATGCTCCCCACCAAGACCAATCGGAAACTTATCATCTGCTAGTAGTTTACCTACATATTCACTAATGACTTCAAGACTACGTCCCGCGTTACCGAATGGTAGCATGAGATCACCTGCATCAAAGTAGGTCATATCCTCAATACTCTTATCAAGATAAGGACTATATTCTTCTAATCCAACGGATGCCTGGCGTATGTGGGAAGGACCAAATCGAGAACCTGGACGGTAACTAACCGTGTAGTCCATCGGCATGCCATATATGACAGCCTTAGAACCTTCGTAATCTTCAGAGCTACATATAAATACATTTCCCGAATAAGCTTGATCTAATTTCATTTTCTATCTACATCCCCTTTACTTCGTAAGATCATCAACATATTTCACAATTATAATAAACCATGTTGAAAATGCAACCATATTCAGGACATGTTCTTCTATTGTCAGAAACTTTAGGCTGATGGTGAATATCTTCAACCTTCCATTCCCATAATGAGAAAAGAAGAACACAACAGAAAGGGGCTTACCTGTCATGTCGCAACCTTCACATAAACCACCTAAGCGTAACCATCGGTTGCTCACTGTCATCAAATTATTATTCGGCATGACTATAATCACTCTGATCATTGGCGCTGTTTCGCTGGTGTATTTATATAACACGGAGTTACCCGTAGCCGATACAGATCGGAACTCTCGTATTCTAGATAGCCAAGGGCAAGTGATGGCTACCTTTTCAACGAGTGGACGTAGTCATGAGCCCGTAACATTAGATCAGATCTCATCCACCCTCGTGGAAGCTACACTCTCCGTGGAAGACCGTAAGTTCTACGATCATTCAGGATTCGATATTAAGGGGATGGGCCGTGCTGTCTTGGTTAATCTGGAGAAAATGAACCGTTCACAAGGGGCTAGTACGCTCACGCAACAACTTGCTCGCAACCTATATCTATCTCATGCCAAAACATGGTCACGTAAAATGAAAGAAGCCCTATACACCGTACAATTAGAAATGAAATATAGTAAAACGGAAATTCTCCAAATGTATTTAAATGAAATATATTATGGGCATGGAGCTTATGGAATTGAAGCAGCATCACATATGTATTTCGGTAAATCTGCTAAAGAACTTACACTTGCAGAAAGTGCCATGCTAGCAGGTATTCCGAAAGGGCCAACATACTACTCTCCCTATAATCATATGGATAATGCGCTTAAGCGACAAAAGATCGTGCTTTCGAGCTTAGTAACGACAGGTTATATCTCTAAACAGGAAGCCAATACTGCCGCACGGGAGAAACTTGCGTTCATGCCCCAAGGGGAGCAAAAGACGACTATTACCGCCCCCTATTTCCGAGATTATGTTCGCCAATTACTCCTAGATGAGTTAGGCGTTACCGAGGAGCAATTGGATCATGGTGGATTGAATATTCACACCACGTTGGATGCTCACGCCCAACAGGTTGCAGAAGAAGTCGTAGCCAAGGAAATGGATTCCGATAGCGAGCTGGAAGTCGCTCTAATCTCGTTGGATCCCCGAACAGGGTATATCAAGGCTATGGTAGGCGGTACAGATTATCGGAATAACCAGTATAACCATACCCTTGTGACGACAAGGCAACCGGGTTCAGCCTTCAAACCTATTATGTATTTGAGTGCCCTATCTTCATTAGAAATGAATCCATTAACTTCATTCAAAAGTGAGCCCACACTCTTTCATTACGATAATAATCGCAAAACCTATCAACCGAACAACTTCGGTAATAAATATTTAGGCGAGATCGATATGCGCCAAGCGATTGCAGCAAGTGATAATATCTATGCTGTGAATACTATAATGAAGCTTGGGTCTGAACATGTTATCGAGACAGCCCGAAAGATGGGCATTTCTAGCCCACTGCAATCGGTTCCCTCACTCGCATTAGGCACTTCGCCAATCAGCCCTTTGGAAATGGCATCAGCATTCGGAGTGATCAGTAATGCAGGTCTACGAATACCACCCACTGCTGTACTACGAATAACTGATTCCACGGATGAAGTCATATATGTAGCTGAAGTTACTCCGGGCGAGCAAGTCATCGATCCCGCTGCATCCTACGTATTAACACATCTTATGGAAAGCGTCTTTGAGACGGGTGGTACAGGTAATCGAGTATCATCAATCATCAAAAGACCGGTGGCAGGCAAGACAGGTACAACCAATACGGACGCTTGGCTTGTAGGTTTCACACCCGAATTAACAACAGCTGTATGGGTCGGATACGATAAGGGACGTACGATTAATAACTCAGACAGTCGACGGGCAGCCCCTATCTTTGCACAGTATACAGAGCGTGCTCTTGAGAATGTACCACCTAAAATATTTCCTATACCCGAGGGTGTCGTAAGTGTATATATTAATCCTGAGTCCAACCAATTGGCCACTGAGGATTGCCCCAACAAGACACTTGAGGTGTTTATTCAAGGTACGCAACCAACGGAATACTGTACGTTACATGGTGGAGAGATCGAACAGATACAACCAGAGATACCAACGAAAGACCAATCGTGGTGGACTAACTTGAAGCAATGGTGGATGGAGTAGTTGATTGAATAAGTGAATCGTATACTAAGACAGCCAAAGGGTGCACATCACCTCGAATGAGATGGGGTAATCCATTAGACGGATGAATAGGGAATCATTGACTGGTGTTTGGTAAAAGCGATGCAGGGACCTGTTATAACGGAACCAGCAGACCTTATTGCGGGCAAAGGGTTACTTTTAGAACTTTAATGGAACTGAGAGACGTTATCTCGTATATTGTGGGTACATTGTGCTGATTATTTGCAAATAAGGGCGCGTATTTCCGTTACAATCCCATATTACCTCAATGGGGTAGAATAGTGTCTGTGGTTTCTGTTAAATCGTTAGTTGTAGCGGATTTAGTCTGTCATTTCGCAATGTGTGATGATGACATCCACTCCTTAATTGAGGACGCCTACCGGCGTCCTTTTATATTTAACTCGCAATCGCTCATTATTCAAACATTCGTTTGAATATTATAAAACTATGGTGTATATTGGAATAACAATCAAACCAACATTTGAATATAGATATGATAATCCTATTTATTTATAAGGAGGCAGAGAACGCTCATGAGCCCAATACAAGTTACGCCAACACGTACGGAAGATGTATGCGAAGTGGTATGCGTGAATCAAGATCGAATTCATCAACTGAACAATATCATTCAAGAAGATGAAATTGCTGGAATGGTGGATATCTTCAAAGCACTCTCGGACCCTACACGTATGAAGATTGCGTTTATGCTGGATCTCGAAGGGGAATTATGTGTTTGCGATGTTGCAGCTGTTCTCGGAACGAGTATGGCAACTACTTCACACCACTTACGTGTGCTGAAGAATATGCATATCACGACATCACGCAAAGAAGGTAAGAACGTCATCTATTCTTTAAAAGATGATCACATTCGCACATTAATTCAGATGACATTGGAGCATCAGAGGGAGGAGATCTAAGATGAGTAACAATAACGACAAGACAAGCGAAACATCCTATGTTGAATACCCTATCGAAGGTATCTCTTGTGCCAACTGTGCTCGAGAAATGCAGGAAGCTATTCAGAAATTGGAGCATGGTTCAGATGCCCGATTAAGCTACGTTAACCGTAAACTAACGTTAAACCCCAATGTAGACGTATCACGTGTTGAGCAAATTTTGAAAAGTGATGGGGGCCGTATTATACGAAATAAGGAACATAATCATGAACATGGTTCAGATGCTCAGCATGGCCATAGCCATGAGGGCAATAATCTAATCAAGTGGCTACTAGGAACCGCTGTTGTTCTTTATACACTCACGTTCGTATTAAATAGTGTACTTCCGCAACCCTTACTCATTTCTTTGTATATCATGGCTATTATCTTTAGTGGTTACTCCACATTCTGGCGCGGACTGAAAAATCTCATTCATCTTAAATTTAATATGGACACATTAATGACCGTAGCACTGACAGGAGCGGTTGCCATCGGTGAATGGAAGGAAGCCACACTCGTTGCAATTCTATTTGGTGTAAACGAGATACTGGAAGGTTACGGTATGAATCGTGCACGGAAGTCGATAGAAGCACTGCTGGCCAATGCCCCGAAAGAAGCTGCAATTCTACGCAATGGGGAAATTATTCACGTTCCTATCTCTGATCTTCGTGTTGGGGACCTTGTCCGTGTTAGAGCAGGTGAGAAGATTCCTTCTGATGGCATCATATATGAAGGCAACAGCGCAGTTAATGAGGCTGCCATCACAGGCGAATCGATACCTGTCTCCAAGAAACAAGGCGATGCTGTCTTTGGGGGAAGCGTCAATGCCGATGGGTTGCTAGATATTCGGATTAATAAAGCTTACGAAGATTCCTCATTAGCTAAAATTATGCATCTAGTACAAGAGGCGCAAGATAGCAAAACACCTACAGAATTATTCATCGATAAATTTGCCAAATATTATACACCTGCCATTATGATTGCTGCTCTCTTAGTCATTCTTATCCCCCCTCTTCTATTCGGTCAACCATGGATGAAATGGCTATACCAAGGACTCGCTATTCTAATTGTTGGATGCCCTTGTTCGCTTGTGCTCTCCTCACCCATTGCCCTAGTAAGCGGTATGACACGTAGCGCACGTAACGGTATTCTAATCAAAGGTGGCGTTCATCTTGAGCAGTTAGGTAAAATAGAGGTTATCGCCTTCGACAAGACGGGTACGCTTACGCAAGGTGTTCCCTCTGTGATTGAAGAAGTGATTTATGATTCCAATCAATTCTATGATGTTGCGGGTTCCTTGGAGCAATCATCTCTTCATCCCTTGGCTAAAGCAGTTATCCGCCATATTCAGAGTCAGCGACAATCTAACCACTTCCCTGAACCCCTTCAATTGACTACATTGCCAGGGTCAGGTATTCAAGGCGAGGTCGAAGGAACTACCTTTTGGATGGGTAGTGAAGATATATTAGAACATGTAGTAGTAACCGATTCTGAACACATGGCTAAGGTGAAGCATGATATACATCGGCTGAAGGAGCAAGGTCTCACCTTGATCATTACAGCAGATGAGAACCATGTGCTTGGACTACTCGGACTTGCAGATACACTGAGACCCGAGACAAAAGACGTTATTCATCAGCTTCATCAAGCAGGTATCTCTCAAACAGTCATGCTTACGGGTGATCATGAGCAATCCGCACGAATCATTGCCGCAGAGGCAGGCGTCTCTAGTTATTATGCGAAGCTTCTACCCGAACAGAAAGTTGAACAGATTAAGATCCTTGCCTCTCATTCCAAGGTCGCCATGGTCGGTGATGGCATTAACGATGCCCCGGCTATTGCGACAGCCCAATTAGGAATAGCAATGGGAAAAGGTACTGACAGCGCCATGGAGACTGCCGATATTGTACTTATGCAAGATCACCTTGGTAAGCTGCCGAGCGCGATCCATATGGCACGGCGAGTGAATCGTATTATAGGCTGGAACATTGGAATTTCCCTAACACTGAAGGCTATTGCACTACTACTCACGATACCGGGTTGGCTCACCCTGTGGATTGCGATCTTATCCGACATGGGAGCTACCATTATTGTTACACTGCTCGGCATGTCCATTCTATTAGGTAAAGACAAATCATAATTCAGTCATCGGGATGTTTATGACCGGTCAACAGACTGACCACACAGATTGTTATTCTGTGTGGTCAGTCTGTGTATTTGTTTGTTTGTTTGTTTGTTCTTATACCCCCCAATTTAGGAATTTATTAGAAATGTCCGGACACTAATATTTACGGTCCCTCTGGGTAATGCTGGATAAATAATTGAGAACCTTTGACCAGTCTACGATGAAAGAGAAGAAGCGTGTTCACATGAATATTCCACAGAAGTTAAAGATTCAATCGTTACAAACCAACATCTGCCGGCGGTAGACTCTCTAACCTTTCTAGCGGAAGCCACAGACCTTATTCCACGAAAAAAATACCAACATGAAATTCTAACGGAAATACAGACCTCTATATGCACATTAACAGCTCAAATCCCAAGGAAAGGGCCCCATAAGGTCGCTCACTTCCGTTAGAATTCCAAAAGTGACGATTTAGGCAAAATAGAGGCTGCTATTTCCGTTAAAAAGCACACGTGGTTACTCTTCATGATGCTCTTGCACGCGGTGTCTTCATAGAAAATTTTACAACATTAGATGGGATGACCTCACAGGTTCCCCAAAAATCTTATACTATCTAATATGTCAAAAAAGACTCGAGAACGTTCTCCCGAGTCTTTCATAGCTGTATAAGGATCTATCCCGCTATATTGCCATTACACTTCTAATGCCTTCTTCAATTCCTCAGAGGATGCTTGCCACCATTCCTCATTACGGGTCACTAGTAAATTCTTGAGAGCCGTTTTATCCTCATCCGTCAATCCATCCAATATGATCTTGCGCTTCAAGGCTGCATCCAGCTTATTGACGTGATCAGCTAGAATCTTATATCCTCGGCGAGCTTCTGTATCAATCCACATCTCACATGCCGTAGCACCTCCGTATAGTTGCCCTTCTGGTGTACGATCTACCGCAATCCATACCACCCATACTAGACGCCCATTGGGTACATCCTCACGATTCGCAGAGAACTTAATCCCCTTCTCCACTTTACTCTTAGCGTGAATAGCGCCCATATCCACTTTAGCTTCACCTTGATCAAGAATAACTGGCGATACACTATTCAGATCGATCGAACCCGCTCCAAATCCAGTGTGCTTACTCTTACTACTCACAATATTCAGGGCAATTTGCTTCTTGCCACTTGGCTCTATCTTATCCATGAATTCATTATCCCCCTACCATGACACAGAAAATGTAATCCCGTTTTCCTGTCTCCAGTTATTTATTACGGCGATTGCTATTATTTTAACTAATATTTGTCCAATTGCAAACATATACATGCTGTAGATGCTTGTCAACGGGAGGTATTCAAGTATGACCCCAACTCGTTCCAAAAAGATAGTTATTATGATGATCACCTTATTTCTCCTCAGTGGAAGCTGGTGGTGGATGGGTATGAAGGACACACCTGAATCCTTAAGCGTATTTGCGCCAATTCAGTCCAAGCCCACAGATAAGACCGCTTCAGAGCCTGTAAAGGAAAGTGTACAGAAACCTACAGCTGAGGTACTAAGTGACCGAATTGTAGAGTACCACATCGATGTCTCACTTGATCCAAATACCAATCTACTACAAGGATCACAGAACCTAACCTGGACACATCCAGGTAAGAATACCATCACGGAGCTATACTTTCATCTCTATCCTAATGCATTCTCGTCTATGGATACGACATTTATGAAGGAATCTGGTGGGAAACTTCGTAATGATACGATGCCCGCCAATGGCTTCGGCTCCATGACGCTTACCGAATTAAAGACAGCAGATGGGATATCTCTTATGCATCGCATCCAGTACGTTCAACCAGATGATGGGAATATGAAGGATAAGAGCTTGATCAAAGTCCGCCTTCCACGACCCGTAAAGGGTGGGGAAAGTATTACACTGAACATGAAATTTGAAGTGAAGCTTCCACATATATTTGCTCGTATGGGTGTTGCAGACAATTTCGTCATGGCGGGTCAGTGGTTCCCCAAGATCAGCGTCTACGAGCCTACCGGATTGAGAAGTAGAACATCAGAGGGATGGAATCTTCATCAATATCATGGCAACTCTGAATTCTATGCTGATTTCGGGATCTACAATGTGCGTATCCGTGTTCCAGAGAACTACATTGTTGCTTCTACGGGCTTTCCGATCAAAACTGCTCAGATTGCAAAAGGTGAGAAGGTGTACCAGTTCTACGCGGATGATGTACACGACTTCGCTTGGTCCGCCTCTCCTGACTTCATTGTAGCCGAGAAGCCCTTCTCTTCTCCTGAAGTACCTGGTGTTCGAATCAAGCTATATCTGGACCCTGCCCATAAAGATATGAAGGATCGCTATTTCTATGCTGCAGAGTCCGCCTTGAAGCACTTCAGCAAGTGGTATGGTCCTTATCCGTATTCCACCTTATCCATCGTTGTTCCACCCACATTGGGAAATGGTGCAGGCGGTATGGAGTATCCGACCCTCATTACAGCCTTCGGTGCGAAAGATGATTCACCCGGTTATGAGCTAGAGCGAACAGTTATTCATGAAATCGGACATCAATATTTCTATGGCATGATTGCAAGTAATGAATTCGAAGAAGCTTGGTTGGACGAAGGATTCACCTCATACGCAGAAGATCGACTTATGGAACAGGAATTCGGAATCGTTCCTAATCTCCCCATCCAAGCTACCATGATCTCTTCACCTGCATCCATGACACAAGAAGCTTGGAAATATGGATCGCAGAATAACTATGCTCAGAATGTCTATTATCGCGGAAAACTTGTGTTAAAGAGTATTGAGCGCCAAGTTGGTCAGCACAAGATGAATAGCATTATGATGACCTACGCCAAGAAGTATCGCTTCTCCCATCCTTCAACCCATGATTTCCAAAAGGTTGTAGAGCAAGTTACGCATAAATCATGGCAATCTTTCTTCGATCAATATGTCTATGGTAAACAAATGACAGACTTTGCTATTGATAGCGTTACAGTTCAGGAGTTAAGCCATACCTCGCAGAAGCAATATGAATCTAACGTTAGCTTGCGTAGGATTGGTGGTCAATATGCCAATATTCCGATACAGTTCACGTTTGCCGATGGTCACACCGTACACAAGACATGGAATGGAAAAGATGACACCATCCAATACAAGCTAAACTATAAGTCTCCCCTGTCTTGGGCTCAGATTGATCCAGATTATACACTTGTATTGGAGAATAAATATATGAACAACTATTTAAAGGCGGACATTGATACTGACAAGGTATCCCGCTTTAATATCAGTATTACCAAGCTTCTTGAGGTATGGCTTGGAAGTCTGTCTTGGTGAGGTGAACCATAGTGAGGACAAATATTGTTAATGGCTGGATAAGCTTAAAGAGTCAATTCTATGTTGTGATTATTCTATTTCTATATCAACTACTATTCAGTTACTTTTTGTACCGTTTAGTGAATTCAGTCGTAGTTCCTTTACTTCAGCGCTACCCAGATCCACCTCCCACGGAGTTGAGTCAGATTCTATTCTATGTTGAGGGGCAATTAAATCTCACGCACAGTCAAACCGTTCATAACTATATGTGGATTCTGCTAGGTATGTTACTATTCCGGATGGTTCTCACCCCTTTCATTCATTCGGGCATATTCTATGGACTGCATCAAGAACGTAAAGGTGAGAGCGGTCTTCACTTCTTTCAGGGTATGAGATTGTATGCTAAACCCATCATGTTATTCTACTGGATCGAAAGTATTCTGGTTCTAATTCCTGCATACTGGTTAATTCCTAAGTTATACACGACTATCCTAAGCGGATTCATGACACCGACTATTCTATTTCAAATTATACCCTATGTATTGGGATGGGCCATTTACCGATATGTCATTCATCAAATCATGCTGTTCATGCAATTTGGAATCACGGGTTCTGCAGATATCTTCTCCTCTACTAAGATTTGTTTGCGTAATGTTCTTCCCGTGATAGGGATCTCTCTCACTTTGGGTGCAGTCAGTTTAGTGTTCTTCTGTTTATTCACAGGTCTTTCACTTATATGGTCGGGACTGATTACTTTGATACTTCAACAGTCATACCCACTCATATCATCACTATTTAAATTTTGGCATATCTCTTCGCAATTTGATGTATGGTACTCCAAAATTCACATGAAATAAATGAATCCAATTATATTTGCTACCATCCTATTGTTATGGGAAGCCTTCCGCTCTTTCTTCCGAAAGAGCGGAAGGCTTATTGGCGTTTAGACACAAATACATTTGCTAAACTGTAGATGCTCTGTTAAGATATCACTAGTAACAACTTTGTAACCTTTAGAACGCATTATTACTTTCAGTTATCTAAACATTGTCACTTATTGGTGCATCATCAGCCGAATCCCTTAGCACCAGGGGGCGGGGGATCCAATTTCATGGGTGAATTGATCTCCAATCAGGAGATCATAGGGAACCTTCAACCGAATCCTTAAGCTAACCTCGCAGGCATTGGAAGGGGACAACGTAATTGAACAAGAAGTTAACAACAGGGGTATTGAGCTTGGCTCTTGCTTTAACCATTGGAACAGGTAGCGCATTTGCAGATTCAACGATGGACTCCGTAATTGATCGTACGATAGGTGTAAGTTATAAGACCGGTGGAACAACGACCAACGGATTTGATTGCTCTGGATTTACTCGCTATGTATTCCTGAAATTAGGTGTCACATTACCTCGTCAATCCTCAGCACAGTTCAAGACTGGTACGGCCGTATCACGCAATGAGATGAGACCTGGAGATCTAGTATTCTTTAATACTTCTGGAAAGGGAGTATCTCATGTTGGAGTATTCGTGGGTAATGGAAAGTTCGCACACTCCTCTAGTTCACGTGGAGTTATGATCAGTCCCCTCAATCAAAGTTATTACGCTAAGCGGTATGTGGGTGCTAAGCGCGTCATGAGCACGGCTAAATATCAAGCCACGGCTTACAATTAAATATAAGAAATGCCATCATAGGACTTAAAAAGGAGACTGTATCTCTTTTTTAAGTCTTTTTCGTAAGAAAATGAGATTATTCACCCTAAATATGAAAGAATCAATTGCCAAATTTACAATCCTTTGCTACAATAAGTCCAGTAACTACATAGTAACAATTTTGTAATCATATTTGTAACATATATGTTAACTACAAAGCCGAATTCCCGACATACTGGGAAGTGGGGGAACCGTCTTGGGTGAATTGATCTTGCAACAGAGGGATCATAGGGAACCTTCAACCGAATCCTTAAGCTAACCTCGCAGGCACCGGAAGGAGTTATTTTTTTGAAGAAGAAATTATTATCAGTTGCGCTAGGAATGACTTTATTACTCTCCGTTGGAACTGGAAGCGCTTTTGCAGATTCAAAGCTAGATGCAACGATTAAGCCTACGATTGGTACAGCGTACAAAAGTGCTGGCGTAAGCACTAGTGGCTTCGATTGTTCAGGATTTACTATGTATATTTTTGATAAGCTTGGCATTGACTTGCCTCGTCAGTCGAGTTCTCAATTTGCAACAGGGACATCTGTCTCGCGTAGTGATCTAAGAGAAGGTGATCTTGTCTTCTTTAGCCTTAACGGAAGAGGCACGGTATCACATGTAGGAATTTACGTAGGTGATGACAAGTTTGCACACGCATCTTCATCTAAAGGTGTTATTATTAACTCACTTAGCCAAGCCTATTACACAAAAGGTTACGTCGGTGCTAAAAGAATTATGAGCGATGATACTCATGCATCTGTTTCTCTTAATAATTAAACAATTATTCACTTTATTAAACCTACAGTGGGGATTTCTTTTCAATCTCCCTGTAGGTTTTTTCATGATTTGATAGATGAATAGCATATATTCTATACAGAAAGGAAACGAATGATGATTCTACCCCAATTAAAGGTTACAACTATGGAGATTGATCATGCCCGCGCCATATGCAGTTGGATCCACCCTTCCCCTTATGATATCTATGGTTGGATGCCTTGGGAGCAGATGGAGGCGTTAGGGATTGAGTTCGGTGACCCCACTATTCGTGAAACACAATATGCTTCAATTACGAATGAACATGGCGAACTCTACGGATTTGCTCAATTTTTTAGATTAGAGGGTGTTATCCGATTGGGTATTTGTCTACGTCCTGATTTATGTGGTCTGGGTTTAGGGAAATCCGTTGTACACTCTATCGTTCAAGAAGCCATACGACGGTGCCCTAATGATGAAATTGACTTAGAGGTACTTACTTGGAACAACCGTGCCATTAAAGTGTATCTACAGTCAGGATTTGAAATTACGGATACCTATGAGCGAGTTACACCCACTGGCATGCAGCCTTTTTATTGCATGGTTTATAGACCAACCAGTAATCTCTATGATAATTAGCACATCTTTATGGAGGAATATAATATTCACTGGATTTTTTGTTTCTTTTTTGACACAATAGCTATGATGTCTGTTCCCTATCCGTTATAATAAGATTATTAGCTTACATAAGAAAGGACGAATAAAATGCAAAAGTATATTATGAGTGGTTTCTTTTTTACTGCATGTATTCTAGCGATTGTGCTTATGTTTACATTGCCTGGTCAAGGGGACGTAGACAAAGTAGCAAAACCGACTATGCCTGAAGTTGTATTGGATCCATCAGCAGCTGAAACGCTTGTTAAAGCTAGTTGCATTTCTTGTCACGGCGATCAGCTAGAAGGATCTGTAGGCCCTAGTCTACAAAATATTGGTACCAAGATGTCACCTGAAGCGATTTATTCCATTATTAACAAAGGTAAAGGTATTATGCCTGGTTTCAAAGATACACTAGCAGAGGAAGAAGTAGCTAATGTAGCTCAATGGCTTGCTCAAAAGAAGTAATATAGAATACAGAAACGGGAACCCTTCATACGAAGAAGGGTTCCCGTTTCTGTATCAATTCCTATAACTTTCATTAACTATTTACTCTTCATAGTCTTTACATCATGATCCTTCTCATTCGAACACATTTTTTCAAAAACGTCGTTGTATTGTTTTGCCTCTTTCATATCTACCGCTGTGAGATACCCTTCATCCCATGATGTGAGACGTAGCGTTACAACCCGATAATCGATGGTGATGAGAGGATGATGGTTAAAGGCTTCAGAGATAGCTGCTACTTCTCCTACAAAGGAAATTCCTTTTAGAAAACTTGAAAAGGTGAACTTGCGTTCTATAAAACGCTCCTCTACTAACTCCCAACCTTTAAGCCTACTCAAATGCACGTCCAATTCTTCTTTTGTATACGTCACTATTTAAGTTGCCACCTTTCCCTACCAGTGATCTATTTGCGACTAAGAATACCTCAGTTACATCCTAATGGAGATGACAGTTATATCTCTTATCACTATATTCCTTCAATTGTAAGTTCATGCACCCAACTGAGTTAGATTAGTGACACCATAGCTAACTCAGTATCCCCAATAAGAATATTGATTCGGTGGTTCTCAGCATCATGAATCACAAATCCACTTCCAACAGCTATAGAAGGATTACTACCCAAACCATAGAATAAGTCTTCCGCCAAGGCCTCCATTACTTCATTCTTATCCTCATCGGGTAGCATCATCCATTCCTCTTCTTCCATCTCAAAGAATAAATAACTATCCGTTATCCGACCAACAGCTTCTGTCAACTCCTGGAAAATAACCTCATAATCACGCCCATGTTTAACACCCATTGTATACCCCTCCAATTCGTTTTTAAGACAACTTTTATAGTTCATATCATTATACAGGAAAATAGCACTTAAATAAAAAGCCCTTTATGTCGATAAATAATATAATGCTTCTCTTGTGCGACAGTCCATCATTTATATTTTCATTTGGCGGCATGAAAGGATTCAAATTTATTTCTCATGGATGAGGTGTAAAATGGAAATTTCAACGGTTATTGGGTTAGTTTTGGGTCTAGTTTCAGTTATAGTTGGTATGCTTCTTAAAGGCGCTCCATTAGGTGCGCTAGTTGTACCTGCAGCATATTTAATTATTTTGGGAGGTACCGCTGCAACCATATTTATGGGATTCCCGATGTCAGAGCTTAAAAAGTTTCCGAAGTTGATTAAAATTGTCTTCTTTAAACAGAAGTCAATGGAAAAGAACGAAATGATCACTTTATTTATGGAATGGGCATCTATCACAAGACGTGAAGGATTACTTGCTCTAGAATCCAAAGTAGAAGAGATTGATGATACCTTTTTACGCGGTGGCATGCGAATGATCATTGATGGGAATGACCAGGACTTCGTGCGTGATGTTTTAATGGAAGACATCAATGCGACAGAAGACCGACATAAGGGTGGGGCTCTTATCTTCTCTCAAGCCGGTATGTACGCTCCTACTCTAGGTGTTCTGGGTGCAGTTATAGGTCTTATCGCTGCATTAGGAGATATGGAAGATATGGCTAAGCTTGCCCATGCCATCGGTGCAGCCTTTATTGCAACATTACTCGGTATATTCATGGGTTATGTTATCTTCCACCCTACGGCTAATAAGCTTAAACGTATATCCAAAGCTGAGATTGAGCTTAAACTAATGATGCTCGAAGGTCTCCTATCTATTCAATCAGGGGTATCTACAATTGCTATCAATCAAAAGCTATCTGTTTTCTTAACTCCTTCTGAACGTGCAAAAATGAAAGCTAGGGAGGATGGTTTAGGTGAGCAAAAAGAATAGACGTCATGAGGAAGAGGAACATGCAGATGAGTCCTGGCTTCTCCCTTACTCTGATCTAATGACTCTTCTCCTAGCTCTATTCATTGTTTTATATTCAATGAGTGCTGCAGATGCGGAAAAGTTCGAAGCCATGAGTGAAGCCTTCAGTGCTGCCTTTACTAGCGGATCTGGTGTACTAGAACACACCTCAGCCATTCCAAAGGATAAGGCTACCTCCGATGTATCCTCATCTGAAAAGGCAGATGCACAGAAGGTGACTAAGAGCCAACAAGCTTCACTTATCCGACAAGAGCAAATTGATCTAGAGAAATTAAAACAACAAATTGATCAATATATTCAAAAGAATAATCTCACAACCCAACTGGATACGAAGCTGAATAACTCTCAGTTAATGATTACGATCAGTGATACAGCACTTTTCGCTTCCGGTAAAGCTACAGTTAAACCTGAATCAAGACAATTGGCTAATGCTATATCTGGTATGATTCAGGAGTTTCCTGATTATGACATCATCGTCGCAGGACATACGGATACCATTCCTATTGCTAACAGTGAATATTCATCTAACTGGGATCTAAGTTCAGATCGTGCTATACAATTTATGAAGATATTGCTAACAAATAGCAGACTCGATCCTAAAAAGTTCACTCCCGTAGGTTATGGTGAATATCATCCTATTGTTAGTAATGATACTTCTGCAAATCGAGCAACTAACCGCCGTGTGGAAATATCACTTATTCGTAAGTATCAAGAAAATAATCAGACTCTGAAAGTGACAGATGCTAAGAATTAAGCTGGTATTGAACATAAGATCCATTATCTACATAGAAACGGCAGACAAGGGTAATCCTTCGTCTGCCGTTTCTATGTATCCTTCTATTCTAACTTATAATTCAACATCTTCCCTAACGCTTGTTTATCTTCCAGGTTCAAGTCCCACCAACTCCCGACTTTATGATCACCAAGATGGATGTTCATAATTCGTACACGTTGTAATGCCTTAACTTCGTAACCAAAAGCCTGACACATACGTCGAATTTGGCGATTCTTGCCTTCCGTCAATATAATTCTAAATTGTCTATCGGATAATTTCGTTATTTCACAAGGACGTGTCATTTCTCCTAATATTTTCACACCCGAAGACATGCCTCTTACAAAAGATTCTGTAACTGGTCGATCAACGAGGACTAAGTATTCCTTTTCATGTTTACCTTCTGAACGTAGAACTTTATTCACGATATCTCCATCATTCGTAAGAAGAATTAGTCCCTCAGAATCCTTATCCAATCTTCCTATAGGAAATATCCTCTCTTCGTGACCTACATAGTCAACGATATTACCGTGGATATGCTGTTCTGTTGTACAAGTTATTCCTAGTGGCTTATTAAGAGCTATATAGATATGTTTCTTCTTAGCCGCTAGGGATTGTCCATTTATACGTACATCATCCCCTTGCTCCGCTTGACTGCCTAACACAGCCAATATGCCATTGATCGTCACTTCACCATTCTCTACTCTCTTATCTGCTTCTCTGCGAGAGCAGAAGCCTGTCTCGCTGATGAATTTATTAATTCGCATAATCGTCTTCCACCTCTATATGTAAGTATTCTACTCGTTATTATTAAGGATAACACATCTTCTAATATCTTTGACAATTCCTTATTAAATCAGTCACATGAAAGAGACATTGATATTATTACATGCATTCTCTACAATCAATAAGTAGTCTATTGTACACGGTTATAAAAACATGATCATATTCTAATATTTCAGAGATGTTATGCACATATACACAGAACTATATTTAAATATGTGCATAACTCTGTGTACATGTGATAAGTTATACACATGTTTGTGCACAACATGTTAACAACCGAATATTTGTTCGTTGAATAAGCTAGTATTTATGTTAGGAGGATATCCCATAGTGAGTTACCCACATAATGAATCAACATCTTCAGCTTTCGACCCTTCTGATCATCGATATTGGATGCAACAAGCGATCCTTTTAGCCAAAGAAGCAGAGAATATTGGCGAGGTTCCCATTGGTGCAATTATTGTCCATGGCAATGACGTCGTTGGACGAGGCTATAATCTAAGAGAAATGACTAACGATCCTACTGCACACGCTGAAATGATTGCAATTCGTGACGCAAGTAAACACCTAGATTCGTGGCGCCTACTAGACTGCAGACTATATGTCACTCTAGAACCTTGTCCTATGTGCTCAGGAGCAATTGTGCAATCACGTATACAACAAGTCATTTATGGAACAACAGATCCTAAGGCCGGCTGTGCAGGCACTTTAATGGACCTTTTACAGGAGCCACGCTTTAACCATAGAGCAGAAGTTATCCCAAATGTTCTGCAAGAAGAGTGTGCGCTGCTCTTAACTCAGTTCTTCCGCAAGTTACGACAGAAGTAATAGCTTCTTTCATTCATTTATTACTTGAAAAGGAGATCCTTTGTTGAACCCTACACTTTATGATCAGAAGCATGGAATCTATATGCGCTCACTTCACATTGGTGATAGCACTTGCTTATTAGAATTACGATTACGAACACGCTATACACATGCTGCATTTGAACCTAAACAACACGATGATTTCTATACTCTCTATGAACAGCAACAAATCATTCTACGCCGTATCCAAGATGCAGAGAACGATCAGGCATATGCGTTTGGTATCTTTACAATGCAGGAAAACCTTATCGGGCTAATTACACTATCCAATGTCGCTCGTGGTGTTGCTCAGTTCGCTGATGTTGGTTACTTCATCAAACAGCAAGAACATAACAAAGGATATATGACGGCTGCTTTAAAGTTGATACTGCAGTACGCATTCAAATCCTTGGAACTACATCGCCTTCAAGCTGCTATTCTACCGCATAATATCTCATCACGTCGTGTACTCGAGAAATCAGGATTTCGATATGAAGGTAAGGCACGTCAATATATTAAGATAAATGATCAATGGCAAGACCATCTCATCTTTGCTATGCTTGCGGACGATTAATCATCCATATATTAATGGAGGGTATAGAATGCACAATGGCAGGCCACCGGAATCTCCCGTTGACCTGCCATTGCCATATCTCTGTGTAATTACAGACCTAGACCAAATTCACTTTGTAGTTGTTCCATTGTAATAACATCTTCTCCAGACGGTACACCAATCTTAAATGTTTGCTTCTCATTAATCTTTAAGTATTGGTTCCAACCTTTCAGAGCCATTTTAATATCTTGCTTCGTATCTGGATCATTAACCTCAATATCCATCACCATATCTTGATAACTAATGAAGTCTTTCTTATTGATCGCTGTATTCAAAGTAAATGTATTGATTTTCAGATGATCCTTCATGGACTGTAGACCTTCATTAAATTCCTTTTGGTCCATAGCAGCCAATTCATCTCTAAATTCTTTAATATCTTCAGCCTTCAATTGTAACATTTGGCGATATTCATCTGTATCAATTGTGTTAATAAGATTTGGCAATACCTTCTTAACTAGAATCTTTATGGCTTCTTCAATATTCTCATTTGTTACGTAGAATTGTGTCAACTGTTTCGCTTCTACACCTTCTGGTAGTTTAGCATCTTTAATAGCAATATCCTTGAAGTAAGAAGCTTCATCATATTCCTTAAAAATCACATCCGAAATGTCACTTACTAATTTCTGTGACTTCTCAGTATCTAGTGCAGCTGGGTTAAATTCTGCTCCGCTTTGTTCACTTAATTCTTTAAGATCAATTTCCAAATACTTATTAACAATACTTTCTGGTAAAGGAAGCATTGGGATACTCGGTATTTTAATAAAAATCTTTTCTTTGGTCATTACCATAGGAATTGTAAAACTCATGGACATATCACCTTTAAGATTTAAGCCCATCGTTAGTTCTGTTTGCATTGGGTCTGCTTGATAATAACCATCCACTGTAAATTCAGCATCCTTCAGCATGGTCATAAACATTTCAACGTTGGGATCTGCCGTTAGTTCGGGTGCATTAAACGTAAGATCTTCAATAACAAACTTGCTTTTCATTTCATATGAAGTCATTTTTGTCGTATTTACTGTGGCCTTTTGTAGTGCTACTTTTGGATCCTCTTTACCGCCGCAGCTCGTTAGAACAACACTCATTGTTAAGAGCAACGTAAGTAACATAATTGATAATTTCTTATTCATTTAGTTCTCTCCCCCAGTTTTCTATAACATTTGTCATCTTTTCAATCATAAACTAAATTGAACCAAGACGGAACCCCTCTAGCATTTTTCGCCAATTATAAAACATTATGTATACACGTCTGTTATTATTTCTAGTCAATATATAGCTATAAAAAAAGACTGTCCTTGTTAAAAGTTTTCTAACATGGGTACAGTCTCTTCTATAGAGATAATCCTTCTTACGATTAGACGCTTAAACAATCATTATCCTTGTTTATTTAAATGGTCTACATGATTACGGTTCTTTACCTTCTTAGAACCTGAGAGAGGCTCTTGGTTGGCTTGAGAATCATCTTTATGTCGACGCGCTCCTTGGTTCTCCTGTGCTTCTGGAACAGGTGTTGTTTTTGGCTTACTCATGCTACCCTCACCCTTCGTATTTAATATTCCCTAAGAGGGATTGATTATATTGTGTAGTGACTGAGCACATTCATGAATATGACGTGTATAATCCCCTGCTAGCTCCTGAACAACATCGGTATACCTATCTACAGCACGACCATCCATCTCAACATCAACTAAGGTGACATCAACCTCTCGACTATCCTGGTACGTGCATTGGAAGTCCAGAGAGTAAGCTTGTCTACCTGCTGTACCTATATTGATCCAAATACTATTCTCATCTTTGGCATCAGCCATAACCTTGCTCTGATCCGTTGGATTGAGAACGGAAGGCAGTTGGGACTGCCAAGCATCCACTAGCTGGTCTTGGTTAAGTTGTAAATCTTGATTCATATAGAACACCTCCTCTTGCTTATAAGGTGTGATTTGAACATGATTTTTATACAAAAAAACCATTCTCACTTACTGAGAATGGTTAGTTATTATAAATAATGGCGGAGAGGGTGGGATTCGAACCCACGTGGAGTTGCCCCCTAACGGTTTTCAAGACCGCCCCGTTATGACCGCTTCGGTACCTCTCCAAAAGACATTCAGTTGTTACTTGTTGAGGATGACTTATCCTTAACGACAAGAATTATCATAACATAACTGAACATCAAGATGCAAGCTTATTTTTTAATATTAATACTTTTTATGTTTCCCATATATGGTTGAAGCACATCTGGGATCAACACAGTGCCATCTTCTTGCTGATAATTCTCAAGAATAGCGGCAAAGGTACGTCCTACTGCTAGGGCCGAACCATTCAATGTATGAACAAATTCTGGCTTACCTTTCGCTTCTGGGCGAAACCTAATATTTGCGCGACGTGCCTGGAAGTCTTCCGTATTCGAGCAAGAGGATATCTCACGATACATCCCACTTTCAGGAAGCCATACTTCGATGTCGTATGTCTTAGAAGCTGAGAAGCCCATATCCCCTGTGCATAGAGCAAGTACACGATAAGGTAATTGAAGTAGCTGAAGAACCTTCTCTGCATTTGCAGTCATCTTCTCCAACTCATCATAGGAAGTATCAGGATGGACCACTTTAACGAGTTCCACCTTATTGAATTGATGCTGGCGGATAAGTCCGCGCGTATCTCGACCTGCTGAGCCTGCTTCCGAACGGAAACAAGAACTATACGCAACGACATGTACAGGTAGCTCATCGAGGCTCATAATTTCATCACGGTAATAATTCGTCACAGGGACTTCTGCTGTTGGAATCATATAATACTCTGTATCCTTTAGCTTAAAGAGGTCTTCTTCGAACTTTGGAAGTTGACCTGTTCCACGTAGGCTATCCCCATTGACAATGTACGGTGGTAGCATTTCTTCGTACCCGTGTTCATTGCTGTGGAGGTCCATCATGAAGTTAATAAGCGCACGTTCCAGACGCGCACCCATTCCCTTATAAAAGGTAAACCGTGAGCCTGTTACTTTGGCAGCGGCTTCGAAGTCAAGAATGCCTAAATTTTGTGCAATATCCCAATGCGCTTTGGGTTGGAAATTGAATTGCTTGGGTTCACCATTGCGGCGCACTTCAACATTGTCCAGTTCGGATGTGCCCTGCGGCACAGATCCATGAGGGATATTGGGAATGATCATCGTAAGGTCGGCAATACTCACCTCGAGCTCCCGGACTTGCTCATCTAACGACTTGATCTGATCAGATACAACGCGCATTTCTTCAATTAATGTTTGCGCGTCTTCACCATTCTTCTTAAGCTTGGCCACCTCACCAGAAACGTTGTTTCTGCGGCTTTTTAGATTCTCGCTTTCTTGAAGCAATTCTCTACGACGTCCATCAAGTTGAGGGAAATCCGCAATCAATTCAACTGATTTACCACGGCTTATAAGTGCTTCTTCAACTCTAGAAAAGTCACCACGCAATACTTTTACATCTAACACTGAAATACCCTCCTCAAGAAAAGGAACCTAGACCCTCATCATAGAAAGAGCTACTAGCATCCACTTTGTTGTTTTAATTTAACAATGTCTGACTATCTTTAACCATATTTACAAAAAACTGATGGAGTCGATAGTCATCCGTCAATTCTGGGTGAAATGAGGACACTAATATATTGCCCTGTTTAGCAGTTACAATCTCATCATGATGAGTGGCCAGTACTTCCACTTGATGACCTACATCACGAATAAGTGGTGCACGTATAAAGATAGCTCTGACACGCTCATCGATTCCCTTGATATCCAGATCCGTCTCAAAGCTCTCGCGTTGACGGCCGAAGGCATTCCGGGTGACGGTGATATCCATCAACCCTAAATGCGCCTCATCTTGTCCCTCAATTCGAGCTGCAAGTACAATCAGCCCTGCACATGTTCCAAATATAGGCTTACCTGCTGCCGCAAAGCTCTGAATCGCATCAATGAATCCATATTTACGCATAAGCTTACCTATCGTTGTACTCTCACCACCAGGAATAATAAGTCCTTGTATTTCGTTGAGGTGTTCTATCCTTTTGACAGCTACGCCCACAGCGCCTGCAAGTTCGACACTACGAATATGTTCTGTCACAGCTCCTTGTAACGCTAATACGCCTACCTTCATATATCTTTATCCTTCTTTCTTACCAGCCACGATCCTGCATGCGTTCTGACGGCTTTAAAGATGATATTTCAATACCCTTCATAGCGGCTCCTAAATTCTTGGATACTTCAGCTATTAACTTATAATCTTTGAAATGAGTTGTTGCTTCTACAATAGCACGTGCAAACTTCTCTGGATTCTCTGATTTGAAAATACCTGATCCTACGAATACGCCATCTGCACCTAAATGCATCATTAAGGCTGCATCCGCTGGCGTTGCAACGCCTCCTGCTGCAAAGTTCACGACAGGCAATTTACCTAATTGCTGAACTTCGACTAGTAGCGCATGCGATACACCTAAGTTTTTGGCTTCAGCATACAACTCATCCTTAGACATATTCTGCACTTTACGAATCTGACCATTAATATGGCGCATATGACGTACAGCTTCAACAATGTTTCCTGTTCCAGGCTCACCCTTCGTACGAATCATAGACGCGCCTTCACCGATGCGACGTAATGCTTCGCCGAGATCTTTGGCTCCACAGACGAAAGGAACTGTGAAATCCCATTTATCAATATGAAATACTTCATCGGCTGGTGTTAATACTTCACTCTCATCAAGATAATCTACACCTAGAGACTCCAATATTTTAGCTTCTACGAAGTGACCAATACGAGCTTTTGCCATAACGGGTATAGATACTACCTTCATAACCTCTTCCACTATAGTTGGATCAGCCATACGAGCGACTCCACCAGCTGCACGAATATCAGAAGGAACACGTTCTAGAGCCATGACAGCTGTTGCGCCTGCTGCTTCTGCAATCTTTGCTTGTTCGGCATTCATAACGTCCATAATGACGCCACCCTTTTGCATTTCTGCCATACCTCTTTTAACACGCGATGTTCCCGTTTCCATGTATACGCCCCCTGAAATATATATTCTCAATCCAACTCAACATTATACCTAAACAGTACGTTGATGGGTTAAATAGTAACTCCATTTACTCTACATTAATACATTGTACTATACTGATATTAGAAAAGATTTCTAATTCCGTCAAACAAATCTACGAATAAGTGTTTAATTCCTCTGAAGAATAAGCGGAACCATCCGCCTTTCTCTACTTCCTCTGCAGTAACTAGGTTTACCGTCTGTTGCTGGGCATCAGTCATACCTTCTATTTTGTACGTATAGGTAATCGTTCCGACCTTTGTTCCCTTTGCTAACGGAGCTACCAGTTGATCTTCACCTAGGAGGGTAACTTCTGATTTCACCACTGGATCTTGGGTTCCCTTTGCAACAATAAACTTCACATCAAGATCTGTTACGACTGCAACCTTATTGTTAACGCCCTTCTTAACCGGAACCATCTCTGTTCCTTCGACGGTTGTCTTAGGTGCAATCACTTGTTTGACTTCAAAGTTATTGTAACCGTAGTCAAGAACCTTTTTCGTCTCAACGAAGCGTGCCTTTTCTGACTTAGCGCCCATAACAACACTGATTAGACGCATACCATCTCTTTCTGCAGTACCTGCGAAACAGTACTTTGCACTCGCTGTATGTCCTGTCTTCAAGCCGTCTAGCCCTGGATAGGCATACGCCTTAAAGTTCGTAATATTTTTGTTAGCTTCTAACATCCAGTTATAGTTAACAATCGGAGTCTTATCCCGTTCACGAAATTTATGAGATTGGATAGCAGTGAATCTTGCAAAGTCAGGATGATCTTGAACAATGTTCTTCGCAAGAATAGCTATATCCATTGCTGACACGACCGTTTCTCTATCCTCTGCGGGTCTGAAATCCTTTGGCATATCGGCACGGTCTAGACCTGTAGAATTAATAAAGTGAGCTGTCTTCATTCCCATACGTTCTGCGGTTTCATTCATCATCTGAACAAAGGCCGCTTCTGATCCTGCCACGCGTTCAGCTAAAGATACTGTGGCATCATTGGCAGACCCTACCGCCATAGCTATGTATAAATCTTCAACTGTATGTTGGTCTCCTTCTGCCAAGAATATTCTTGAACCAATCGTTTCATGAGCATTTCTACCCACCGTAACCATATCGTCCCACTTCAATTTACCTTGCTTAACTTGATCAGCTACAATGTATTCCGTCATCATCTTCGTCATACTAGCCGGTGGTAGCGCTAGATCACTATTCACAGATAACAAGATTTCACCGGTAGTAGGCTCAATAAGCACTGCCGATTTGACATCTAGACCAATACTTTCTACGTTTGGAATAGAGGCTGCTTTGGATACAACATTTGTTGCAGGCGCTTCTGTAGCAATACCTGATCCTGTAGTCTCTCCTTCAGCTAACACCACTAAAGGCAATGATGATGTACATAACATATTTAATAGTATAACCGAAGCTACACTTTTCTTGACCCATTGTCGTTTACTTGCCTTTACTCTTTGGACCTTCAATGAATATAAACCCCTCTCTATCTATCAGAATACTATCAAACTCTATTCTAACACAGCATATTGATCAAAAAAAGACAGACAGAGCGAATTTCGCCCTGTCTTTGTCTGTTGAATAACATGGATGAAGGAAAACTCGATATTATACGGAATAATTTGGAGCTTCCTTGGTGATTTGAACATCGTGTGGGTGACTCTCACGAAGCCCAGCGCCCGTAATACGTATGAATTGTGTATCATTACGAAGTTCGTCCAATGTCTGCGTTCCACAATACCCCATCCCTGAGCGTAGCCCACCAATGAGTTGTAGAATAGTATCTGATAAAGGTCCCTTAAATGCAACACGTCCTTCGATACCTTCAGGCACAAGCTTCTTATCATCATCTTGGAAATATCTATCTTTACTACCTTGTTTCATTGCACTGATAGATCCCATTCCACGATACACTTTATACTTACGGCCTTGATAAATCTCTGATTCACCAGGGCTTTCCTCAGTTCCCGCAAATAAACTTCCTAACATCACTGCATGTGCTCCTGCAGCAATAGCTTTTCCGATTTCCCCAGAATATTTAATTCCGCCATCTGCAATGACTGGAATGCCATATTCAGCTGCAACAACCGCACAATCATAAATTGCCGTAACCTGAGGAACACCAATACCTGCAATAACACGAGTTGTACAGATTGAACCAGGGCCAATACCTACCTTAACGACAGAAGCACCAGCTTCAATCAAATCACGTGTTGCATCACCTGTTGCCACATTACCAGCAATAATGGTGAGTTCTGGATACCGATTACGTAAATCACGAACGGCATCAATAATATTTATATGATGGCCATGCGCAGAGTCTACAGTTATAACGTCCACACCAGCCTCAACTAGAGCTGCTGTACGTTCTAATGTATCTTTGGAGATGCCAATCGCTGCACCCACTAATAGGCGACCTTGTGAGTCTTTAGCAGCATTAGGGAACTGAATAGCCTTTTCAATGTCTTTAATTGTAATTAGTCCTTTGAGAACATTATTAGCATCCACTAATGGTAGTTTCTCAATCTTATGTTGTTGCAGAATAACTTCTGCTTGTTGAAGCGTTGTTCCAACTGGAGCAGTTACCAAGTCATCCTTGGTCATCACTGTACTAATCTTAATGTTGTAATCATGTATAAATCGCAAATCGCGATTCGTCAGAATCCCAACTAATTTATTATCTTCATTCACAATAGGTACGCCCGATATACGGAATTTCGACATCACGGCTTCTGCATCAGCAACTAAATGATCGGGAGATAAGGAGAATGGATTTGTTATTACACCACTCTCAGAGCGTTTCACACGATCTACTTCTACTGCTTGCTGTTCTACTGACATATTCTTGTGGATGATACCTAATCCACCTTCTCTAGCAATAGCAATGGCTAAGGCAGCTTCCGTTACCGTATCCATACCCGCGCTAATCAATGGAATATTTAATTTCACATGTTTACTCAATCTTGTAGACACGTCTACTTCCTTTGGCAATACCTCTGACTTGCGAGGTACTAGTAGTACATCATCAAATGTTAATCCTTCTTTACCAAACTTATCTTCACGCACCTTGTGTATGCCTCCCTTTTTAGTAAAACAACTAAATAATCCCTTATAAATACAGCAGAAATTTAATTTCCTGAAAATATATTATTGCAATCTTAGCAAAGGGGGTAGGGGCTGTCAAGAAGATCGGTAGGGTTCATCCATATAGCTCTCACAAAGCACGTTATTTAAGCTGTTGAGTTGACAAGATGACGATTTAATACGTTACTGGGTTGATAGGTTGTTATAACGTTGCGTAACCAATTTATGCGATCATTCATTCACCGTTCCGTTAGATCAAGATGATATAGTTGTAAGGATATTGTTAAAGCTTTTTATTAATTAGCCAGTTAGTTGGGAGGAAATAAGATAGTACTCTAGTTACAGCGTAGAAGAATGAAGTGAATAGGATGCCAGATCTTAACACTTATGTGGAGGTTATGTTGTTCTGCATGGAATAGTTGCATATATAGTA
>NZ_JBITNB010000034.1:0-33121 GCF_054373195.1 Paenibacillus sp. CMAA1364 | reverse complement strand
ATGATCTTAATACACGGTTTTTAGTCTGCATCCCTTTCATATAACGTTGCGCATTTATGACGTCCGAACGGCTTAAGGACCGTAGGTCCGGGTGGCTCTGCCACTTAGCCGGTTGGATGTGTCGCCTGATTCCACTTCTCCGAAATACCTCTTGGCGACCTAGGAGCGTAAGCGACGAAGCAAAAATGCATTGTTATACGCTGCCCCTTCTTCTTCGATTCCACATCCATATATGTCTTGTGTGTTTTATGTATTTGATATGTCTTTATCTGTTTGTATTTTTTGGTTCTATCTAATCCATTTCCGTAAAGGAAAGTTCCCCCTCTTGCAATTCATTTATTCCTTCTTCTCAACTCTTCTTCGTAAATGCAGCCATATCCATTATCACTTATTGGTTTGGCTATGATAAATTCATTCTTTATTTTGAGTTTTCTAAAAATTTAACCATGGCATTTGAATTCTACCACCTTAGTAATCTATGCTCCTTCAATAAGGCTTAAATCAGAGAATCTATTTAATTTTTATTTTTACGATTGCTGAAATAAACACTAATATAATAAACAGTCCAGAAAATTAATGGGATGCCAATAATAAGGTAGCTTATATTATCAGGAAGATTAAAGAAACAGATAACTGCAATTAATACAAATGGTATAAGTAATCCAAAATACAATTTTTTATGAATTGGATTAAACATTTCCTTCCTCCCTCTAGAATTTTTTCGTCTAAACATTTATCTTATAAACTAAATATTCAAGAACAAATGTCCTTAAAATTTAAATATCAACAATGATATTAGCAGATCCATTAGAACAATTCTCAAAGGGGTTGCGTATAACGTTTGTGCATTCCTGACGTTCAAGCAGCTTAAGAGACCGAAGGGAACGGGTCGATAGACTTAGCTGGTTGAATGTGTCGCTTGTATTAACTTCTCTGAAATTCCTCTTGGCGACCGAGGAGCGAACGCAACGATGTAGGAATGCTTTGTTATGTGAAGGATCGACCCCTTCTTCGAATAGAGACAGGACGTCGACCAACATTTTTCTGTTTTTATCAGTTAATTTATTTTCAAGTTTATCTTGTTATTATTAGTGTTTTTCATCAATTATTAATCCAATTTTATCATAATCTTTGTTATCTTCTTCAGTTCTCATTTTCTTTAATGTTACATTAATTTCTTTTAATAATTGGTTATTCCTCTTTAAGTATTTTGACGCATCCGAATGATTAATGGCTAACAAAATAATTATGTATAAAACAAAGCATCCTGTTAAAAAAATTATCATTTCCATCATTATTTTTACCTCCTTATTATATTTCAAATAGCTTTCCATCTGGTACTTTACTGTTTTTCCGAATTCTTATCAGCCCTAAATTCTCTTGGAAATAAGAAAACAAATATTTAGTATTATCCAAGTTATATTTACTATTGTACGCTTTATTCTTCTAGCCACAGGACGTGGCGGTCGAATTACTTACAGCTAAACGAGGTCGATCTTTCATATAACGTTTGGCATTCCTGACGTTCGAGCAGCTTAAGTGACCAAAGGGAACGGGTCGTCAGACTTAGCTGGTTGAATGTATCGCTGAGTAACCTTCTTAGAATTACCTCTAGGCGATCAAGGGCGAATGCCCGCAGTAGGAATGTGGTGTTATCGGATGTATCTGGCTACTATGAATTCACCTTCATATTTCTTGTATCATTTAATGTTACTTGATGTCTTACTTGTCTTTCATATCTTTGAGGTTCTTAATGTTATTAACGTATTTAATTTCACTTAGTTTTGTTTTAGTTTTAGTTATGTGTTTTAACCCTTCTTGAAGATTCTTCTATGCTGGTCTTAAATCTGATCTTCATAACATCTCTCGTTCAAATCTAGTGCCTTTTCCTTTTTGATCATTAATTCTTTAATGTCCTTCATATGTTACTATCCCAGATATTTCCGATAACTCCTAATCTGCGAACTCGTTTTACCCTCTCTATATGGTTGCATAGACGAGTTCGTTTAGAACCCCTCTTGAGGGTGATAGACGAAGCTATTCCCCAAGATCCGTCATTCGATCTAATGGGCTCTGGATGCGACGGATATCTTTGATGCTGACATGTGTGTAAATCTCCGTTGTCTTAGAGCTTTCATGTCCTAGTAGTTCTTGAATATAGCGAAGATCTGTGCCATTCTCCAATAAGTGTGTCGCGAACGAATGTCGTAGTGTGTGTACGGTGGCCGGTTTAGTTATCCCTGACCTTCGTAATGCCCTCTCGAATACATGTTGCACAGACCGCTCGGTAAGGTGATGATCCAGACCTTTCCCACCTGGGAACAAGTACTTTTCTACGGGTTGTTTCTCCAAATAGTTCTGAAGCAACGTATACGCTGCAGTGGAAAGAACAGTGAATCGATCTTTGCCACCCTTACCCTGACGGATATGAATCGTTTGTCGGTCCGGATCGATATCCTGCTTCTTTAACCTTACAGCTTCACCAATCCGTATGCCCGAAGAGTAGATCAATGCTAGTAACGTACGATGTTTAATATGTTGTACAGATTTTAATATCTTAGCTACCTCACTTGTTGAAAGAACTACAGGTAGCTTTTTCTGTCGCTTTGGTCTGATCCACTGATCTAACTCTGTACGTCCAAGTACGGTAACATGCCAGAATCGCAGAGCGCTTACTGCCTGATTCACATAAGAAGATGACCGTGATTCTTCATAGAGTCTCAATAAATATGCTTTCGTATGCTCAGGTCCTGCATCTCTTAGTGAAATCGGAAGCGTACGTAAGTAGCGTTCAGCATGACCAATGTATGCCTTTTGAGTCTTGGTACTATAGCCATTCAACTTTAAGGAATCTCTCAATTTCTGTAATGCTAGCTTCTCATGACCCGTCTGGAGTTCCAATAGTTCAGGGAACCTTTCACTCAATTGGGAATCACGCAACTCTACAGGGATATTCCGCAATTCACGACAAAGGATCAGAACAGCTTGCTTCGATCCTGGAATCATCCAGTATTTCTCCGATTCATTCCATTTCCGTCCCGGCACATTTCTAATTGCATTAAGCCATTCTTGGTTATAAGGCATCCTTACAATCACATCACCATGCTCTGAACTGTCTAACATAACACTTTGACTTAATGAATACTTATTCGCCTCCACCACACCATTCTCCTTCCAGAATATAGAATACCAGCAACAAATAAAGTCAAAAAAAGACAGAGTGCTCAAGTGAGCAAACTGTCCTCGGGTACTTCCACAAGTCCATTTGGATCATATTATATATTGCCTTTAACGATTACTTTAGGGATTGTATATTCATTCATATCATATTTAACCTCCCCTGACAACCCTACTTCCCCTAATTTTCTACAATGAAGCTAACCTTACAGGATTGCCCCCACCTTCTAGAGTTACTCCACAAATCTTAAATCGCGCTCTTTAATATTATTTAACTTTTTTCATTTACTGTTTGGATACATGTCTTTAAGTGTGCTATTATATATTTAATAAAGACTAAGTGCTGATACACTTGGTCAGTACAATTGGCTTGGATGGTATATTCCCTTCTAAGTCGTTCAGGAACGAAAACCCACCTTAGGCTCTTAATCTATGGGTGGGTTTTCACTTTCTCTTGTTGTTATTATTAATGTATGTTAAAAGAGTAAGGATAAACATCCCAAATAGGAACATAATCGTTATTGCATCTTTTACTTCCATGGCTTCACCTCCCTTCGAAGGGAAACCATGCCCACCCAAGATTCAATTGTATTTTCATTTTACCTTTATTTTCATCTGCGTACAAGTGTTCCTATATACTTTTGTTTTATGTATTTTATGGTTTTCATATACGTTTTTTATCTGTATCCCTTTCACCTAATTCCAAACCCACGAATACTTATATTCCCCCTGTGCGCATCTTCTTTCATACCCATTCATCCATTCATAACAAAAGCCCTAGATGCTAACTTATTCGTTAGGCATCCACGGGCTTCTCATTCATTTCTTAGAATACTTTGGTTGTCCAAGATTCACAGTTCCAGATATCGGTTGCGATGTCTTGGTAGAACTCGGGTTCGTGGGAAATGAGGATGATGCTGCCTTTGTATGCTTTCAAGGCACGCTTTAGTTCCTCTTTCGCATCGATGTCCAAGTGGTTGGTAGGCTCGTCGAGTACAAGTATATTGGATTCGGAGTTAATGAGCTTACACAGGCGAACTTTAGCTTTCTCTCCACCGCTGAGAACAGCAATCTTACTCTCAATATGCTTAGTGGTTAGACCGCATTTCGCAAGGGCGGCACGCACTTCGTATTGGGTTAGTGATGGGAATGTCTCCCATATCTCCTCAATACATGTATTATAGTTGCCTTCCTTCATCTCTTGTTCGAAATAGCCTACTTCTTGGTTATAACCAAGTTCGATTGAACCAGATAATGCAGGAATCTCACCTAGAATACTGCGGAGTAATGTGGTCTTACCTATCCCATTCGCACCGACTAAGGCAATCTTCTGTCCACGTTCCATCAGCAAGTCCAGTGGGCGAGATAATGGAATATCATAACCGATGACAAGTCCTTTCGCTTCAAAAATAGCTTTACCCGCTGTTTTTCCTTCTTTGAAGTTAAACTGTGGCTTAGGCTTGTCTTTGGATAGCTCGATGACATCCATCTTATCTAGCTTCTTCTGTCTGGACATCGCCATATTACGTGTAGCCACACTGGCTTTATTGCGTGCAACGAAGTCTTTCAGTTCGGAGATTTCTTGCTGTTGACGATTATAAGCTGATTCAAGTTGCTGTTTTCTCATGTCGTAGACTTGTTGGAATTGCGCATAATCACCTACATAGCGAGTCAGCTTTAGATTCTCCATATGATAGATGAGATTGATAACACTATTGAGGAATGGAATATCATGTGAGATGAGAATGAAGGCATTCTCATATTCTTCAAGATAACGTCGTAACCATTCAATATGTTGTTCGTCCAAGTAGTTCGTGGGCTCATCGAGCAGTAGAATATCTGGTTTCTCTAACAATAGCTTCGCTAACAATATCTTTGTACGCTGACCACCACTAAGATCATTCACATCCCGATCTAGTCCAATGTCGGTGATTCCCAATCCACGAGCGGTATCTTGCACCTTGGCATCAATCATGTAGAAGTCTTGATTCGTTAACGTCTCTTGAATCGTTCCGACTTCTTCAAGCAACTTCTCAAGTTCCTCTGGGGTTACATCCCCCATTCGGTCGTACATATCGTTCATTTCTTTCTCTAGATCGAATAGATATTGGAATGCACTGCGCAATACATCTTGAATGGTAAATCCTTTGGTTAGTACCGCATGCTGATCTAGATAACCTACACGTACCCGTTTAGACCACTCCACTTTCCCTTCATCCGGTTGGAGCTTTCCCGTAACAATGTTCATAAAGGTAGATTTGCCTTCACCGTTTGCGCCGAATAATCCGATATGTTCGCCTTTGAGTAATCGGAATGAAACGTCTTTAAAAATAGCTCGATCCCCAAAACCATGACTTAACCCTTCAACATTTAATATGCTCATGTATAAACACCTTTTTCATATATATTATCGATTTATTATAAGCATGATCAGTTGAAATTTCAATGGATAAGACTAGATTGTTGATCTCAATCCATCCATGCTCTTTATATCTTCTTTAATTAATTGATTATCCTAGTTATTATCGGAAGTACACGTCAAGGTCGTGTCAGTCCACAAGTTGGAGAATGGGTGAAAGAGTTGCCACTGAACAAGCAACAGCTTGGAATACGAGACTTAATGGCTTGAATGGCTTTGTATTTATCGTTCAAGTATATAACCATAGCATTACAGCAGCGTTAAAGAAGTAAATAACAACAGCACAGCGGCAGTCCATGACGTAACCTTACCGTCTTAGACTGCCGCTGTTTATATCGAATTATCTCCATACCGACATGTACTTTTTTCGATATGTAATATCCTCTTCCATATCGATCAATTCCATTGCGATACGTCTGATTCCTTCATCTTGCAGTTTATCATACAACTTCTTAAGACCTTGAATCATATCGTATCGAATCAAAGTATAATGTTTCTCATGAGTCCCATTTTTAAAACGATCAACCATATGTTGGATCACTATATCCTTCTGTTCTGATCCAGCTAACCCTACTTTCCATATCGATTGCAAGCTATGCCTAGCCGTAACAAACTTTGGATCTTTTGTTACTTGCCATAGTGCTGGGAAGTCTTTTAGCATTCGTTGTTCAGGATCGCTTATGGCTAGACTGGAGAGGATTTGTGTAGCTCTGGCTCTTCGGTGATTATCTTTATCTGTTAGCCATCCCACGAATTGATCCCAGACTTCATAAGCCCAGTTCACTTCATCTTCTGTAACTACAATAATATGATTAAATGCTTCATATTGAAGATTTTTGTCCTCGGCTTCCAAATGATCAAAATAAGTACGTGTTATACTGTCCACTGATTCCACCTTCTTGTATGAATTCATGTTCATTCACAATCCATATTACTCTTCGACTACATCTGCCACTAATTCACTGGCAACCTCAATCACCATGGGAATCACAGCTGGATTCGTGCCAGATACGTAAATATCTCCATCATAATGTCGGAATGGTATGGACGTGCCATTATAGTCCCACATGAAGAACTCACCATCAATCGACATGGTCGTTTCACCTTTGACTGTATACACATTCGTATAGGTGAACCCTATTTTAAATGCAAAATACTGTTTGCTTTCTTCGAGAGATATCGTCTGCTCCGAAGTGCGATTTTCTTCGAATCCTCTTGTGATCTTATAACGTTGAGCCATAGTGATACCTCCAATTCTATCTTTTCTATCACCAATATGCCTGATCAACACATGCTTACCGCTTGCTTCAATTGATCCATCACGGCATCGATTTCTTCCTTAGTCGTATATTTCCCAAGACTGAATCGAATCGCACCCTGTCCTATCTCTTGCGATACATTCATCGCTTGTAACACGGGCGAGATCGTTGTTGCACCCGAATGACATGCCGATCCGGTAGATGCGGCCACATCTGGAAGAGACGCTAACACCTCATGGCCAATCATGCCTATAAAGCTGACATTGAGCGTATTCGGTAACCGCAAATCTGGATGCCCATTCAACTGAACCATATCACCGAAAATAGACTTAAGATTCGTATAGAAATAGTCCGTCACATGCTTAATATGCCCAAGTAAGTTGGGGTCTGAAGCTAGCTCACACGCTTTACCCAATCCTAGGATATACGCCGTATTCTCTGTTCCAGCACGTCTTCCACTTTCATGACCAGCACCATGTGTCAACGGTTCAATAATAATGCCACTTCGGATATACAATCCCCCTACACCCTTGGGTGCATATAACTTGTGTCCAGCTAACGTTAAGAAGTCTACCCCTAAATCGTTCACATCCAAAGGTACCTTACCGGCAGATTGAGAAGCATCGGTGTGAACAAGAACACCATGTTCATGACATATCATCGCGATCTCTCGAATCGGTTGAATCGTTCCCGTCTCATTATTAGAATGCATGACAGATACGAGTATGGTCTCATCTGTCATTTGCTGCCTAAGATCTTCTACATCAACCATGCCATAGGAGTCTACGGGTAAATATGTAATTCTATAGCCCATCCGTTCAAGGTACAGACAAGGCTCTTTCACAGCTGGATGTTCAACCTCGGAGATAATGATATGATTTCCTTGATGTCGGTACGAATGTGCCACACCCTTGATAACGATGTTATTGGATTCGCTCCCCCCACTTGTAAAAAGAATCTCATTCGATTCACAATGAAGAAACGTAGCTACTTGTTGTCTAGCATGATCGATCTTTGACTTCACTTCTCGACCAAGGACATGAGTACTAGAGGGATTGCCATAATGCCCATAAATATATGGCATCATCACATCTGCAACGTCCTGATCGACAGGTGTTGTCGCATTATAGTCTAAATAGATGATCTGCTTCACCTCCCATTGACAACCTATTCTTTCCTAATCCATCACAAAACGAAGGCGCTACTACCACGACAACCGTGTGAGGAGAGCCTTCGTAAGAACTTCATATAGCCAATCTTCATCACTTGTTCTGTTGGGATAAATACGTCAATACTGCGACTTCGGCTTCATCCACATTGTTCACCGTGAACGTTACCTTCTCGATGCCCTCATACTGATTCGTGGAGAAATTGTATTTAGGATCATAGTAATACTCTAGTAACAAGGCGACAGCCTCTGCGAACCTGTCCGCATGTAAGTGTTGTTCAATCTCCGCTGCAATCGGCGTATGCATACGGGATTTAATATTCATAAATGCTGTAATACAACGTTCTTTATATTGTTCCGGCTGATAATCATCCAGAATATGTTGGACTCTAGCTTCCATTGGCATCTCTATCCATATCTGTGATCCGACTTCTTTCTGATCGGCCAGGAACTGAGGCATTACAGCCTTTCCGATCCTCTTACTCTCCGCTTCGAAGAGGACGTAAGGAGCATCGTTTAATGCAATCAATTCCTCCAACAGCATACTATCGAAGCATTTCTGATTGTTCGCATGAAGTCCGATTTCGCCAAAAATAGAACCACGATGTCCGGCCAATCCTTCCAAATCTAATATGGGATGACCTAGGTCTCTTAGACGGTGTAATAGTATGGTTTTACCTGTACCTGTATTTCCATGAACCACATAAGATTTCGGCTTGAATTCAAATGTATTCAATTCCTCCATGACCCAATTGCGGTAAGCTTTGTAGCCACCAACAAGACGACTGACATGAACGTCCATTAAAGAGAGTACGGTTGCCGTTGTCCGACTACGCATACCTCCCCGCCAGCAGAAGACGACCTTATCTCCTTGAATTGCTTCAAATTGTTTGATGAAGGAAGGTAATTTAGCAGAGATAATCTCTAACCCACGTTCCTTGGCAGCTTGTACACTGGTCTGTTTATAAAGTGTACCCACCTCTGCCCGTTCCTCATCATTGAAAAAGGGAATATTTATACTGTCTGGTAATGTGGAGTCCTCGAATTCAGAAGGTGAACGAACGTCGATCAATGTGATCTGCTTCTTATGCTTTAATTGTCTTAACTCTTCTAGTGTAATATCTTGGAACAACAGCCTTTCACCTCTTATATCAAACATTAATCACTCATCGCACAAAGCAAGAGTCATCATAACGCTTAGAATGTATAGCTTGTTATTGTTCTAACTGTATTATTTCCCAGCGACCACGGTAATCTGACCTGGGTGGTTACTTGTCACTTCACCGATACAAGCAGCTTCAACACCTGCATCAATCAATTCTTTTAGCAAAGCTTCGCTCTCTTCAGAACTAATAGAAATAAGTAGTCCTCCTGAAGTCACCGCATCACATAATATGTAGCGACTGATTTGGTCCATCTCCTCTGGATACAGAATGGAACCTTCTAGATGGGCATAGTTATTCTTCGTTCCACCTGGAACAAAACCTTGGTCAGCTAACTCTCTTACTCTTGGTAACATCGGCACATCTTCTTGGTAGATAACTAAGCCTGTCTGGCTTCCCTTTGCCATTTCCGAAGCATGTCCAAGTAGTCCAAATCCCGTTACATCCGTGCAGGCATGTACATCATACGATGACATAATTTCTGCCGCTGTTTTGTTAAGTGTAGACATCACCGAAGTCAGATGTGTTATTTCGGTTTCAGATAATTGATCTTTCTTAATCGATGTAGTCAGAATACCAACGCCAATCGGCTTGGTCAGGATGAGCTTGTCGCCCGCACGCGCAGCTGCATTCGTTCTTACTTTATCAGGATGGACAAGTCCAGTAACGGCTAATCCGAATTTGGGCTCTTTATCATCAATCGAATGACCACCTACGAGTGTTGCGCCTGCTTCTTGCACTTTGTCAGCTGCACCACGCAGAATATCCGCAAGAATACTTTTATCCAGAACAGAGATCGGAAAAGCAACAATATTCAACACGGTTAGTGGTTTACCACCCATGGCATAAATATCGCTTAGGGCATTAGCCGCTGCAATCTGACCGAATGAATACGGGTCATCTACAATCGGCGTGAAGAAATCGAGCGTTTGTACTAATGCTATGTCATCTGTTAAACGATATACACCTGCATCATCACTAGTATCTAGTCCAACTAGTAGATTGGGATTGGGTACAGCGGGTGGTAGCGCACGAAGCACTTCCATTAGATCCGCCGGGCCGATTTTACAACCACACCCTCCTTTTGAAGATAATGAAGTCAATTTTATAGTTTCAGCTTGAGACATCTTGACTCAGCTCCTTTAGTCTTAAATGAACACCATATTCAATTTTACACGATTCGTGGTTATTGTACAAAAAAAAGAAGAGCCCGTTGTAACAGACTCTGAACTGTAATCCTTTTAATGTAATTTATCTTGTGATCCCTGTTCTTTCACGATACGAACTTTCTCAGGTGTAACATCATTTCCCTCTGGGTCAACAACGGTCAATCCCGAAATCGTGCTAAGCACTTGTCCGCGAATTTCACGCAAATAATCTTCACGTAACACTTGTTGCTCTACTTTCTCAGCTTCGGTCAGACCTTCTTCCCGTTGTTTCCTTGCTAATTGGTTAATACGATCAATACTCTTAATCATCTAATTCCCACACTTTCTATATATAATGTTATAACTTGTTCATCTCTAATTACAATAATTCACGTGCTAATAAACGATAGACGTCAAGACGCTTGTCTTGAGAATGAGGAATGCTACATATCATAGCTTCATCGAACCCATATTTATGTTGCTCCTCTTGTAACTGCACGGCGATATCTTTAACGGCACCAACAAGATGAATTTTACGATTCTCTTTAATCTGCATCCGATCCATTTCCGTGAGTGAGACTTGCTGAGCTTCCTCAGGGGTTAACAATTGTCTCATTTGGCCCTTCAACATCATTAAGCGGAAAATATCCTGAGGCAGTGCTTCATATTCAGCTTCTTCTAACGTTTCCGCAGTAGTCACCATGTAAGTCACATTAATCTCAGGTTTACTCATAAATGCGGATGGTTCGAAGTTGTTTCGATAGGTATTTAGAATATCTGTGCTCATAGCCCCATTGAAGAACTGTGCAAAAGAATATCCCACACCCATCTCTGCTGCCTTAAGCGCACTATTACCACTTGAACCAAGTAACCAAGCCTCTGGTAAATGAATCTGTGACGGTATCGCTATGGTTGCATTGTATAAATCATCTGCTGGCACTTCATCATTAATCAATTGCATGGCCAACTCAAACTTCGTGTATAAGTTACGTAACATCAGTTCGCGTCCTTCGGACAAAGCGTACATTGCCTTCGTATCACCACCTGGTGCGCGACCAACGCCGAAGTCTATCCGCCCTGGTGAGAACGCACTAAGCGTTTTGAACACTTCAGCAAGTTTCAGTGGTGAATAATGCATCATCATGACGCCACCTGTACCGATGCGAATTCTATTCGTTCTCGCAGCCAATCGAGCAGCGGTCACTTCTGGGGCTGAACTGGCAAAAGAATGAGTCCCATGGTGCTCAGCCATCCACATGCGAGTATAACCTAATTCATCTGCTAATATAGCTAATTCTTCGGCATGATTCAGAGCGTTTACTGCTGTATTGCCCTTCGTAATGGGCGCTTGATCTAATACGCTTAATCTCATAGGATGACTTCCCTTCATTAAATAACCATTTTTTCAATAACCCAAGATTGTAAATGTGCTATCTTTGTTCTGAAGCGTTCATTATGAATCTCATCCAACATGGAGGCAACCGTCTCCCGCTTCAGGACAGATTTCCATGAATTCTCGGCTTCCTCCATTAACTCTGTTAATAAACAACATTGGTCCTGTGCCTGTAAAGCCAACATATCATTAAAAATACCACTCGATGAATAGAGCGTCTGCTGTCCTTCAATGGCAATATAGATATCGTATATCCGAATGTCTTCTGGTTTCTTCTTAAGCTTGAATCCACCCTTAACGCCTGGAACAGAGGTAATGAGGTCGGCACTAACCAACTTCCGTAGCAGTTTTTGAAAATAGGTTGCAGATGTTCCCAATAGTTGACTGATGACTTCACCGGGCAACACCGCTTTGTCTGGCAACATATGGAGAAGAAGAATGGCGTATACAGACTGTTCTACGCCTGTTTTCATATGCATCTAAATCACCTCAATTCATCGTATAGACATATCACTCTAACACGGATAACAATTGTCTACGTTAGATATTACTATATACGCTTGCACATGTAAACCCCCACGTGTTCATGCTCATATAAGACAAATAACAAAACAAGGTATACATTCTCAGCATACGTGAGACATGCACACCTTGTTGTATTCTCTGTAGCTACAAGACATCACTCTGTTAGATAGTAATTTCTTAGAGGCTTACAGTTATCATCTAGTTGATATTATAAGCTTGACATGACTAGGTTATACGTTCAAAGATCATCTCTGCTGTCTTCTTTCCGTTTGCAATGCAATCAGGAATCCCTACACCGTAATAAGAACATCCCGCTAGAATCACATTTGGATAGTGATTAGCCATCTTATCCTCAAGTGAGGCTACAATCTGATGGTGTCTAATATGATAATTCGGCATGACCTCATGCCATTTGGTCACATCATATGTGATGGGCTTGCCTGTAATACCAAGACTGGTCTGAATATCTTGAAGAGCGACCTCCACAATCTTCTCCTCCGAGAGTTGAACGAGATCATTATAATGCGGGCCAGAACTCTTATAGAACAGCCTAACGAGTAGACGTTGATCTTTGGATGTGTGCTCCCACTTGCGACTTGTCCATGTACATGCCTGACATAACACATCATCGCTGTTTGCTGTAATGAATCCTGTCCCATTCGCCGGCAGTTCACAATCCGGAATATCGAAGCCAAGATATACACTAATAAGAGAACTATTTATGAATTGGCTGAAGTCCTCATTTAAATACTCATCTTGAAGCAAGGTTTGTGCTGTCGAGTGCATCGTCCCAAGCACGACAAGATCAGCATCTAATATACGTCCATTGGCAAGCGTCACACGATACTGATCTTCGTTCTTCTCCACTCGTTCTGCCTGTATACCCTTTATCATCTCAACGTCAGTGAGATGTTGTTCCAGGGAATCGATCAAGGCTGAAGTCCCATTCTTAAATGACATGAACTTCTTGTCGCCATTGCCTTGATATTTCGCTATATTTGCAGTTAATCCCTGAATAATACTGCCATATTCATTCTTATAATCAATCAAATAAGGTAATGTGGATGCCATCGTTAGGTCTTCCAACCGTCCAGAGTACACGCCAGATAAGACTGGTCCAATTTGCTTCTGCACTAATTCCTTACCCAAAAACGCTTCTAAGAAATCAGCAACCGAATCATCCTTGGTGAACTTCTTATTAGGCGTATATAGATCTTTCAAAGCTTCAACCTTACCTTCAGCGGAGATAAGTTCTGACTTCGCAAGTGACTCAACAGTTAATGGAATACCAAATACACAATCCTGCGGAATTTGTCGCAACTGTCCCTCCGTATAGATATAAGATATTCCTGTTGCGTTATATACAACTTCATCTTCAAGACCTAATTCCTTGATGAGGGGAGCGATATTGGTCTTACGCGTTACGATAGAATCTGCACCCGATTCCATCATGAATCCACCCTCATGCAGCGTTCTCATCTTCCCGCCTAGTCTTTCACTAGATTCAACCAAAATGATATTCACGTCGTTCATTTGCGCATTTCGAATCGCTTTTTGTAAATAATATGTAGTAGACAAGCCTGTTACGCCCCCACCAATCACGACGACCGTTCTCAATGTGCTGACACCTGCTTCCATAGTTATATCAAGTCTTCATTTAAGTGAGTACATTATATCATAGGGATGTAGCGGATGTAGCAGACAGGTAGTGACGTTAATCTGAATTAATATAATATGATATAACGAAGACCTATGCTCGTTCAAATACGAAGACCTAATTTCGATGAAATACGAAGTTACATCCACTTGTAACTGCATAAACAACAGTTAAATTGGATACTGAGGCAAAGTAGAGAGAATTAAGTGCGTATATGACATTTAAATCGAGGGGAATCGTGACGAATAAGGATTATTGAGAAACTAAGTGCTGTCTAAGCAGCTAAATTGAGCTAATGCCTAATCTGCGTAGATTTAGTTGCTGTTTTTGCAATTAAATTCAAAAGGACTACTAAGGATGATCCTTACACAGAAATAACAAGACCATCTGTGATTAGAAGAATCACAGATGGTCTTTCCTTCTTACTTATACAGGATGCATGCGATAACAACCACTCGTAATATGTGTCGTTCCAATATTCTTACAAGATGCCTATATGTCATTTATTCTAATGGGATCTGAAAAGGCATGCTGTATACGTCGAAATAGGTCCTAACCAATAATCATTCTGAGGCTAATTCTTCTTAGTATTTAATAAGTGTGGCTATCGTTGTTGTAGGTGTCTCATAATTAGCATATGCTTCTGCCGCACGTTCCAATGGGTACACATCTGTTATAAGCGGTTTCACAGAAATACGACCTTCAGCTAACAATCGAATATATTCAGCAATGTTCCTACCTTCCGTCCAACGAACATACCCTATCGGATAATCTTGATTTTTTTTCTCATATTCAGCATCATACCTACCAGGGCCACCAGCACGAGATATAAGTATCTGAGCTTCTTTACCGAACATTAATCCTCTAGCAAACTCCATCGAAATATCACCAACAATGACAACTTTTCCACGTAGTCTAATCCATTCAAGAGCTGGGTTGATGATCTGTTCGCCAGATCCGCTTGCGCAGAGTATAACTGCATCTGCCCCAACACCGCCTGTCACTTCATCTAGGTTTTCTTCCAATTGTGATGCTTCATCATACATATGTGTAAGCCCTTGTGATCTTAACATAGCTGTACGTTCACTGTTCAGATCTATACCAGAAGTTCGATAGGCAGACGCATTCGATATCTGAGCGATAATATTACCTAGAATACCTAGACCTACGATAATAGCTGATTCCCCGAATTTAAGATCTGCCACGCGAAGTGCATGAATAGCAATGGCACCTAATCCAGCAAAAGCAGCTTCTTGTGGCGCTACATGATCAGGAACAAGTGCAGTCAGATTCGTCGGAACAGCTAGCCACTCCGCATGATGTACATAAGGAACGCCATAACATGCTACACGTTTGCCCATGTAGTGTTCATCTACACCTTCACCCAATTGCTCAACAATGCCTACTGCGCTATAACCTATCGTAACGATCTTATCTGAAGCCTTGTTGACAAAACCCATTTCTGTGCCAGGACTGATCGCTGAATATTCCGTACGAATCAGTACATATCCTGGAAGCACCTCGGGCTTATCCTTTTCTGCAATTAAGATCTTTCCTGCTTGCGTTGCAATGTATTTCATTCCATTGGCCTCCTAGATTTGGACTATCTCTCTGTGTTTCTATACACACTTGGCGATACACCAAGATACTTTTTGAACGTTGTAGTGAAGGTAGATGCATTCAAATAACCTATCTTCTCTCCAATTTCAGCGATCGTGAGATTCGTTTCTTTCAACAATTCTCTCGCGTGAGCTAGTCTTACTTTATTGACATACTCCACATAATTCACGCCGAATGTCTTCTTGAAATAACTCGAGAAATATTTCGGTGACGTCTCCATGACTTCCGCGATATGATCTAAATACATATTTTCCATGTAATGAAGTTCAATATATTGAGAGATAAACGTAGGATTCAGCTTGTTCATTTGCGTTTGTATCCTCTGAGCTGAGAACTGTTTCACAACATCAATTAAGGCATTCTCAACACCTTGATAGTTCTGTGCATGATCTACCTTTCGATAGAAATCTCGTTCTAATTCATATAACTCCTGAAGTGAAGTTCCATGACCGCCGACATATTTAAGCAGGTAGAATAGAATTGTTTTGGCAATGTGCACAAATTGATGATGATGAATATCTCGTTGTATATTTTCATTCATAATTTCTTTTATAATCTGAACCGATTCAATTTCTTTGCCATGTAGCACATAATTGGAGAGCTTCTCCATATCCTCAAAAGGTAAATGTATACTCCATACATAGCGGATTTCATCGACATCCGTCACTTTAACCTTGTCATTTACATTACGGTATATCAATCCATTCATGACATCCCGATAAGCTCTTCTGAAATTCTTAGTCTCAGAGCTATATACCTTACTTACACAAGACCACAAGGAGAAACCAATAAAGTCTTCTTTCTCTGCACGAACAATAAAAGCTTGTAACTGCCTGATAATCAATTTTCTTTGTTTCGGATCGTCATGACCAATAACCATAATGAATTGAGCGTTTGCACCATAAAAAATATGCCCATCAATAGATTCTCGTCTCATGCTACTGTGTAATTTCTCCGTTATTTGTTCGACTGGAATAGAGAATCCATAATCTCGATCATTCTCATTCACTTGGATGATTGCCATTATAAAGTGTTTGGCTGAGAAGAAATCTAGATCATATTTCTGGAGCAAAATATCGTGTTCTTTAGAATGCTTATATTCATCTAATGACTGCAGAAATACAACCCTACGTAATTCCTCATCGGCATAGGAAATCTGGTCCTTGTATGACTGATTCTCTGTTTGAATCTTAACAACACCACTATAAATTTTGCGGAAGTCATTTCCTTTACTGGTTCCACCACCGAGCAAACGGAGGATATTATTCACAGGTCGATTCAAATAAATACTAAGAAATACGGATAGTATAATGGCAGAGATAATCGCTGTTAGCATAATCAAGTTATTGGCTTCAGCTACGGAATCTAAATTCTGAAACTGATAAGGGACTTTATCAATATAGATATAATCGTTGTAGTCCGACTTATGGAAATTATATTCATAGTCTCCACGTGTTAAAGTAGCCTCTTGATTGGAATTGAAATATACATCGTTAAGCACCTCAACGAGATCCCAATTCTGATCTGTACTCAGAATGACATTCTTATTCTGATCAAGTACGATCATCGATGCGCCAGGTATCATTGATTTTTGGTTCGTGTGTTTCATTAAGGCAGCAACATCTATGATGATCATCACATTATTCTTCGTCATCTGGAACTTATTTCCACCCATTGCAAATATAAGATTCTTCTTTTTATTTTTTTGTGCACCTTCCGTTTGATTCACATAGACTTCAGCAGGAAATATCTTTAAGGCATGTTTACTAAGCGCATATGTTCTCCAGTAATTGGAGTTGTGTATTTCATGCTTATACTTTTTATCAAATAATAATTGAAAGCTCGTCGTTCCTGTGGATGTAATAGCAAGGTTGGAATCCTCATAGAACACAACAACTTCCTCGATGAAGTCAATGGACGAGACAAGGCCCGATAAATTATCTACCATTGTATATACTTTGCTCATGTCCAATTGTGCGTCTAATGTGGAACCCATACTATTAAGCGGTTGCATATTATCTATCGTCGAAATAATATTATTAATGGTTGTGAAGTCATTATCAAACGATTGAACAACTGATTTCACGACCAATGTGTTATTCTCACTAACTTTCTCATAAATACCTGAAATTGAGTTACGATAGACGAAGTAAGTGGATACAAACATGATGGAAATGACAATGAGTAATGAGAAAAATATCTGTAGTACACCTAAGTTCATGAATAGTCTCTTCATTAGTTCGTCATCTCCTGTTGCTCATAATGGGTATCCACCCATTCTACGTCTTAATACGTTACTCCTCAACCCTTTTCGGAACCCAACATAACTCCTTTGGCAAAATACTTCTGCGCGAATGGATAGATCATCAATACAGGGATCATGGCTAGAACAATAGTTGCATTCTTCTTTGCCTGCGGTGCAAGTGCAGCGGCATCAACTAGACCTGAATTGTTACCCTCACTGAAGATCAACATCCCTCGTAGGACGACCTGCAATGGATACATGGTCTGGTCATTCAAATAAATCATTGGAATGAAGAAACTGTTCCAGTGGCCAATGAAATAGAATAACCCTACAGAAGCCAAAGCGGGCTTGGATAATGGGATTACGATATTAAATAGAATTCGGAATTCAGATGCACCGTCAATAACTGCTGCTTCACGAATCTGATCTGACATACTCTCATAGAAACTTTTTAGAATAATAAGTTCGAAGGTCCAAATGGCATTGGGAATAACAATCGCCCACACTGTATCTATTAGACCCAGCTTTTGTACAATTAGATAGTTCGGGATAATTCCTGGTTGAAGAAACATTGTAATAACTATCGCAAACATCCAGAACTTACGTGCGAAGAAGTTCGGACGTGATAATGGATAGGCAGCAATGGCCGTAAAGAATAAGTTAATAGATGTACCTAACACCGTATAATAAATAGTGTTCATATAGGCTCTTGGGATCTTCTGATCAAAAAGCACTTCTTTATACGCATCGAGATTTATCCCTTTTGGCCATAGGAATACTTTCCCTTGGATGACGCTTGCTGTATCACTTAAGGATATGGCAGTAATGTATAGAATAGGATAAACCGTCGCGGCGGCAGCACACAGAAGGATAATAATATTAAGAATTCCGAATAAGGTTATCTTGCGTTCTCCTACCATAATCCTCTACCTCCAAGCTTTTTACTAATTAGGTTAGCAGATAACAACATAACCATAGCGACCAATGCTTCGAAAAGACCCACTGCTGCACCATAGCTGAAATTGGATTCTAACAACCCTTTACGATAAACGAATGTAGAGAAGACGTCAGCTACATCGTAAGTCATAGAGTTATATAGTAGTAATACTTTCTCGTATCCAATTCTCATCATATTACCTGTCTTAAGAATAAACATAATTAGAATGGTCGGAAGAAGTCCTGGTAACGTAATATGCCACATCATACGGAATCTACTAGCCCCATCCACTCTCGCTGCTTCATATAGTGTTGGACTTATACCCGCAATAGCGGCTAGGAAAATGATAGCTTCATACCCGGTACCAGTCCAAATATCAGAAATAATATATATAGGTCTGAACCAATTAGAATCAATAAGAAAGTATTTACTCTCGAAGCCTAGAAGAGTGATCAACTGATTGATTATTCCGTTATTAGGAGATAAGAAATCAATAACCATACTACTAATAATAACAACTGAGAGAAACGTTGGTAAATATGTAGCCGTCTGAATTACTTTCTTCAATCGAAGGTTTCTAACTTCATTTAGCAATATGGCTAACATGATCGGAAATGGGAAACTACATATTAAAGCAAAGAATCCCAACGTCAATGTGTTTCTAAATAACTTTATAAAATCGGGACTTTCAAAGAACTTGATAAAGTGCTTCAATCCAACCCATTCACTTGCCATAATTCCTGTAAACACGTTGTAGTCTTTAAAAGCAATAATTAATCCGTATAAAGGACCATAACGAAATAGTGCATAAAAAATAATACAAGGAATAAATAGAATTAATAGTTGTCTATCTCTAATGATATGTTTCAACACACCTTTAAAATAGGGTCCTATGGCGCTTACAGATCTTTTTTGTCTACTTTTTACAATAGGGTTATCCACGCGTATGTCCCTCCTATCTATAATGAATGGCACCCAGTATATTCAACTGGGTGCCGTCACAACTTTAATATTGTGACTGTTTACTTTTGAGCTGCATCCAGACGTTTTTGTGCATCATTGAAAATTTTCGCAAGGTCAGATCCGCCTAACTTATCGGCGCTAATTTTCCATGCTTCCCACTGTGAATCTCCATAAGACTTATCCAATACATATTTGGTATTGAATTCTTCAATAGCCTTTGTAAGTGTTGTTAGCATTTCAGCAATCGTAGATGTTTCTTCATCTGTGAAGTTAACGACAGGATCAGCAGCTTCGAATTTATTATTCTTGACCATCATGTCTTGTGCTTCTTGTTCTTTCTCCGTGAAGTTGTAGTAGACACTTCTTCTATCAGGTGCAAGGTATGCTGCTTCAAGCCACATACCATACTTCTCTTCTAATACCGCAATATCAACTAATGGAACGTCCTTTAATTCTGGATATACTGGTTTACCATCAGCGTCAAAATTAAATGTTTCTCCTTCAACACCCAGTGTCATAAGTGCAGCACCGGAAGGACTTGTTAGGTAGTCAAGCAATTTCATAGCGGCTTCTTTGTTATCTTTATTTGCTACAGCGATTCCAAAGCCAGTCTCAATCTTAGGTAGTGTTCTAATGTTTCCAGTAGGTCCAATTGGATTTCCATAACGCAAGTTATACTCTGGGTTAACAGCACTAATCTGGTTATAGAATAAATCTAGACGTCCAATCCAATCGTACGTAACAAATGACTTATCTGTTGTCATCTTCACAGTCCATGAATCTGATGTATCTGTAATGAATTCAGGATCGATTAATCCTTCAGAATACAATTTTTTGATGAAATCCAACATATCTTTATTCTCTGGTTGTGTAGCAGTGAATTTCCATTCCTTTGTAGATTCATCATAATAGACCGGGTAGTTTAGACCCCAACCATAAGACCAGTCTTTAAAGATGTTTGCTTTTGTCTTTGAAGCATAAGGATAGGAATCAGGATAGATTTCTTTTAACTTCTTAAGTGCTTGATAGAAACCTTCTGTATCCGTCCACTCCGGAATATTGTTCTTTTCAAAGATGTCTTTTCTGTACATAAACCCATGGTTTACGTCGCGGTTAAGATTATAGATAGGCCAGGTGTACAATTTGCCTTCTTCATCACCATATGAGTTGAGAACCCAGTCATTTTCTTCCATATACAATCTTTTGAAGTTAGGTAGCTGATCTGCATAGTCGTTAAAAGCAACGACTGCTTTTTGTTGACCCATCTTCTTTAATTCGGGAGGAGTCATACCACTGAAGATATCTGGAAGTTTACCAGATGCAACCGTTACTCTTAGTTTGTCTTGAAAGGTAGATTTAGAATGCGTCTGGAAATCAACTGTAATTCCAGTACGTTTCTCAATTTCTTTAACAATCATTTTGTCATTCACCGGATTCTCACTTGCGATCATCCAAGTTACCGTCGTTGGCTTATCTACTAATGGTAGAGTTAGACCGCCTGTATCACCATAATCTGTTGCAGGTGCTTTATCCGTGACGGGTGGAGTCGTATTAGCTGGTGTATCATTCTTGCCAGCATTCTTATTGTTGGAACCTCCACATGCAGCTAACACGGAAATCATTAGTGCCAAAACAAGTGTCAAACTGAGAATTCTTTTAGACATTTTATTGCCTCCCCTTTTAGTTGTTATCAGGTATGTTCCTGACAATTCATATTCTATCGATCACTGTTATTTTCGTAAATAAAGCGTTTTCATTTTAGTAACAACTTTCTCTTGTGAACTAATCGTAATTGTTTAAAATCCAATGATATCAACACATTAACGTGTGTGGAATTTGCTAACATGGAGGGTAATCGTGAATATTTGATGGATAATGCACCTTTATTAACATCATGGTTTTTTCCACTCTTTTACTAATTCATTTGAAATGTTGAAAAGATGCTCAAAGTATTGCTTAAAGGCTGTTTGTTCTTCATATGGCGTACATTGTATTTCATGAATAATCCCTCGTAGTTCTTCATTTAATTGTTGAAGTATGGCAATAACATCTGCAGACCCTTCCTTATTTGCAACTTGAACATCAACTACTCTTGCAGGAAAAAGTGGAACATTATAATAGGAAATACGCGAAAGAATTTCACCCACTTTGTCCACCGCTTCTTCCAGGTAAGTCCGTATCTCTTCTGAGGCATAATTCCAATAATCCGCTTTAATCGTCGCTAGTGAATCACCCCAAGCAGACCTTGCGAACATGTAACTATTATAACCTTGCGCCCATTTCCATGAATACGTATCGCCCGCTTGTGGATAAGGAACAACTAGATTTACAATAGAATGAATCCCTAGCGTTCGATAATGGTTTAGATCGTTATATATTCTCTCAGGCATTATTGGAAAGAGGTGACTTAACATATAATGATCACTGTAGTATTCAAATATAGTTAACTCTTTAAGATTCTTCTGTGTGCCTTCGATCCAGTTCTCTAGATTGTGATAAGCCCTTTGTTCTTCCGAACGATCACAGTCATGAAATCCTTGACTATAATCACGTCCCCAATAGGCAAATAACGTATTCACTTGTGAGGAGGTATTGGACCCTTCATCCAATTCAAGCATCTTCCAAGATAGTCCCGCATTATAGGCAATATGTTCAGCCTTAATAGCAGAACCTGATAGCGTGAAGGCATCCTGTAACCGTTCAGTAAATCGTTGATACAATAAGATAAATGGAGTCGCTATGATCTGATCATCAGAAACGGCTGTATCTTCGGGCCATAATGAGATTCTAGTAAGCATAGGTATCGATTGGCAATACGCCACAATGTCGGCGATCACAAGCTGTTGCCAGCTCTCATCTTCATAATTCAGCTGTTTATGCCCAGCAAAAGCAGGAGCAGACCCATCATGGTTCATTCCAACAGCATGCATACCCTCCGTAAAGAATTTCATACTGTGACCTCCGAGGGTGAGGTCAATCCCTCTTTTTTCCAATTCCGGTTGAAGCATATCTTTCACATAATCCCATAATGGAAAAGTTAGAAACAGCTCATTGAGTTTGTTCTTCCCTAACCAATCAACCACATCAACCAAATAATCTTTATCCTTTAGATTCTCATACACAAACCCTCTGCGTTTGAATTCAGGTTGTTCAATGGATACCATTACATCTTGAGTAGATCTATTGGCAATATTAGTCGAAGTCTCATCAGGGTAGATCCATTCCATTTTCCAATGTTTCTTGCAATATTCGTACACAGCGTAAAGGGTAGATCGCTCGCTTTTCCCCGTTAATATCCATGCATTACCGTTTCGAAAAATAGTGTAGGCATCATGATCATAAGCAACATTCCCAGGTGGATTCCATGGCCAATCACGCATGGATTCATCTAATGTCAACTGGTTAACGCAATCATCCCACGTACCGATAATCCATTGTTCTTGTATTTGCTCTTGTTCATGATGTTCAGCTACTTGATGTGTTGTTGCCATTTTACACAATTCTTCGTAGGCGAAATCAAGAACGCGGTGGTCCCTTAACTTCATGATATTATTCATATCTTTGTCACCTCAACAATTTAAAGTAGTCCATAACGATGGACTTAAATGTATACTGTTCACAACGGTATTGTAGATAATTCAGTTAAACGCTGTATTGCAATCTCGGCTAGTATGGATGCACCTAAAGGGATACAATCCTCGTTCAGATTAAATTTAGGATGGTGTAATCCAAAAGCTTGATCTGCATCATCGGTTGGCCCAGATCCAAGCCAAAAGAAACATCCTGGAACATGTCGCAAATAGACGGAGAAGTCTTCTCCAGCCATTGTAGGATCTGCTGTAATTCGATGTTCTTCACCAATTAAACGATCAATAATGGATTCCACATGTTGGACTTGCTCATCGTGGTTCACTAGTACAGGAACTTGATGTATATACTTCACTACAGATTGGCAGCGATAAGCATCTGCGATTTGATGAACGATTCTTTCTATTCTCTCAGGCATGAAGTGCTGTGCTTGTGGATCAAAGGTACGGATGGTTCCTGTCATTACAGCATTCTTCGGGATAACGTTATTGGCATCTCCCGAAATAATACTACCAATGGTAATAACTATAGGATCAAATGGAGACACTTCCCTACTTACGATGGTTTGGAGTGCCATCACAATAGCAGATGCACATACGACAGGATCAATACTTTGATCAGGCATCGCTCCATGTCCGCCTTTTCCTTCTAAGTTGATCTCTATACGATCCACAGAACCCATCATTGAACCTTTGCGTGTCGCTGTCATACCTGCAGATAATGTAGGAAGATTGTGCAACCCATAGATTTCATAAACCCCATCCAAGACTTGATCATCAATCATTGCTTTAGCTCCTGCATTAACTTCTTCTGCAGCTTGAAAGATCAACCTCACCGTTCCAGCGAACTTCTGATTCACAAGTAGCTTCGCAGTACCTATCAATATAGCGGTATGGGCATCATGTCCACATGCATGCATCAATCCAGGACGTGTGGAAGAAAAGGGTAGATCTGTCTCTTCTTGAATCGGAAGCGCATCCATGTCTGCACGTAAGGCAATCGTAGGTCCCGGGCACTCGCCCTGTATTTCGGCTACGATGCCGTGTCCTCCGACACCACGTCGGTATGGAATACCTATCTGCTCAAGTTGTTCAGCAACGAAATCCGCTGTTTCTTGTTCTTGTAAGCTAAGTTCAGGATAACGATGTAACTTTCTTCGAAAAGAGATTAACTCAGGAGCCATTTCATTAGCTAAATGAAGAATACTCATGATGGCTTGATATCCTCCTTTCCATAAAGTTCTTTCATAATTCTACGTCCTGTGGGTGTCTGAGCTAATCCGCCCTTTGAAGTTTCCCTATGTTTTTCCGGCATGCGGATACCTACTTCCAACATAACATCAATAACTTCATCCGACGGAATGACGCTTCGTATACCAGCAAGTGCCATATCAGAAGCTGTTAAAGCGGAGACAGCTCCGAATCCATTTCTAACAATACAAGGAATCTCTACCAACCCCGCGACAGGATCACAAATAAGACCTAATGAATTCTTAAGTGCAAGCCCAACAGCATGCACAGCTTGATCTGGCGTTCCACCCCGTAGTTCGGTTAAAGCACCCGCAGCCATTCCGATGGCCGATCCGACTTCAGCTTGACAACCACCTTCTGCGCCAGATACGAATGAATTGTTAGCAATGACATAGCCAATAGCCCCGGCAGCGAATAACCCTTGCACCAATAACTCGTCCTCCCAACCAAATTTCTCCTGAGAACTGACGAATACACCTGGTATAATTCCACACGATCCTGCTGTCGGTGTAGCTATAATACGTCCCATTGAAGCATTAACCTCAGAGACAGCTAACGCATAAGCCAGAGCTGTACAAGCCTCTGTTCCTAGAGCACTTATATGATTCTGCATATAAGTGTGTACTCGCTGTGCATCTCCACCCGTTAGACCACTACGCGATCTAGTATCTTCTTCAATTCCCTTTCGCACAGCTTCTTTCATGATCTGATAATACTCAGCCATCTGAGTAATTACGAAGGATTCTGTCTTGCCGGACTCCTTCGCTTGCTCTACGACCATAAGTTGCCCGATCGACATTTGTTCGAGTTGACATAATTCAATCAGTTCAGATAGATTTGAGAATCTCATTGTTCGACTCCTCTACTCCTGAGATCGATAACACACACTTGATTTACATGTGTCAAGCTAGTAATTTGCTGTATAACCTCTGGGTTGATCGAATCATCACTCTCAATCACGGTTAATACATCACCGTTTCTTGATTTGCGATCAACCTCCATATATCCAATATTCGTGTTGGTCAGATTAAGAATATCTGTCATTCTAGCAATCATCCCAGGCTTATCATCATGGAATATAAGCAGGGTGGGATATATCGCTGTGAATTTCACATCAAATTGATTGACGCTCGTAATCTCCACACTTCCCCCGCCAATGGAGCACCCCATTACCCGAGTAACCTGATCTCCACATTTCAAGATGAGCATCGCAGTGTTGGGGTGAACCCCAGGTTTGGGCATTTCATCCGTATGGAACTTCACCTTCATGCCATTCTCTTCTGCTATATTTATCGCATCTTTTATTCGATGATCATCCGTATCATAATCTAACAATCCTCCAACAATCGCTAGATCTGTTCCATGACCACGATAAGTATCTGCGAAGGAACCATAGAAATGAATATCTACTATATCTGGTAGTTTCCCTGCAATTTGTCTAGCCGTTCTGCCAAGTCTTACAGCACCTGCTGTATGAGAACTGGAAGGCCCGATCATACTCGGACCAATAATAGAGAACACGTCTTTAAATCTCACGTTAATATCCTCCTCATGATACTCCCGACTCTATGATAGCCAATCCTTCAAATGTGCAGCAACGAATGCATCATCATGAAGATGTGGATATTGGTCGTACACACGATCGATCTCTTCGGATTGACCATAAGATAATGTTTCTTCTGGATTCAGGCACCAAGTTCCTTTTAATAATCCTTGTCTACGAAGCACCTCGTGAATCCCTGGGATACAGCCTGCGAATTGATGTGCAGGATCAAAGAATGCAGCGTTGGAATCGGTCACCTGAATATTACGAGTCAACCATTCGCGTGATATATTATCATCATTGCGAATGTTCTTAATCTCTTCAAGTAGCTCAACTGCTTTATTCGTCCATACTGCCCAATGACCTAACAATCCTCCAACAATACTCTTTTCAACAGGTACACCGTTAACCTTGAATCTGAATGTTGTGAGCAGATCATTGACGATATTATCATCATTACCGGTATATAAGGCGATTTCATCTCTTCTACTCGAGTAACATACTGCACGCGCTACATCAATGGACTGATATCGATTGAATGGAGCCATTTTAATAGCTACAACATTAGGGATCTCCGAGAATTTCAACCAGAAATCATAAGTGAATATTCTCCCACCTACGGATGGTTGCAGATAGAATCCTATAACAGGCATACATGCTGCAACGGCTTCCGTACGTCTAAGAATCTCTTCTTCCGTCCATCCTACAAGTCCGCCCATACTCAGTAATGCTGCATCATATCCAAGACGAAGTGCGATTTGCGTCTCAGCTAAGGCTTGCTCCGTTGGCCCACAAATACCAGCTACTTTAATAAATGGGCGATTCAGCTGTGCTGCATCAATCTCTTCAGCAGCCATTCTTAAGACAGGTTCATACAGATTATGTTCTTCATCACGAATCTCGAATTGAGTGGAATGGACACCTACAGCTACACCACCTGCACCTGAAGCCATATAATAACGCGTGAGTGCACGTTGATGTTGTTCATCTAATATACGATTCTCATCAAGTGCTAAAGGATGAGCAGGTATGACTAGACCTTCATGAAGCGCTTGCATTAACTCGGATGATAGCGTAGATTTCGTTGCCATTAGAATTTCCCCTTTCTCTCTTGGAAATGTGTTGGCTTATTCCAAGTCGCTCCACCTTGTTCTACCCAATCAGACATCCAATCCACAATCTGTAGAAGTGGTACCGTTGGATAACCGAACAGTTGATGCGAGCGTGACGCATTATTTAACAACGCTGTTTCTGCTTCTGTACCTTCAAATATAACTTCTTTTCCTAGACGTTTCCCAAATTCTGTTGCCGCCCAGCGAATGGACATCGTCTCTGGTCCTGTAATATTGACAATCGTTGGCGGACTCGTACATGTCGTCAAACAACGAAGTGCCATGGAATTAGCATCCCCTTGCCAGATCACGTTAGCATATCCTGTTGAAAGATCGATGGGACGCCCTTCATTAATGGATTTAGCTAATTCGAGCAATACACCATAACGCATATCATTGGCATAATTCAATCGATACATCGTCATCGGTGTACCATTCTTATGTGAATGATACTCGAAGATTCTTTCCCGTCCAAGACAAGATTGTGCGTATTCACCTATTGGCTCAGGTGCCACACTCTCGTCCGAACCCCCACTACTTACGGGTGAGAATGGATAGATGTTACCAGAAGAGAATACAACTATGCGAGAATCCTTATATTTCTCTGCCACTCTACCTGGTAAATACGTATTCATCGCCCATGTAAAATGTTCCTTACCTGTCGTTCCGAATTTATTGCCTGCCATATAGATGACATTCTCTGCATGAGGTAGACGATTTAATTCTTCATCATTCAGAAGGTCGCATGATATCGTCTCAACACCTGCCTCTTCCAACTCTCGTCTTGCCTCTTCGTTCGAGAAGCGTGACACCCCAATAACACGCTTGGATAGACCTCCTTCACGAATGGCATTAACAGCCAATCGCGCTAGACTAGGACCCATCTTTCCCCCTACCCCTAATAAAACTATATCTCCATTCACTTTCGATAGATCTTGTATTAACGATTCAGATGGCTCTGCTAATTTAGCTTCTAAGTCTGCAACTGTTCTCATCATTTCAATCTCCTCCTAACAGGTTTATATCTATAGCATACTCAAAGTTTAGATATAAAGACAGGTCTTTATGTTGTCTGTAAATAGGGATAAAAATGATGGTACTGTTGGTAGGACTTAGCGTGATTTATCGTCTAAAATAATAACCCGAAAGATTTGTCTTGGTCTTCCCTTTGGCATCTTCTCTAGCCCAGCAATGTCCACCAATCCATTATCTATCCAGAGCAATAGTAATCGATGTGCACTTCTTACCGTCACGTCTAACAATGATGCCAGATCATGTACTGTATATTCATTCTTACCGAAACGAGCCATCTGGTTCAGAAGCTTGCTAAGATAAGCACTTGTCATACCGGCATCCTCTGCTCTCTTCACGAGTTCTGCATCCATAGGTGATAATACCGTCTGTACAGGATCAGCCATCTCTAACGGACCAATAAGTGTTTGGTCTTCCCTAACAATGAAGCATGTATTGCCCCCAGCTTCCTTTGATTTACGCAGAGCAATTCTAGCATTCATCCCTGCAACATTCGCCGATATACCAAATCCAATCCCCATACTTAGAGATATGCCAAGCGATATATTCGCATCCTTCGCTAGAGGAATTGTTTTATATCCCGAAGTCTCCCTCTCAAAGATTCCTCGTGTTGTAAAAAAGAGATATTCATCTCCACCCAATGACGTCAAATAACCATCTAGTGATTCCACATAACCAAGAACCATGCGATGAATATCAAGCTTTAATTTCTGAACATCGTGTTCACTGTTACGCTTCATCACTAATTTTCCGAAATCATCCACATTAATCATCCCAACAACAATCTGAGACTCTTTGCCACGTCTTGATTCAGAGGATAGAAGTGCGCGTTCAAGAGACACTATGATATCTTGTTCAGATGGAACCAACCATTCATTGGATACTTGCATATTCGTTAATTGCTGCGCTACTTGCTCAACCCCTGTTAAAGCCATGGAGCAGTTCCCTGATTCAGCTTGTGTCTGGTGAAATGCAATCAATTGTTCAGGTGAGGCATAAGCGGGCCCATCATACACGACCACTCTAGTTGCCTCAAGGTCAAGGTCTTGTAATGTTCGCATGACAATCGTCTTCGTAAGCGTATCTACCGAGATACCACCTCGTAATTTACCTGATTGCATCGAATGAAATAAAGCCTTGTATAACCCTGCCCCTGTCAAAGGGACATAGTGAACAGGAATGGATAAAGGTACAATCTCTTTCACCCTGCGGTGTGTTAACGGGCCGGATAGAAGGAGCAATTCAACATCATTGCTAAGTTGTTCAGCGAAAAGCACGGAATCTTCCTCATGGGTGACAATTCTTGTGATGGGCACAAAAGTCGGGAAGGATTGGATCACACCCATAATCTTGTCAACAAGCGTTTCTGTTCCAATAATCCCAATTTTGATTTGCATAATCATATCATTCCTTTACATCCAAGTAAGTGTCATTCGATTCCTATTGTAACCCTGTCAATGCAAATTACACAATCCATTCATGAACCCTAGCCCAATTCAACCAACTTACTTCTCTTATGTTTCTTATCTAGAGCAACAGCCATTACGATCATGCTAATCAGTCCAATTACGGCAAAAATAGTAGCTATAATAAATGCTGAATTTATCCCAAATATTAATCCATCCGCTGAAATCACACTTAATTGTTCTTGACTTGGATTAGATAGAGCGGTGTTTCTAATTTCCTTCGCAATGAATAGATCCGTTTGGGAGGTCATGATTGTAGTCATCACTGCCGTTCCTATTGCACCAGAAATGGATTGAAGTGTATTCTGCATGGCTGTTCCATGACCTTGTATGTCTGACCGTAATGAATTTAATCCCGCAGTCATGAGTGGCATCGTTAGAAAAGTTACGCCAAAAGAACGCACCATATAGATTACGATCATCAATACAATTCCTGTTGTGTAAGTTAAGTTCGTGTACAATGCTGTGGTTATGACAAGTAAGCTCACACCAAGTACTCCAATCCATTTCATACCATGTCGATCAAATATTCTACCTGCAATTGGCGACATGATTGCCATGACAATGCTACCTGGCAAGAGGAATAACCCAGATTCTAATGCAGACATACCACGACTAATCTGTAGATAGATTGGGAGTAGAATCATCGCTGAATAGACAACCCCGTTCACGAAAAAACTAATAACAATCGACAGAGTATATTCTAATGATTTGAATATCGATAAATCAATCATTGGCTTGTCTATTTTTAATTGACGTAGAACAAATAACAGAAGTGAAATCGTACCAACCAATAGAGCACAAATGACGGGATAGCTACTCCATCCTAGTTTGCCTGCTACACCGAAACCATATAAAATACCACCGAATCCAAGTGTTGATGTAATGACACTAATCATATCAAGTTTTGCTGGTCTAGCAACGGAGACATTCTTTAGTATAAAGAATGATGAAATCAACGCAAGAAGTGAAAAAGGTAACACAGCAAAAAACACAAAACGCCATGACATATGTGTAATGATTAATCCCGAAAGTGTCGGACCTATAGCAGGTGCAAACATAATCGCTACACCAACAATTCCCATGGCAGATCCACGCTTCTCAATTGGAAAGAGTCGGAAAACGACATTCGTTAATAAAGGCATGACAATACCTGCCCCAATGGCCTGAACCACACGACCCATTAACAATATTACAAAGGTTGGCGCTGCCCCACACAGAATCGTACCTGCGGAGAAAGTGATCATCGAAGCAAAGAATAACTGTCGAGTAGTAAATCGATCCATCAAAAATGCTGTAATTGGGATGAATACACCACTAACCAGCATATATAGTGTAATTAACCATTGAGCTGTTGAAGTCTCAATCCCGAACTCTTTTGATAATGTGGGCAAGGCCACATTCAATACCGTTTGATTTAATACAGCTGCAATAGCCCCAATTAATAATACCGTTAATATAGGTCCTGATCTTACATTGTTGCTTTGTTCCATAAATTTAATATTCTCCTTATCCTAATCTAAGATGATGTGAACCTATGACAACTCATAATACTTAGCATGCTAAGTATTATCCCAAAAAGTAACGATGCATAATTTTATTAATTATTTAGGTTCTGGATCATTTGTTGAAGAAGACGTCTTAATAATAGTTTCTCCTCTGAATAGATACCCTCTAATAGCCTCTGTTGATGTCGTTGCCATACATCTTCTAGTGGTTGTTGAAGTTCTTTGCCCTTGTCTGTTAGATATACACGGCTAATACGAGCATCCTTCGTATCATGAATTCTGTTAACTAGACCATACTCCTCCAACTTTTTCAACATATTACTGACAGTTGGTGGTTCGCATCCCATTCTTTCACTTAATTGTGATTGCTGAATACCATCTTCTAGCCATAGCTCATATAAAGCATATTCCTGACCCACATGAAGCTGAAGCTTAACAAGCTCTTCAGAATACCGTTTTCTCGATTTTGCGCTTAATTTACCTAATAATAAGCGAATATCATCATCGATCATCTCTTTACACCTCTTCAAGTTAAATGCTTAGCTTGCTAATGATATGCTAGTTGTCATAATATTGTCAACCATGCCTGTAAGTATTATCCAAGAACTACCTTACAGACTCGTGTTGTAAAAGTATAGACTTCATAGTTAAACCACCACGATAACCGCTTAGAGACCCATTCTTTCCAACAACACGATGACATGGAACAGCAATTAATACTGGATTTGCACCAATCGCACTAGCTACCGCACGTACAGCCAATGGTTGTTGAAGCGTAATCGCAATGTCCGTATAGGTTCGGGTTTCTCCATATGGAATATCCATGAGTACATGCCACACAGCCAATTGAAATGGGGTACCATGTAACTCTACTGGGATAGAGAATTCATCCATCTCCCCATGGAAATAACGAATAAGTTCTAATCCATATTTCTCTAACTTATCTATATCTTCAGTGAATTCATGCATAGGTAATTTCTTGTTGATCCAACACAACATTTCTTCAAATGGTTTGTCCTGGGAACCCACATAACATAACCCTTTATCTGTTGCTGCAATATATAACTTCCAACCTTCATATGTCCATAATGTCCAAAATATGACGTTATTTGATGTGTTCATCCGATGATCCACTCCTATTCATACTATAATACCAACTAATAGTCTTGAATTGAAGTGAATCCTTTATTCTATTCTCCATATCAAATCATCCCTAAGAAATATATTTCTCAGGGATGATTGGTATTCTATTTTAATTAGGGTTGAATCACAGCGCAAGCGATACGATCACCTGAATTTCCTGATGGATCTGTAACATAATCATCTGCCTGCTCATGAATAATAATCGATGTTCCCCCAGGCTTTAATAATGAGTTGGAAGCTCCTTTGGCAAGTGTAACGGTTGTGCTCTCTATATCAGCCGTAACGGTTCCATCCTCTTTCACTATGAGATTAGGAAGATCTCCCGCATGATACCCTTGTGGATTGTTAAATCCATGTTCCTTATGTTCAGGATTGAAATGCGCACCTGCTGATTTGAAATCGGGTGCATCACATTTACCATTCTCATGGAAGTGTATGCCATGTGCACCAGGTGATAGGTTCCTTGCTTCGATGTGAAGCTTCACTGCCTTATCTTGTTGAGAAATTACGATAGTCCCGATCTCTTCCCCTTTGGTATTGATGATCTTTGTCTTGATCTCCATCTCTTTGGACTTAGCAAATGCATCAGGTATTACGAATACACCTACTAAGATCATCATACTAACCAGACATAATCCTACAAATATCGCACTTTTCTTCAAATTTTCTTCCTCCTGTTTTTCTATTCATATTTTCATTCTATGTCTAGCCTATCCCTTTTTCATAAAAAGAAACCTCTTTGCTCATGCGAATAATCGAGTAGGAGGGGGCGACTAGCCCCCGACCTCTCACACCACCGTACGTA
>NZ_JBITNB010000033.1:0-37303 GCF_054373195.1 Paenibacillus sp. CMAA1364 | reverse complement strand
AAATACCCTATAGAGTAGACTTTTTTAAAGTGTCTATTCTATAGGGTACATTTTAGCATTCGGCACAGATTAGCTTTTTATGTTTTAATATTTTTTATTCTTATCGACCCCGAGGCTGCGACTGCTTCAGTCGCAAGATGCGTAATTTCAATCCACGCACCTTCGTAGGGGAAGTGCTGGTTGCACTTTCCTTTGAGCCTGGGGGTCGAAATGAGTATTATTTTTCGACCCGGATAATGATTATGACAACTTTCCAGCGCCAAAATTCAAAGATCATCCGGCATTCCTCCTCCCAGAAGAATAGGATAATTATACCACAAGATAAATTGATTGTCATGAAGGGAGTTGATCGCATTGGCAGGAGGACGGAAGACTAAGTATCATACACATGTAGAACCCAAACTTCTGCTTATCGCAGCTTGGGCTAGAGACGGATTAACCATGGAGCAGATAGCGGCAAAGTTGGGTGTAGCATATTCCACTTTTAAGATCTATAAAGGTCAACAATCGGCTTTATCGGCTGCCTTAAAAAAGGGACAGGAAGTAGCTGACGTGATGGTCGAGAATTCGCTGTTCAATCGTGCTATCGGTTATCAGTTCGATGAGGTGACCAAAGAATCTGATAAGGTGCTGAATCCTGAGACCGGTGAATGGGTTAACGTCATGGTCGAGACTAAGCGAGTCACTAAAGAGGTGCAGCCAGACGTTACTGCACAGATATTCTGGCTTAAGAATCGTCGTCCTGATAAGTGGCGAGACAAGCAGGATATTCAGCATAGTGGTGGGATTGAAGTTAATAACCCTCTCAAGGATCTTACAACGGACGATCTCAGGAAGTTGATCCGTGATGGTTGATATCGAAACAATCAAAAAGTATGCCCGAATCGAACTTGCTAACCGCGAGTTCTTTTCTTTTTGTCAGGCTATGGCACCTGATTTCTATAAATCCGAAAGGCAATACCTGATTGACCTATGCGATGAGATGCAAGAGTTTTATGAGTCAGGCGATGATATTTTGATCGTTAATGAGCCGCCACGCCACGGTAAGAGTCGTACAGCGTCCATGCTTGCACAATGGGTATTTGGACAAGACCAATCAGCTAAGATCATGACAGGTTCATACAACGAGACTCTGTCCACTACATTCAGTAAAGCGGTTCGTAATGGTATTAGTACCGTTAAGGCAGACCCTAATGTCATTGTGTAAAGTGATATATTCCCTCAAGTTAAGATCCAACGTGGTGATGTAAGTATCAAGACCATGATGAACGATAGCTGAGACAAGATCCATGCTGTCGTTGGGGGTCCAGTTAGCCAAGAGTAGGGCCAACCTGCCTAAGAATGTGTTACCTCTGATTAGGTTGTTGGTTGGACTGATCGTTGGTCTAGTAGCGTATCCATTCACGGATCTCGTCCTGACGCTTAGATTGAGGGATGGGAGATTGGCTGGGCTGTTTGCAACTGGACTGTTTGAGTTGGCGTTTAATAAATGATCGGGACCGACGAGGGAGTAAATTCGCAAGGGCTTGGGAATATGCCCTGCTGACTTCGATTGAAGGGATTTTCGTGAAATATCACTAAGATAGAACTACAATGTGGTCCTTGGTGTGGGACACATGCTCAATAATGCTATGGAATTATTATTGTCGTATGTGCTAGAATAACTCTAAGAGATTCTATAGTTACCTAATCATATAAATGAGATGGTCCCTTTTCTGTGTCACAACATAATTATTTTGGGGTGTGAGTTGATGAAAACAAAGGATATAGATATTCGTACATCTCTCCATCACATGTTAAATAAGGAACATGAGTTTGAGCTAGACACATTAATTGTTGATGAGCTAGCTCTTTGCCAGGGAGATGCCCGAATTGATGTAGCTGTTGTGAATGGAGCTATAAGTGGATACGAGATAAAAAGCGAAAGTGATACCCTTATAAGGCTTCCAGCACAGTGTGAGTTTTATAATAAAGTTTTTGACAGTGTTACTATTTTGACCGCATCTAAATTTATTGATGGAATTATGGATATTATCCCCGATTGGTGGGGGATAACGCAGGCTGAGAAGGAAGAGGATGGGGTAGTTCATTTATTTGGATTGAGGGAACCTCAGCAGAATTTAAATGTTGACGCTTTTTCTGTGTCACAACTTTTATGGCGGGATGAAGCTATATCGATCTTAAAAGAGAAAGGCTTGCAAAGGGGTTTACTAAGCAAGCCACGTCAGGTTTTATGGGAAGCACTAGCTAATGAATTGCCTCTAATAGAACTACAGTATGAAGTGCGGAAGAGTCTTAAGGCAAGATCAGGTTGGCGAGTTCAGTAACAACATAAACGATATGATGGTTGGTCCCGGATTTGCGCCAGTTGGTTGCATTTCCGGGACCGTCATCGTTATTGGCTACTTGCTGAATATAATGGTCACCAGCACTGAAAGTTGAGCCAGAGTATTCCAAGTGTGATATTACTTGAGCGGCTAATTGATGATATTGGGCTCCACCATATCTTTTAATCGTGCGACCTTTGAAGATAATATATTTGTTGTCACCTGTGTAACGGATATTAGCACTCATATTTATAAACCTGGGATCCGCTTCAAATGGTACTGGATTTGATATTCCGTAGTCACCATAAGAAAGGATTCTTTTTACTGTACCTGAGTGAATAAGTCTTTTCCAAATAATCCATTCTGTTCTCTCAATTTGATCTATTGAATTAGCGACCACCGATGATAGATCACTTGGAAAGGCAGTGCCACACAATACTACTCTTCGCCATTGGCCTAAGTAGGGAATAGAATTGAGGACACCGGTTAGAAATAGAACTGTTCTGTTCTGTTGGTCAGGATTTGAATATTCATAATCTAGAATCAAGTCAACTTCAGAAGGTTCTACTGACAGTTGTGAAAGTAGTAAATCGATATTGTTTTGTAAATCACTAAAGTCTTCTTCCTTAAGACGAAAACAAATGCCGTTTCCATCTTGTTGATGTGCAGACATTACTTCACTTTGGTAGGTCAACTCACGGGAGAAGCTTGTGACTGGAATAACATTTACTCCTCGATTACGAGCTTCTTGTAGGACGAAATTTAGTGGATGTTGTCCATTTGATAAATAGTCGCTAGTATCAATGAAATTTAAATCTATGAAGATTGGATTGTCCAATCCCCACGATCTTGTAAGTGTATCTCCAATCTTAGAAAGATGCTCATCAATTGATTTCTTGGGAACTTCATTTTCAAAATCCCAATCAATTGGAGGGATCTCCAACAGTGGAATAATTGCTTGTTTTACATTTATACTTAATTCTTCTAATGCTTTTTGTTCCCCTTGTTTCCATTTTAAAATAGGTACATAGTCTATCATTTTACTTACCTCCTATAATTCTTCATCGGATGAAGTGACTTTTTTAGGACTTATGTACTTATGATTATATATATCAAAAGTCGCAAGTTGGCGATATATGGAACTATACATACAATTATTAATAATTTGGAAGTGTTTTGTTGAATCCAAAACATTTAACGGTAGTAGTTTGAGACCTAAAGTTAACAGAACTTTTATCTATTTCTAAACTCAACATAATCCCACTTTAAGGTTCACCTCCTAATATAAAATAAGTTTAGGCCCCGCAAGATAATTACTGAAACATTTATCACTCGTGACACATGCTCTATATCTTCATATGTACCCACTGAGGACTTTCTATTATCCTCACCTTCACGCGCGCCCGCTTATAATTACTTCACGAGCAAGCTTTATAGCAACCCGCTGATTGTTTGCTGCAGGTATATGTAGTTCCTTTTTTATGTTCATCAGTCATGATTCTTAATTTTATATCAAACGGCTGAATCTAATGACAACTATCTATTTCCTATTGACTTCTTTTGGTTAAAGGGTGTGTCAACGCACATTCTGTGTATTAGTCCTCCAAGTAAGGCGTTAGGGTTTCTTTTGGAAGATTCAAGATAAGTGGCTGGTTATTCTCCTTTCCATCTACTTGAGTAATTTTGTCTATCCTTGATGGTCGTTTCACTCCACCACTTCAAAAATTCCTTTCGTTCTATCAACAAACTCATGTTTCCCACACGGAAATTTAGTATTTTCCCGCTACTGCTATACTATCTGTTACCATTCTACTTTATCAATAAATGCTAATCTCTTCATAAGATAGCCCATTTACTTTGTCAGAATCTTTGATTTCGGAGTTTTCGGAGCCCCTAAAAGGGACACAATGCTAAAGAGAGACTTAATTAATCATTTTTAAATTGTGGACGATAAACCGGGTAAGGGGATTCATGAATGCAAAGTTGCGTTGCGATATTCGTTGCAATACAAGTAGCGTGTAGAACGGGTTATAGCATCAGAGATGGGATTGCAGGTTGTTAAGTATTGTTAAGGTTGAGTAATCTATATTGAAGATATGGAAGGGGAATCGTATGACAGCTCTTGAACAAGCGATTGCAGATATAGTGGCTGTCCATGTGGCAGCGGCTGAGAAACGGATCATGGATCGACTATCGGCTGAATCTGATAGGAATTTAACTTTTACTGAAGCTTGTACGTATTTGCAAATGTCATCTTATACATTACGTAGACTTTGCTCAGATAAACGTGTTCCCCATCGTACTCACGGAGCAGACGGGAGTAAAAATCCAAGATACCTATTCAGTACGGTTAGCCTGGAGCGTTGGAAACGTGAAGAGGAAGATCGGAACTATCGATCTGAGAGAGGTACAAGCCAATGAGTAAAGTAACCGATCTAGTAGCTGATGATAGCAGCAAGGGTCAATTGAGCGCTATGAAATTCAAGATGATCCTGGAGTGAAGGTATTCAGCTATTTGTGGAACCACGGATATTCACTTAATTCCCATAGATTTCGACTGAGAAAGGAGAGCAATATATGAAGAAAGCGCAAATAACGGTCACAGTTGAGACTATCCCTCATCCAGAACCGGAACGTCTTATCAATTTGTGGTCTCAGATCGTCTTGAAGGAACTACTTCGGCGGGAACAAGAGCAGAATGGACAATCCAATAAGTAAGGTTTTGGATATACTGCTCTGAGGTAATAAAATGAACAAACTTCAAACCTTTAACTACGATTCCCAGTGTATACTGGCAGGAAAAACGGAATTCTCTCAACCTACATCAAAATGATTTAAGTTGAGAGAATTCTCACGGCTCAATTTTGAGCAGTAAGATTATACGAACGAAAGAGGTCTGCACGAAATGGTGCACCCTTAAATCATTGCCGCAATCTAGTTCACGGATGTGATTGCAGAATATAAGAAGTTGATCGAGGGTTATGTCGTAATCGTGAAAGACTTGGCTATCCGATCGGGTGGGGCGTGAACTGAAAATAGAAAGGAGGACTAACTGTGGGACGATCTAAAATTTTAAACCTTGATCAGCTTCCGGATATTCTTACTCCACAACATGTGGCTGACTATGTTGGCATTTCACGGCAGAGAATATATGAGTTTTGTCAGTGTAAAGAAATTAAGAGCTTCACTATCGGAGCTTCTCGTAAAATCCATAAAGCAGATATGCTGATCTGGCTAAATAGGATAGGGGTACAAGCCAACGAGTAAGGTAATAGGATATAGCAGCTGGATAAGTATAGTGTCCGTGTTGCCTTATATAAATTTAGAATGATCAGTGTGATTCCATTGCCGCAAAAGTGCCGCAAAACTTGCCGTAAAAACATACTAAACAGGAATAAAAGAATATAAGTGAAGTCCGAAAAGCCTATGTATACAAGGTTTGTTTCCATTTCACATAACTAAATTATAAGTACCAACCCACCTTGACAGGGTAGGGGTCACTGGTTCGAATCCAGTACAGATCATCAGCGAGAACCCTTGTGTATCAAGGGTTTTTCTTGTTTTATGGATTCTAGTTATTGTTATCATTTCTTCACCTGAAAAAAGGGTGGATTAATATATATGATTCATATTCTAAATATTATTAGGACGGCCGAAGTCAGGAGAACTAATAATTTCCGCTACGAATATAGAGCAAGCGCCAATGATCAGCAAAACAATAACCATTATAATAACAAATACTTTACCATTCATCATTTTCACCTCGGTTTGATTATACCAAATATATAACCACAAAGGGGCGATAAAAGAGGAAGTCACACTGCCGAACAGGAACGAGCAACCGCGTCTCCTCAGAAACAGATGTTGCGATCATGACTCAAATATAGCGTGCAAAATCTAAACAAAGAAATCCTGCTCATTGAGCAGGACTGTAAATTTCATTGAAGCTTATGATTCAGGTCGCTTCACTTGAAGGGGAGGAGGGATTATCCAACCTTTTTCTTTGCTAATTTCAAGGATTTTAACTCCCAAAGCTGCTGTAGCGAGATGGTATTTAGCGAATAAAGCACCAACATCCACTCTAATTGATTGAGCCATAGCTTGGCTACAAGCAACCAGTCCGATAGCAGCATCTGCGCCAATTTTAGCAGCTATTTCAGGATCCGTAAATCTTGCGCCCGCAGGGATATCTTCAAGTTTTACGGATGGTCTTTCAGGCATGATTGGTGCGGGAGAAAACCCGTTCTCAGTAAGTAATTGATCGCATTCTTTCATCTCCAGCTTTGCTTGATCAATAAGATCGTTTAATATCTTTTTAAGCTCTTTGTCACCAGCGTGGTTTAAAAATGCTTGGTAGCATGATACAGCGCCTCTGGCAACCATAGAGCAACTCCATACAGTAAAAATTTCACCATAATGCATTGGTTCGTCTTTTGGATTACCGTTTAAAATACCCATTAATTTTGCACCTTCTTTTCATAATTTTTTTTACAAATAGTATTATCCCCAAAAAAAATAAATGATGTAAGAATGATCTGCATTCATAGTGATAGTCATATGGTTAATCCCATTACACATGAAATGACAACCTCTTGGGGACTATAAATAAATGCCCTATAATTAATTAGAAAAAATGGAGTGATCGCTATGGAAAGTTCAGGACGTGAGCAATTTGTTGCCGTACAGAAGAATGGAGATGGAGATCTAACAGCATTTCAGACATCATCGGGTCGTGTGTTGGGTTATGAACAAGCGCTTCAGGAAGTGAATACAGGTGCCATAGCGGGTGTGAATATATTTAAAGGAAAAGACGGTGGACTGTACATTCGTGGAGATGCGGATGGAGATCCTTCTAACAATCTAGATCAGCTACCAACTTTTGAATAGGTTCTAATGCAAAAAGTCAGCTATAGACTCCCGAATGGGACTGTAGCTGGCTTCTTTTTTAGGGTAACTCATACATAAGATGCTGCTCTAGGAAGATCATTTCTCCAGCATGCGAATAGTAATCATCTAACTCGTCTCCATAATGCATTAAATAAATCATCTGTTGAATTTCGTTGGGTAGTGTTAAAAGTTCTTGAAGCGTTGTATGAACTTCGCCTACACCTTGTAATTGGCACTCATGAAGGATCGTTGTGCACCCTCGTTCTTGAACAAGAGATTGAAGCAGAGTAGGATCAAACGTCATGTCAGCACTATAAAAAAGGCTGTTATTCATATATATAGAGAAACTTGCTTTCCCAGGGATATGTTTCGTAGGCATAAGTTCAACCGTTATATTGTCAGATATACGATAAGCTTGTAATGGTTGTAGTGTTCGAACGTCGAAAAGGTCTTCTAATGAGTGGATCTCTCCTTGCTGATAACACCCACCCTTTAAAGAATTTTCCCATAAAGGTTCAACGAGATCACTTGCAATATAAAGAATCATTTTACGGTTGTAAAGATATTTCATCTTGAATGCTAATTCTTCTAGTCCGCCGACATGATCCGCGTGAATATGAGTGATCAATACGGCATTAATATCATCAAAGGATTTGTTGAGCTGGTGTAGCGCATGTGGAGCGGTGTGACCACAATCCACAAGAAGAGTGAATTGATCATCATAGAATAAGGCATTGTTATTGTAATATTTCTTAGCAAAGGCACTACCGGTGCCTAACATTTCGAATTGAATTCCGATGATCGATAACCTCCTTAATGAAATGTAGCATTACTATATCATTCATTTATTTACGAACACAAAAGTTATTTCTCCAAGATCGCGAGTCTAGAGTTCCCCTTGGGCAGATCCCTCATACAATACAGTATGTTTATACAACTGGAAATGAGGTGCAAGGATGGTTAAATCCAAAGGCAAGAAACCAGTGCAACATAATGGTGAAAAGATCGCAAAAGGTATGAAAATTGTGACATCTCAAGTGTGTGAGGTCTGTAAGACACCTTGTGTAGACGGAATTCGATATAGAGAACGAATGAGAGTACCTGGTGCCATAGGAAAAGGTATTCCTTGTATACTAACCAAATGGAGTAAGTAAACAAATTTGAAATAAAAAACCTACAAGAAATTCTTGAGGGCACTGAAAAACTTATGTTATTAAATTTTTAAAATAAATTCAAATAAATGAAGGCGACTTTTCATTCAGAATCGAATGGAAAATCGCCTTCATTTATGTTCTGCTCTATCTCTTTCACTTCATAAGAGTCAATATTCTCTTGAGATTGACAGCGAATATGGTCATTGCCCCTTGCATTTGCATGCCAATGAGACCTGAGGAAGATGCAACATCATACCCATGTCTATGTTTTAATTCGCTGTTTTTGGCTTCAATTTTATAGCGCTCTTTTGCCTTTTCTTTGAAGTATTCACCTTCTTGGAATGCTTGCTGATCACTATGTTCTGTTGATCTGATGCTGACCGAATAGGTTTTTGATTTTGCCCCTTCTTTATAACAACCTTCTTTCAAGGGACATTGCTTACACTTTTCAATATCAAAGTGATACGTATCTGTTTGATTTTTCCCTCTATTTTTCTTACCTTGACGAGCCCTGCGAATCGCCATATGTCCAGCTTTACAAACGTACATCCCCGCATCTTTATTAAACTCAAATTCATCTTCTTTTTTTCGAGTTCCTTGAGTAATCAGCGGGTGTAATTTTGAAACTAGTTGTAATTCATTTTGTTTGGCATATTGAATATTATCTTTCTCAGAATAGGCTGTATCTCCAATGACGGTATCAATTTCCATACCGGTTTCGCGGCTTTTCTCAATGAGTGTTTGAAGTTGTTTCCCATCACTTTTTTCACCTGTCGTGATCACTGCAGCTGTAATGATACGTTCTTCATTCATCGCAAGATGTGTTTTATAGCCAAAGAAAGAAGTGTCAGCTGTTTTGTGACCGACACGTGCATCGGGGTCATTTGCAAATGGAAGATGCTCTTCGTGATCTTCTACGATTTCTTTTAAATAGTTAAGCTTTTCTTTTACTTTTGGGTATTCACGAATCGCTTCTTCTTGTTCCACTGCATGAATGACTTTTCGGCAATACTCTAGTTCATCTTCTAATTGGTTTGTTGTTGTTTTTGATGGGAATTTATCCTTCATCTTTTCATCGATTTGATAAACGGCTTTTCGTAGCAGTTTAGACTTTTCCATTAAAATCTCTTTAGGAGATTTTTGATTGTAACGTGCTTTTGAATGTGTGGCGTCTACAATAATCGCGCTGCTTTTTATGATTTCTTTTTCCAATGCGATTTCTACTGTTTTATGAATAAGCATGTCTAGTAGGTTTACGTCTTTCAAACGAAGTTTGCGAAACTTCGTTAAAGAACTCGAATTGATGACGCCATCTTCCGGCGCCATATCTAAGAAATATTTGAAAGACAAATCATATTTCGATCGTTCTACGACATCCACATCGGATACATCAAAAATGGATTTCAATAACAAATATTTGAACATACGAATGGGTGGCACTGCGTTGCGACCGTTATCGAGACAATATTTATTCTGCAATTCTTCATGAACAAATGAAAAATCTACGAGATCATTGATTTGACGTAACATATTATCTTTAGGTACGACGATATCGTAAATGGCTATGTATGGACTGAGGTTAAGAGATTGTTGGTTTGGAATCATCGTGAACACCCGCCTGAATTTGATACCTTTATTATATGAAAAACAGGCATCTTTTGCACGAGTATATCGTGCAAAAGATGCCTATAAACCAAAATTGATACTTGCAGAAGACGAAGGATACTGTTCGAAGCAGCGAAGAAGACGGAATTGTCCTGGAGAAGCGTAAGCGTTCGCCTTTGCCCTCTGATTTCAACCGCTGAGGCGGTATATAATCAAGAAATCGGAGGGCAACAGCGAGCGGAAGGACAATCCGTTATCGTAGCGGCATCCTACACAATGTGTGGACTTTTTCAGTGCCCTCGAAATTCTTCTGTAGGTTTTTTTAGAAGAATCATCCTTTTGACCGCAACTTGCATGGTGATTACGTGTATATATAAGTATAACATCATGAATGGAATAGGTTGGAAGGGAGAGTTGAATGATGAGGTGGAAAAAGGTAATTGTGAGTACGATTGTCATGTCTCTCATGGGCGGGTCATTGCTATTTGCCGATTCTGGGAACGAGAAGGTTCGATTTTGGGTCAACGGACAGGAAGTTCAAGATAGTGGGTTTCTAATTGAAGGTAGGGCGTATATCCCTATTCGCGCGTTTGACGGTCATGTGAGTTGGTACCGTAATAACAATCAAATTAAAATCATAAAGCCTAATGTACATATCTTCTTGTTTAAGGGAGATACCGTATTCGGGAATGTCAATAAAGGTAAATTGAAATTTAACGTATTTAGTCAAGTGGATAATTTAACAGAGAATGTTGTATCCGTGAAGGTAGCGATAACAGATCCTGAAGGTGCTACGAAGGATATTCAATCACAGGATCTAGATAATGATCAGAAGGATAACTTCTGGTTCCGGACCAATGATTTTACATATGATTTCAAGAATGCTGGGAAGTACACGATCGGATTCTATATCAAGTATTCCAAGAATTCTGACTATGAAATGGTCTCGCAAAAGGTAATTACTGCGTTCAACTAGACACAGACGTAAGATGTGCAATGGGCAGAATTGACCGGATTTGTCTTACATGGTACTATACATTAGGATAAGAAATCAACTTGAAGTGAGGTGTTAAAATGAGCGATCACAAGCATGAACACGGAGAAGATTGTGGATGCGATCATGAGCATGGTGAAGAGGATGAATTGGTCCTAACGTTGACGGATGAGAATGGAACAGATATAGAAATGGTTCTAGTAGAAACTTTCGATGTTGGCGATAAGGCATATGCTCTTTTACTTGAACGTAATAACCCTGAAGCAGACGGCATAATCTTACGTATGGAAGAAGAGGACGAGGAAATGGTTCTTTATAACATCGAGGATGAAGAGGAATGGAAATCTGTGGAGGAAGTTTATAATAAGCTTGTTGCACAGCAAGAATAGATGATAGTCATCTAGATAGAAGAAGCTCCGTACCCACAAGGTATGGAGCTTCTTCTATGTTTAGTTTAAGATTCATTTGTTTAAAAAATAGCATCGGTCTCCACGATAACTTTAATATTGTGAATATAACGATCTTCTGGCCCTTTTACAGGTAAACCAACTTCAATATGATCAATAATGTAATCGATATTATCTTGCGAGATGACTTCACCTGGTAGAAGAATAGGAATACCTGGTGGATACACATAAATAAATTCAGCAATAATACGGTCAGCTGATTCTTTGAATGGAATAACCTCTGTATCTCCATAGAATGCTTCTCTTGGATTGATGGAGAGAAGAGGAATCTCAGGAATTTTAATTACTAATTCATAGGCTTGGTTCTCTACGTAGTAGGTATCTGACAATGTACGCAAAGCTGATAAAAGAATTTCAATAGTATCTTCTTTATCACCTGGTGTAACTAGACAGAGAATGTTATACATATCACTTAACTCAACTTCTAGGTTGTAATTCTCCCGTAACCAATTCTCAGTTTCGTAACCAGTAATGCCAAGATGACGAACATGGATCGTCAGTTTCGTAGGATCAAGATCATGAGTAGCTTCCCCACCAAGAATCTCTTCTCCGAAGCAATAAAGTCCATCCATCTGATTAATTTCTTTTCGCGCATATTGGGCAAGTTCAATAGCTTTCTGTGCTATAGCGTGTCCATGTAATGCTAGGTTACGTCGTGATGTATCTAGCGAGGATAGTAGTATATAAGAAGTTGAAGTCGTTGTTAACATACTGAATATGGTCTGAACTCGGTGTGCATTTACAAAGCCATTCTTGACGTTTAGATTTAGAACGGAACTTTGCGTCATTGAGCCACCTAACTTATGAACACTGGTAGCAGACATGTCTGCACCGGCTTCCATAGCAGAGATTGGAAGATCCTCATGGAAATGAATTAACACACCATGTGCCTCATCGACTAGAACAGGGATATTGCGACTATGAGCCAACTCAACAATTTCCTTTAGGTCTGCACATAATCCGAAATACGTTGGATTGATGACTAATACGGCTTTGGCATCAGGATGCCTGTCCAATGCTCTTTTTACAGAAGTTGTTGTAATTCCGTGGTCAATCCCTAAATTCTCATCGCGAGCTGGGGATACAAACACTGGTTTTGCTCCAGAAAATACGATCGCTGACATGATGGATTTATGAATGTTTCTGGGAATAATAATCTTATCTCCTGGCGAACAAGTGGATAGAATCATCGTCATAATTGCACCACTTGTACCTTGTACACTAAAATAGGTATAATCAGCACCAAAGGCATCAGCTGCTAAGGCTTGTGCTTCTTCAATAACACCAGTAGGTTGATGTAAATCGTCCAATGGAGCAATGTTAATTAAGTCTATGGAAAGGGCATTTTCCCCAATAAATTGTTTGAATTCGTCATCAGATCCTCGACCTTTCTTATGTCCAGGAATATGAAATTGAACGGGGTTAGTAGCAGCATGATTCTTAAGCGCTGTAAACAACGGTGTTTTGCTATGATCCATGGAAATTTCACACCCTTCCTTCAAATAAAATACAAGGATGAGTATAACAAATCGGGGAGGGAATGCAAGCTTTTGTTATATGAAACAAGTGTAAATTTCGAAGTTATTCTATATGTTGAGAGGAGCCACCATGACTGAATTAACATCATCACGTTCTAAAAGAGTTGCTAATAATCAATTAAGGACTCCGTTTTTTGTGGAACTTCTGATTATTATTTTCCTAGTGGAATTTCTCAAAGGATCTTTACTTGTAGCTATATTACCCATATATATGAAGAACGCTTTAGGATTAACAGCATGGAGTGTAGGGATTGCCTTCTCATTGCAATATGTAGGTGATAATCTATTTAGAAGTCCTTTTGGCTGGCTAGCAGAACGATTGGGTTACCGCAAGACGATGTCAGGTGCACTAATGATGACTGTGATTGCGGTTGTCATTATAGCATTCACCTCTGCTCCAATCTGGATTGCTATAGCATGTTTAATTCTAGGGATAGGAACATCTCCACTGTGGCCTTGTGCCATGATGGGTGCTACAGAAGTGTCAGGTCCGAATAATAGCAATGGCACGGCAATCGGTGCGCTTGAGACAGCCTCTTTATTAGGCATAGGGTTGGGACCTATTGCTATGAATTTCATGATGCAATGGACGAATTCTAATTATCATACTTCTTTTTTGGTGCTTATAGGAAGTGGCATCATTCTTGTTCTAGTGGCATTACTTCTACCTGGCAAGACGATAAGTATAGAATCGCGTAAAAAAGCGCAAGAAATTGCCCACACCAATGTGATCCGATTAGTAATGCATAAAGTGAAACAGCTGGTAATGAGTGTCAAGCATACGATTTACGAAGTGAAACATTCGCTCAACGTAAGCTGGCTTATCTATCCAGCATTGTTCTTACAGTCTTTTGTGATTGGAATATTAACCCCAGTCATTACACTGTATGTTCAAAGCGAATTGGGATTTACACCTAATATGTATAGTTTACTATTGATCGCTGGTGGGGGAATTACGGTGGTTGCCCTTATTCCTTGTGGCAAATTAATAGATCGTTACGGAACAGCAGCTTTCTTGCATACTGGGTTTATTCTTGCAACGATATCGATATTTGTGTTCTCTATGGTTCATTCCGTCATCTTAGTGTTCATCATGGTAGCTCTAATTGGGATAAGTTATGCATTTATTCTGCCTGGCTGGAATACGTATGTATCTCATTTAGTACCTAAGGGGGAAAGAGGAGCCATTTGGGGATTCTTCTTAACACTTCAAGGATCAGGAATGGTAGTAGGACCATTGGTTTCGGGTAAATTATGGGATGTATTGGGGCACGAGGCCCCTTTTATAGCAAGTAGTCTTGTCATGGCTCTATTATTTGTTGTTCATTTATTACTGACACGCAGATCCCGTCCAGGGCTAATGGCTATGAAATAGATAATATACTATGCAAAAGACATTCTATACAGCGGTAAGAGTTGTTCGAATGTGTTATGAATAAGTGCTTGCAGTTCTTCACCATGCTGCAGAATAGGATCATCTTGGTTAATTCGTAATCCGCACATGATTTCAGCCTTCTTTATAGTAGATAATTTATTGCCCATCATTTGGAGATCATCTTGACTAACATCTGAGTGCAGTGTTCCTTCCGGGTTCATATGATCCATAGACCAGTAATAATGACTAGGTACCGATTTATGAATCTTTGCTGTTTGCTTATGAAGCTGCAGTGCAAACTGAATTTTATTAGGGCTTTCATAAATCACAGCAAAGATGATGAATAGGTGAGTACCAAACATGCCTACTTGAAAATGAGGTAAAGCTTTATATCCTCGTTTATTAGCTGCAAAGGCTACCCACGTATCGTTTGGTGGATTCACCTTGCGGCGAGCATGCTTGGCAACATGTGGGAACATCTCTTCCCCACAGATAGCAGATAAGAACGGCGCAGTTTCCTGACCGATAATTGTAAGTTTGGGGCGAACATTCTCTATTAGTGCCTCCATACGATGCTCTAGGCCTGGCACGCTAAAAACATCGAAGTCTTGTTTCGTAAATTCTGTGAATGACATGGTATTTCCTCCTGTACACTATGATGAATGGGTATTTCAACAGTATAACATACCGTATATATGTGGGATGCAGTGACTCACTTTCTTCACATTTAGGTATTTATGTTTAATGTAGAATTATTAAGGGTAAAAATAGTCAATAAACCAAGTTACCATTACATAAGATAAAGTATAAAATAGATCAAGCAGAAAATTAAACTGTGTTCGTAACCTTAATGATATCGGAGGGATATTTTTATCCAATTTAGGAGGGAGTGCCGTGAATAAGAACTGTGATGTGGAGTACTGTAATCTGGAACTCCGTTTCAATCGACGACATATCCAAGATTTAATTAAAGATTTAATTCAAGAAGGCTATTCCCTTTATTGGAGTGAGAATGAAACTATATTTATTATCTCCATAAGAACCGGACGCAAATTAGTTAAACTGCGTTTTCTAAAGACACGTAGCGGTTATAAAATGGTAGGAGATTATGTTATTCGTGATGCGAAGCTCTCCGATTGGATCGAGAAATTAATTGGGGATACAAGAGGCCATGCCGTTGTAAAACGATTTAAAGACAGACAGATTCTTATCGAGAATATACTGTTTGGTGAAGTGATTCGTTTAGTTGAGATATCTGGTTATGAGCAACGTGTGCTATACCAAAAGGGAGATTCATTTAGCGAACGTGAGATGAACGAGATGTATTATTCTAGTGAAGGCGATCTGCGATTACAATTACAACGCATGGAAATGGATGATGAATTAGAGAAGTTATACGAAGCGATGAAGGAAAATGATACGCAGAAGATAGAAGTGTGCAAAGAACGACTTAGTGAAATTAGCAGAGAATTAACTACGCTTGAATGGTGATTTCGACTTTTGTGAATAATGAATAGATACTCAGCATGAACACCTCTGGTAGCTGTGAGGTGTTTTCTGTGTCTAAAATAAGCAAGAGGGGTTCACTTATTGAAGTAAAAACGTTAAGATATAGAATGAGTATAAATGCCGTATAATAAATAGAGCAAAGGATGAGGAACCAGATGGCAAAACAACAGATAGGGGTCATTGGACTTGCTGTAATGGGTAAGAATTTGGCTCTAAATATTGAGAGTAGAGGCTTTTCAGTCTCAGTTTATAATCGCTCTCCAGAGAAAACGCATGATCTTCTAAAAGAAGCTGAAGGTAAGAACGTAAGCGGTGCATTCAGCGTAGAAGAGTTTGTGGCATCCCTTGAAATACCTCGCAAGATACTAATTATGGTACAAGCTGGTAAAGCTACGGACGCGACGATTGAACAATTGCTACCTTATCTTGATCAAGGAGACATTATCATCGATGGTGGTAATGCGTACTTCCCTGACACTGTTCGTCGTAGTAAGGACCTTGAAGATAAAGGATTCCGATTCATTGGAGCGGGTGTCTCTGGTGGAGAAGAAGGCGCATTGAAGGGGCCTTCTATTATGCCTGGTGGTCAAGAGAGTGCTTATCAATTAGTTGAGCCGATCCTAACATCAATTTCAGCTAAGATTGATGGCGAAGCTTGTAGTACATATATTGGACCCGATGGTGCCGGACATTACGTTAAGATGGTACACAATGGTATCGAGTATGGTGACATGCAGCTCATTTGTGAAGCTTATCAACTCTTGAAGGATGTTCTTCATCTAGATGCTAAAGAAATCCATGAAATATTCACAGAGTGGAATAAAGGCGAATTAGATAGTTATCTGATCGAGATCACAGCTGATATATTCTCTAAATATGATTCCGAGACAGGTAAGCCTATGGTTGATGTTATCCTGGATTCTGCTGGACAAAAAGGTACTGGTAAATGGACGAGCCAAAGTTCACTAGATCTTGGTGTGCCATTATCCATGATTACCGAATCCGTATTCTCACGATTCTTGTCAGCGATGAAAGAAGAACGTGTAGAAGCTAGTAAGATCCTTAATGGACCTACAACGAAACCATTCGAAGGGGATAAAGCTGAGTTCATCGAAAATGTGCGTAAAGCTTTGTTCACAAGTAAAATTGTATCGTATGCCCAAGGTTTTGCACAACTACGTGTTGCTTCTGATGAGTATGGATGGAACCTCCAATATGGTAACCTTGCTAAGATTTGGCGCGGTGGATGTATTATTCGCTCAAGATTCTTGCAGAATATTACAGATGCTTACGAGAAGAATGCAGACTTGAAGAATTTATTGCTGGATCCATTCTTCAAAGATATTCTTGAGAATTATCAAGGTGCATGGCGTCAGACAATTTCAGCTGCAGTAACACAAGGTGTTCCTGTACCTGGATTCTCAAGTGCCCTAGCTTATTATGATAGCTATCGTACGGAGAGATTGCCTGCTAACTTGCTTCAAGCTCAACGCGATTATTTCGGTGCACATACATTCAAACGTGTGGATAAAGAAGGTAGCTTCCATTTTGATTGGATGAATGAGTAGGATTTCGTTAACTTGAATTGGATTCTGAATAACATAGCGGTATCAATCCATATAATGCTTCTCTGAGATAGGTACGAACTTCTTCTTGTTCAAGATAGCTTGTACCCGTATGACTGAGAAGTAATAGGCTGATCTTGCTGAAATATTTGAAATTACGTAGTAAACGTGGCTTAGGGAGATCCAGCAATGCTGGCTCACCCTGAGCCAATTTTTGTTGTACATAATGAAGTACCCATAGAATATCTTCACGACGTAACGTATAGTGAATATCACATATTTGTTGTAAGTGTTTATTACTATCATTAATAGAACAACGAGATTGTTGCATCGTATCCAATCACTCCTTGAAGTTATGAGTATGTTTGATTTATAACGTATCTTGAATCTAGTATATGTGACTCTATTATAATTAGAATCATCTCAATTGAGATGGATAGATGATTGTCGAAACTTTTAGGCCTGTGGTATGATATGTAGCAATGAGTAACATGACGTTGTGTGAATATTTAGCGCTATGCTTGAATAAAGGGGTGGGAGTTTGACTCAGTCACAGCACAATATTATTTTGGTAGGAATGATGGGTACGGGTAAATCTACAATTGGCAAGTGGCTCGCACAACATCTTGAATATATCTTGGTTGATTTAGATGCAGCGATAGTGGCGCAGGAAGGTGAGAGTATTGCAACGTTATTCACCACTTATGGTGAAGCTCATTTCCGTGACCTTGAAGCTATTCTGCTAAACCATGTTCTTTTAGGTTCCAATCAAGTCATTGCTACAGGCGGCGGAGCTGTTCTGCGACAAGAGAATTGTGAGCGAATGAAACAACAGGGTTGGGTAGTGGCGTTGACTGCTGAAGTAGAGGATATCGTTACACGTGTCGAAGGGGATAAGCAGAGACCTTTGTTAGCAGGAAATACGCAAGAGAGAATCAGAACAATTCATGAACAGCGCAGAGATGCATACCTCTTTGCGGATTATACTGTAAATACATCTTTATATTCAGTTGAAGAAGTGGGACCATTGATTTTATCCAATTACCGCGTTTAAGAAGGAATGCATCATTATAAAATATAATCTATTTACAATAAAAGGAGCTGCTCATTCGTGGATATTATTGTTCATCCTACACCAGAATTAAGTGGACATATTGGAGCTTTATCTTCTAAGAACTATACAACTCGCTATTTACTTGTAGCTGCATTGGCGGAAGGCACGAGTACGATACATTTTCCAGCACATAGCGAAGACAGCGACGCTATGAGACGTTGTATTCAGGATCTTGGCGCAACGCTTATAGAAGATGATGAGAAGGCAATTATTACAGGGTTTGGCAAGCAACCGAGTGATGTTAAAGAACTTAATGTTGGCAATGCTGGTGCTGTATTGCGTTTCCTCATGGGAATTGCTGCACTTAGTCCTGAAGTTACCTTTGTGAATACATATCCAGATTCTTTGGGCAAAAGACCTCATGATGATTTAATTGATGCGCTACGTCAATTAGGTGTTGAGGTAGATCATAATAACGGTAGGTTACCCATAACCATTAGAGGGGGTAAACCAAGAGGCGGTCGTATTAAAGTATCCGGTGAGGTGAGTTCACAATATTTGAGTTCATTATTGTTCGTAGCACCTTTACTAGAGGAAGATAGTGAGATCGAAGTTACGGGTGATCTCAAATCTAAAGTCGTCGTAGGTCAGACTCTTGAAGTTCTTGAGCAGGCTGGAATTGTAATTCATGCAAGAGAAGACTATATGTTATTCCAAATCCCAGGCAGACAACATTATCAAGCTAGAGAATATACGGTTCAAGGTGATTATCCAGGTTCAGCAGCTATTCTGGCGGCAGCAGCGGTTACGCAATCCGATGTGATTGTAGAGCGATTGTCTGTCAACAGTAAGCAAGGTGAACGAGCAATCGTTGATGTATTACAAATGATGGGTGTAGATCTAACACATAAGAATGATATCGTTCATGTCAAAGGAAATGGTAGATTGAAAGCGATAGAATTTGATGGGGATGCAGCTACAGATGCTGTTCTTGCAATGGTTGCTGCAGCTGTATTTGCTGAAGGGACATCAAGATTCTACAATATAGAGAATCTAAGGTATAAAGAATGTGATCGAATCACAGACTATTTGGCAGAACTTCGCAAGGCAGGGGCTCGTGTAGAAGAAAAACAAGCCGAGATTATTGTTCATGGTCGTCCTGAAGGTGTCGAAGGTGGCGTAGAGATTAATGCACACTACGATCATCGTGTGATTATGGCTTTAAGTATAGTAGGCTTAAGATCATCACAACCAATCACCATTAAAGACGCGCACCATGTTGCTAAATCTTATCCACAATATTTCGATCACTTACAAGCTTTAGGTGGCAAGGTGAAATGGATTTAATCTTAAATTAAGAAATATAATTCAAATGAAATGAGGGATGGTCATGTCATTTAGTAATCCAACTCGTGAAGATATCACACAGATATTGAAGAATGCTGGAAATATTGCTATTGTCGGCTTATCAGATAAAACGGATCGCACTTCATATATGGTCGCACAAGCCATGCAACACAAAGGATATCGAATTATTCCTGTTAATCCAACGGCAAGTGGAACGACAATTCTAAATGAAACTTGTTATGCTTCTCTGCAAGACATTCCACACGACGTCGATATTGTGAATGTATTTCGTCGGAGTGAGTACTGTGCAGAGGTAGCTCGCGATGCAGTTGCCATTGCTGCTAATGTTCTTTGGTTACAACAAGGTGTTATTAGCGATGAAGCTGCACAGATTGCACAAGAGAACGGGTTGACGGTGATCATGGATCGTTGTATTAAGGTTGAAGATGCATTGGCTAACTAAAAGAGTTCTATTCATAGTTGAATGTGTAAGGGAAGGGAGAGTGTCATCTTGAATTGGTTGGGATCTTTACAACAACTAGGAAGAGCGGTCATGCTCCCTACGATGGTATTACCTGCAGCAGCCATTCTATTGAGTGTAGGTAGTCTGCCATGGGCAGCATGGGGACTACCAGCCATAGCCGAAGTCAGTACATGGGCAGGTCAAGGTATATTTTTCTTCTTACCTTATTTATTCGCTGTCGGAGTAGCACTAGGACTTGCTAACCAAGGGGGACCCGCGGGTCTTGCTGCATTATCGGGTATGTTTATTTACGATCAGATCACTAGACATATCGGTAATGGAAGTGTACAGCCTACGATATTAATCGGCATCATCTTTGGAATGATTGCAGGTGGGTTATATAATCGCTTCAAACATGTTAAACTCCCCGAAGTATTACAATTTTTTGGTGGATCACGTTTTGTGCTTCTATCGATGGGATTGTTCTCGGCTATATTTTCTTGGTTCATGATTGGGATCTCCCCCATACTTCAAAAAGGGCTTGATGAACTCACCTTGTTAGTGACACATTTAGGTGGGTTTGGTCTTTTCATATATGGCATGTTATATCGTATCCTTACGGCCTTTGGTCTACACCATTTATTAAATAATGTATTCTGGTTCCAGATTGGGAACTATACAACACCGCAAGGGAATGTGGTTCAAGGAGATTTACCACGTTATTTCGCAGGTGATCCCACGGCAGGTGTGTTCATGGCTGGACTATTTCCAATCATGATGTTTGCTTTGCCTGGTATCGCTTTAGCGATTATTCATGAGGCGCGTGAGGATCTCAAACCAAAGATCAAAAAGACATTCTTAACAGCAGCTTTGGTCTGCTTCTTTACAGGTGTATCAGAACAAATCGAGTTTGCTTTCTTATTTGTGGCTCCATACATGTATATTGTTCATGTTCTATTATCTGGCCTAGCTATGTGGATTACGTATGCCCTTGGGATTCACCATGGATTTTCTTATTCAGCTGGCGCAATTGATTACATACTTAATCTTCATTTATCCCAGAATGCCTGGATGATCATTCCGATTGGGGTTGTGTATGCAGTTATCTATTATGTATTATTTCGTTGGGCCATTCATCGATTCCAAATCCCGACACCGGGTCGAGAAGAAGGATCAACCTTGGAAGATTGGGCAGGAAATATTCCTTATCAAGCCCCATTGATTCTTGAGGCACTTGGTGGCAAAGAAAATATTGTTCAGGTAGAATCATGTATTACAAGACTGCGAATTACGGTCAAGAATGATAGATTAATTGATAGTAACGCCATTAGATTACTAGGATCAGCAGGTTTGATCAAGCTCGGTGGAGGCAATGTTCAGATTGTATTTGGGACGTATTCTGAATTGATCCGTGAAGAGATTAGCAAGTTGATGCAAAGGGATTTGCCCCAGGTACTCTTTAGCGCGCCTATTCAGGGACGTATGCTACCTATTGAAGACGTGCCTGATCATATATTTGCTACCAAGTTAGTAGGGGATGGAGTAGCTTTCATGCCTGAACGAGATGAACTGGTCTCGCCGGTATATGGAACGATTATTCATATATATCCTACGATGCATGCGATTGGTATCTCTACACCTGAAGGTTTGGAAGTACTTCTTCATATTGGGATTGATACATCACAACTAAAAGGTGGATACTTCCAAGCAGTCGTCAAAGAAGGAGATACGGTTATCCCAGGTCAGTCACTTATCAAATTTGATCTAGCCTATATCCGCAAACATGCTAAGTCATTGGCGACTCCTATGGTTATTACGAATCCCGAGCGTGTGAAGTCATGGAGTTTTGCTCCATTTAAGACTGTGAAAAAAGGTCAGACATCCGTGATGTCTGTTGTGTTATACGATGTGAATGCTGGAGGGTCTGAAACATGATACAAGGAATTGGAGCAGCATCAGGTGTTGCTATAGGTAAAGCGTTTGTCCTACCCAGTTGGGAATGGGATATGCCTGAGTCAAGAATAGATACGATTGATTTAACTAAAGAATTTGAGCGTTTGTACGAAGGCATACGGACATCGAGAAGTGAGATTGAGATCATTAGGAATGAATTCAAAGAGGTTGTAGGAGAAAAAGAACCGAATATCTTTGATGCTCATCTCGCTATTCTCGAAGATCCCATCTTTATGAATGAAATTCAAGGAATTATTGAACGTCAATATAAAGCGGCAGAAGTTGCTGTGAAAGAAGCAATCGATCATTTCGTGACGATGTTCGATTTGTTGGATGATGAATACATGAAAGAACGAGCCTTAGATATCAAAGATGTTGGAAATCGTTTGTTAAAGCATCTACTAGGTGCTCCTGAGATTACGTTACCAGAAGATACACAACCTTATATTCTAGTAGCTAAGGAGCTCTCACCATCACAATTAGTACATTTGAATCCTAATCATGTACTAGGCATTGCAACCTTAGTTGGAGGGAAGACCTCTCATTCTGTCATTATGTCTCGGGCTTTAGGAATTCCCTTTGTATCTGGGTTAGAGAAGAATCTGAAGATACCTATTCAGACTGGAGATATGATTATTATTGATGGCGACACAGGTCATGTATTTGTTGCCCCTGATGAAACAATCATAGCTGACTATACAGGAAAGAGAGTTCAACAATTTCGCAAAAGAGAACAACTTCAGTTGTTGGCTACGGTTGAAGCAGTAACCAAAGATGGTGTGCAGATAAACCTAAATTCTAATATTAGTTCGATTAAAGAGATGGAAACGGCATTGAAGTATGGTGCCAATGGTGTTGGACTATTTAGAACTGAATTTATATATATGAATCGAGAATCATTCCCGACAGAACAAGAGCAGTTCGATATCTATCGACATGTCGCACAATCCGTAGGCAATGGGTCTGTTGTAATACGTACGTTGGATATTGGTGGGGACAAGCACTTGGATTACTTTGCTCTTCCTGAAGAGGAGAATCCATACCTTGGTTATCGTTCAATTCGAATTAGTCTAGATCGCAAGGACTTGTTCAAGATTCAGTTGAGTGCCATATTGAGAGCCAGCTATTATGGCAATGTAAAGATCATGTATCCCATGATTTCTTCGGTGGAAGAGATCAGACAAGCTAACGAAGTTCTTCATGAAGCGATGTCAGAATTAGACGAACAAGGAATCTCATACAATCGTGATATTCAGGTAGGTATCATGATCGAAGTGCCGGCAGCTGTAATGATTGCAGATCTACTTGCGAAAGAAAGTGATTTCTTTAGCATTGGAACAAATGATCTTGTACAATATGTACTTGCCGTAGATCGGATGAATGAGAAAATCGCACATATGTATCATCCCTATCATCCAGCGATCCTTCGTATGTTACGTTCTATTGTAGAAGCGGCGAGGAATGAGGGTATTCCTGTCAGTGTCTGTGGTGAAATGGCTGGGGATGAGCGTTCTATTCCTTTGTGGATCGAGTTAGGGGTGTATGAACTTAGTATGTCACCCGAATCTTTGCTCAGAATAAAGCATCGACTCCTGAACACATCGGCTGAAGAAGACAGAGAAGTGGCTAAGAGATGTTTACAAATGCATACAAGCACAGATATTGAGCGATTGTTGAATGAATATCATGAAACGCATAGAAGTAGTATTTCTATTGCTGAAAGTTAGTAAATTAAAGATCGACCTCCTTATAATCGTAAGAGATTATAAGGAGGTCGATTTTTCTTATTGCACGATGATTATTGATTTGCTAATACGTCACAGAAGGCTTTGCCGTATGGTGGCAGATCTGGTGGTCTCTGTGCTGAAATAATGTGTCCGTCAACGACAACGGCTTCATCTTTCCAGATTGCACCCGCATTCTCCATATCATCTCGAATACCTGGTGTTGAAGTGACAGTAACACCGTTTAGAATTTGTGCGGATATCAGCACCCAACCAGCATGACAAATTTGACCAATAGCTTTACGGTCAATATTCATTTCGCGTATGAGCTCAATGACTTTACTGTATCGACGCAATTTATCTGGAGCCCATCCTCCGGGTACAAGGATACCATCATAATGATTGCTATCTACTTCTTCAAAGGAATAATCGCTTGTCGCAGGCACGCCATATTTACCAATATAGGTGTGTCCACGTTCTGCGCCAACAAGGTGAACTTCAGCACCTTCTTCGCGTAATCGATAGATCGGATACCATAACTCTAAATCTTCAAAGTCCTCGCTAACAAGGGCAATGACCTTTTTTCCTGAAAGTCTCATTAACGTTTCGCTCCTCTTTTGAAATGATTTCCTTCATCCACTCCTTCATTCTAACAAAAAGATAGCTTTAAGTCACAATGTGCCATTCCCACTCCAATATAAACGGAAACATTAGGTAATTGAGAAATTAGGAAGAAATTGAACTACTAGCCACTATAAAGCCTATTTTGAAACAGTATATGAAGGATCATGAGTTCATTCCGTACAAGAGAAAGCTATATTTCACGAAATTTAATGAATTATCACTAATTATATATGATGTATGTAGTCAAGAAAGTGTATTTTCTTTTGAAGAGCTAGAGGATATCGTAGTGAAGGCCATAAATGTTAGAATTGATTTATTACTCGATTTATTTAGCTATGTTGAAAGTATAAGAGATAAATTATGGCTTCAACATATTCGACAAAGATTAAGTCATCTGTCGTCTGTTTTAGTTGAATTAAATTGTGGTCCAATCTATTCGTAAGAATGTATGTAGAATATTGGATTTATTCGTCTTATATTGATAATATATAAATAAGATTAATAATATTTGTAAACGTTACAATTCAATATAGATAAGAGACTAAAGCGTTATCATTGCGTAAATAAAGAAATTGTCGTAATATTAAACTTATTGGGTTGATCGAATGAAAATTTATTTGTAATGGAGCGAAAGAATTTGACAGTAACCATTTATGATGTTGCGCGTGAGGCTGGCGTATCTATGGCAACAGTATCACGGGTTGTGAATAATAACCCCAATGTTAAGCCACAGACCCGTAAGAAAGTAAATGATGCAATTGAACGTTTAGGATATCGACCGAATGCTGTTGCTAGAGGTCTTGCTAGTAAGAAGACGACAACAGTAGGTGTTGTCATTCCGGATATATCCAATTCAATTTTTGCTGAAATTGCACGTGGCATAGAAGATATCGCAAACATGTACCATTACAATATTATTCTATGTAATGCTGACAAGAAGAAAGAAAAAGAAATACGCGTTATTAATACATTGCTTGAGAAGCAAGTGGACGGATTGTTGTTCATGGGTGGAACTGTAACTCAAGAACATATACAAGCATTTAAGACTTCTTCTGTTCCAGTTGTTCTATGTGCTACTAGAGACGAGGAGGGCAGTTATCCTTCGGTTGACATTGATCATGAAGCGGCTGCTTTTGATGCAGTTAATACGTTGATTAGACATGGTCATCGTGACATTGGTATGATTAGCGGAACACTTCAGGATCCTGCGAATGGATATTCTCGTTTTCAGGGATATAAGAAAGCGTTAGAAGCTGCAGGAATTGAGTATCGGGAAGATTGGGTTCGCATAGGTAATTATCGCTACGAATCCGGAGTTGAAGCAATGAAGTATTTCTTAGATTTAAGAAAGAAGCCAACAGCGATTTTTGCTGCGACGGATGAGATGGCTATTGGTGCTATTCATAGCATTCAAGATGCTGGTCTTAAAGTTCCCGACGACTTCTCTATTATTAGTGTAGACAATATTCATATGGCATCCATGGTTCGACCATTACTTACGACTGTGGCTCAACCCATGTATGATCTGGGAGCAGTAGCTATGCGTCTGTTAACGAAATACATGAAAAAAGAAGACGTCCAGAATCCACGCGTAATTTTACCGCATGAGACGATTCTACGTCTGTCCGTTAGAGCTTTGAACCAAGATTAGATACATGATCCCGAATGAATCGAAAGCTCCTTTTAGAGAGCACTGCAAAACGAATACAAATACTGTAAAAACAAACCCAATGCCGCACAGTCATTGGGTTTGTTGTATACTGGAAGAAAAGTAAAGAGAGTTGAACAAACTTGCTACATTCAGCTAAACAACTGACTGCATCTTTTCATGCAGAACTATATAAATTCATCCCAGAAGACCATCTGCTTAAGAAAATTCACAGTATGGTAGACTTCGGTTTCATTCATGAGCTAGTGAAAAATTCATATTGCCAGTATTACGGTAGACCGGCAAATGAGCCAGAGCTACTCTTTCGCTTGCTCTTTTTACAGATTTTGTACAATCTCTCAGATGAGCGAATGATCGAAGAAGCAAAGGTGAATCTGGCTTACAAATGGTTCGTCGGTGTAAATCCAGAAGATGCCTTACCGGATGCTTCACAACTCTCACGTTTTCGTAACCATCGTCTTGGGGCTAGCCAAATCGAAGATGTCCTTAAGCAAATCGTTGGCCAGTGCATCGACCAAGGCCTCATTAAATCGAAAACCATCATCATGGACGCTACGCATTCACATGCAGCAACCCAGCGACAACAACCGCTGAACGTGCTTCGAGAATCCGCGAAACGACTGTTTCGCGTGGTTGTAAAACGGCATCCGAAGCTAGAGAAGAAGCTCCCATCCTTGCCGAAAGTGAAGAGTGCACAAGAAGATGCTGAGAAGGTGATGCTTCACTACCTTGCTGAACTTGGACAAACGGTTGAAGAACTATTGCCAGATCATGAAGGAGCAATAAGCGATAAATTGCACATTGCGAAGGAAATCGTAGAAGACGAGCGTCTGTTATCTCACAAGGGCATCCGGTCAGCAATCGACCCCGACGCAAGATTCGGTTGGAAAAGTAGTACCACGTCTTTTTTTGGCTATAAAGAGCACCTGGCTATGACGGAAGAAGAACTTATTACAGCTATTGAAGTGACACCTGGAACGAGCGATGATGGCAAGCAATTACCATCTTTACTCGCGCAAACAAAAGCAAACGGGATCGTAGTTGAAGAAATCATTGCAGACACGGCTTACTCAGGCAAAGAGAATTTGGCACTCATGAAAACAGAAACCATCCAGCCCGTGGTTCCACTGAATCCCATTGTTCACTCCGGAGGCGAACGGCAAGAAGGATTCGACTACAACAAAGACGCAAATTTTGTGGTTTGTCCTGCAGGTGAGCATAGTATTCGCAAAGCGATTCAAGGCAGTACAAAAAGTGGAGTTAGCCGTTCGCTCGTATTCTATTTTGATGTAGAGAAATGTAAAGCATGTCCGCTGCGTGATGGCTGCTATAAACCCGAATCCAAGAGCAAGACATACTCCATCCGGATAATCGCTGAGCACTTTAAAGAGCAAATCGAGTTTGAGCTCAGTGATACCTTCAAAGAGCGGATTAAGCGCAGGCCGATCATTGAACACAAGAACGCAGAAATGAAGAGGTTCCACGGGATGGCAACAGCCAAATACCGAGGTCTATTTCGCATGCGAATACAGGCATATCTCACTGCATTTGTTGTAAATGTGAAACGAATGGTGAAGCTAGTAGAGCAAAAGCAGCCCGCCCTCGGATGAGGAACGTGCTGCTTTTTTAGTTTTCACGATTATATTTCCAATTTATAACTCACTTTTGCTCAGAAGTAAGACTTTTGCAGGGCTCTCTTTTAGGAGCTTTTTTTCATGGGAATAAGAAATATACTGTATAATGTTTGTTAATACATATATCGTTGTTGGAATCGTATTCGATCGAACTGTTCTTTGGATGATAGTGGGACTTTCTTTCCGATACGCACCATAAGACAATTTGCTGGATGAGAGCATATCTCTGGGTCATCTGTTGCATACCATTCCATGTGAACGACCTTCATTAATTTCTCCATCATTCTTCGGTAACCCCATACATCTAGACCACTTCCCTTTAAGTCCCAGTGCCAATAGTATTCTGTTGTAAAAACGATATAGTGTTCCATTTGATTATCTTCAAAGGCAGTTTCAATCATCCTTTTTCCCAGACCTAGTGAGCGATAATCATCTGCGACTTCGATCGCACCAAGTTCAATAAGGTCCACCATATGTTCTTGAGACCAACGTTCTTGTTCATCAGGGAAATGAAAAGTAACATAACCAACAATAGTGGACTGATCCCGTGTGATAATGATACGTCCTTCTGGTAGATCAGCGATCTCTATTAAAGCTTCGTGTTGTTCCTTAGGTCGACGAAAGGCATCGAGGTCAGGATGTAGCGTTAATTCTTTGATGTAATCACCAGAGACAGGTCCCTCGATGACGAGAGAGATATCAGAATGGGATAACAAATGGCATTGGTACTGTTTATAATGTTCCATGAATGCTCACCTTCCCCATGATTAATACATACTAAAAATTGAATCGTGTTACATATGACTTAATAAGTTTTATAATATGATTGAAAATAAATGGCAGAGTTTTATAACGTGTGATATAATCGCCTTGACACAAGTTAGTCACAAATCAGTCGTGATGTATGGTTCGCAATATAATATATATATTATGCCATAGAGTTCTTGATTTAGGAATCAGAACTGCGACAAATAGCATTTGTTGTAAGCGCTAACTTAAGATTAGCTTGTATTGAATGGAGGAATGGAGAATATGGAAACGAATAACAATGAATTGCTTCCAAGTGTTAACTCTATGTCTAATATGGGTGATTATGAACAAGCTCGCAATGATTTTAACTGGGAAGAAATTGAACGTCACTTCACATGGTATGAAACAGGTAGATGTAACATGGCATATGAAGCGATTGATCGACATGTAGTTGAGGGTCTTGGGGATAAAGTGGCGCTTTTATACAGCGATGCATACCGAGAGGAAGCGTATACTTTTCAACAATTAAGAGACTTGTCGAATCAATTTGGTAATATACTTCGCAAACAGGGTGTTGCAAAGGGTGACCGGGTGTTCATATTTTTGCCGCGTAGTCCTGAATTATATATCTGCTTACTTGGTGTTCTTAAGATAGGTGCGGTGATAGGACCTCTCTTTGAGGCTTTTATGGAGACTGCTGTGAAAGAGAGACTTGAAGATAGTGGTGCGGTAGCTTTGATTACGACTTCTGGGCTTCTAGGAAGAGTATCAAGGGACAAACTCCCTGAATTACAACATGTTATTATCGTGGATGATAATGTAGGACAACATGATTGCGTTATTAGCTATAAAGAAGAGATGGCACTTGCCTCGTCTGAATTAGAGCTGCAATGGATGGACCGCAATGATGGACTTGTAATGCATTACACTTCGGGATCTACTGGGAAGCCCAAAGGTGTATATCATGTTCACAATGCGATGATCCAACATTATTACTCTGCTCAAATTGTACTAGATTTAAAAGAGGATGACATCTATTGGTGTACTGCTGATCCAGGGTGGATCACAGGCACATCATATGGTATCTTCGCACCATGGTTATCAGGTGTCACCAATGTTGTTCGTGGTGGAAGATTTAGTCCACAAGATTGGTATGCAACATTAGAGCGTTATAAAGTAACGGTATGGTACAGTGCACCAACAGCATTCAGAATGCTTATGGGTGCAGGGGAGGATATCATATCAAAGTATGACCTGAGTAGTTTAAGACATGTTCTTTCTGTCGGTGAGCCACTCAATCCAGAAGTCGTCCGTTGGGGATACAAAACATACAATCAACGGATACATGATACATGGTGGATGACCGAGACAGGTGCTCAAATGATTTGTAACTATCCAGGTATGGATATCAAACCGGGATCGATGGGCAAACCACTACCTGGTATTGAAGCTACCATTAAAGATGATAAAGGGAATACAGTTCCCCCTTATACGATGGGTAATTTAGCTATTAAGACTTCTTGGCCAGCTATGATGAATAAAATATGGAATAACCCGCAAAAGTATGATGAATATTTTCGAGTGCCTGGTTGGTACATATCAGGTGATTCTGCCTATATGGATGAAGAGGGATACTTCTGGTTTCAAGGTCGAATCGATGATGTTATTAATTCGTCAGGAGAGCGCATTGGGCCGTTTGAAGTAGAGAGCAAGTTGTTAGAACATCCTGCAGTATTAGAAGCAGGTGTTATTGGGAAGCCAGATGCCATTCGTGGTGAGATTATTAAAGCTTTCATATCGCTACGTGAGGGCTACGAGGCGACACCGGAATTGAAAGATGATATTTATCGATTCGTTAAAGAGGGACTCTCTGCGCATGCAGCTCCAAGAGAGATAGAGTTCAAAGAAAAGTTGCCTAAGACACGCTCAGGTAAAATTATGCGACGCGTATTGAAAGCATGGGAACTAGATCTACCAACAGGAGATTTATCTACGATAGAAGACTGATTAATGTCATGATCATAAGACGGGCATCATATTATTGGTAGTAATGAAAGTATTAATTAACCCAATAACGACTACTTATCACTCTATGGAGTGATAAGTAGCCGTTATTTATTTAGATTTAGTTACAAAAAGCGTAGAAGTGGATGGAATAGATTCACCAGCCTTGTTTACTGCTGTGATACGGTACCAACCTGCTAATGCCTCACTGGCTGGTAATTCAAAGGAGGAAACGGTACTTGAGCCAATTGGAGTGTACCCACCATTTTGCTCTTTAGAATAATAAATATTGTATTTATCAACACTATCCATTCCATGGATACTCCAACTTATCTGAAGCCCATTATCAAAAGACTTAATGGTTGGTTTACTTGGTGTAGAAGGGATCTCCAGAACCAAATCTTCCAGCGGAGGAATGATGATATCTTCAATGTTTGGTTGCTCAATATCTATATCAGGTTCAACATCAGGTTGTATATCGGGTTGAATATCTGAACCAGGATCAACAATGCTATCGTCGGGCGTACTACCGCTATTACTAGTGCTTCTACTTGGTTCTGATTCCAGCCCAGCTACATCAACTGCTTTGATATAGAAAGAATAATGATGATTTGTTGAAGTCTTAAATGTAAACACATTTGACTCATTACTGAGTACAACATGGCCTTGATGTATATAATCGCCAGAATCGATTGAACGGTATAGGCGGTAACCAACTACGTCTGGTGAACCGCTTGGGCTGAAGCTAATGGTAGCAGTTCCACTCACCATAGAAAGGTTAATGCCACTAGGTGGTGTTGGAGCACGACCATCGTCTACGCGCGGATCAACATCGACAGGCATGTCACTACGGGCGTCCTTAGGTAAATAATAGGCTAAGGATTCATGTTTTTTCATCACTTTGAAAGCATTTAACAGGTCCTTAACCAGATCCTGAATGGGATACTCACGTTTGATGACGGTCTTTTCTCTAACCATATCTTCAGGTGTACTATCCTGAGGAATATAATTCACATTATTATACGTAATGTATCTCGCCTTAGCGACTCCATCATCGCTGTCCGAAGGAACATATTTGGAATTAAACAAATCAGTCACATACTTATCCGTTAGTGATGTGGGGAGCTTCCCGCTATAAGCAGATACGGTCTTGGTTGTGATTCCAGTTGGTCTTACAAAAGAAGGTGTCACGAATAGCTCATTATTATTTGTCACTAAATCATTCATAATAAGTGTCCATATATTCTGTGCATTCTTTCTTTGATTTCCTTCAAGTACGTTGATTGGTTCTTTATAGCCGACCCAGACACCAAGCGTAACGTCAGGGGAATAGCCCATAAACCATACATCAGCATAGTTCTGTGTCGAACCCGTCTTGCCGACGATAGGAGCTTCTTTCCAGTGTTTATATTTCTGTTTAACTGTGCTTCCGGTACCTTCTGTAATTACGGTCCGTAACATGTCGGTCATCAGATAAGCCGTCTGTTCTGAGAAGACTTGGTCTGGTTCAGGAGTATGTTTATATACAATATTACCATTGGAATCGGTTATTTTATCGATCATATATGCATCAAGGAATTTCCCTTGATTTGCAATGGTGCTATAGGCATTGGTTAACTCTTCGACAGACACACCATATCTTAATCCGCCTAGCACACCGGTTGTTGCACCATAATCCTCCTTTTGAATAGTAGTAATACCTAATCTTTTAGAGAAATCCCAAGCTTTATCAATGGTTATTACGTTGTTAAATAATTTAAGAGCAACGGTATTCTTAGACATATTCAAAGCGTACCTAGCCGTTACTAATCCTTCGTAGCCTCTAGAAGAGTTCTTAGGGATATGGAATCCCTTCTGATAATCTTTTAGAATAATCGGTGCATCATCCACGATACTAGCAGGTTGAATGTCACCAGAATCTAATGCAGGCAAATAGGCTGCAATGGGCTTCATAGCTGAACCCGGCTGACGTACCATTTGAGTTGCATAGTTCATTTGCTCCTTGTAGAAGTCACGACCCTCAATCATCCCAAGAATAGCACCAGAATTATTCTCTATCAGCATAGCTGCTGTTTGTTCCATTCCTTTAGTCTTGCTATCCGTATTGAAATTATCTTTATTCTCAGCGATCTTATGCATTGAATCATAAATATTCTTATTGATAGTCGTATATACTCGGTAACCACCTGTAGTAAGTTGTAGTGTGGCCTCTTCCATAAGTTCACTTTTATCTTTCTCTGTATGTTCAGTAGCGTCTATGATGGAAGAATCTAATGTTAATAGGATTTCTGCGGCTTTACGTTCTGTTTCCATCATTAAATAAGGGTATGTGGAATAGGCTTTCTCCGTTTGTGTAGCTAATGTGGATTGGATATCGAAGGCAAGAGCCTCATTATACTCACCATTTGTAATTTTACTTTCTTCAAACATACGTCGAAGAACTAGCTTTTGTCGATCCATCGCACGTTTAAAGGAGTCAGGGTTGAACTCTCCTTTTCCATTAAAAGCGGAGTATTTAGATGGCAGTTGAGGTAGACCTGCTAAATACGCGGCCTGTGCAACATTGATATGATTCAAATCTGTTATATTAAATATGCCTTTGGCAGCGGCTTTAATCCCATAGACATTATAGCCATTGGAGCCATTTCCGAAGGGTACTTTATTGAGATATGCAGAGAAGATTTGGTCTTTAGTGAGAATTCGCTCAAGTCTTAATGAAAGAAGCATTTCTTTAATCTTGCGGTTGTTCGTCTTGTCGAGATTGAGAAATACACGTCTAGCAAGCTGTTGAGTGAGTGTGCTTCCACCAGTCTGTACGGATTCATTTAGTACTTTTTGTTTCACTGCTCGAAGTGTACCACTGAAATCAATTCCGATGTGGCTATTAAAGTCATTATCCTCGATTGCAATAACAGCGTCTTTAACGATATTAGGGATCTTATCGAAATCAACAGGCCGTCTATCTTCATCTGTTCGTAACTGGCCGATTTGTGTTCCATCATTAAAATAAGCAAAACCCGTAATTGAATTTTGACTCATTTTCTTCTCAATATCTGCTCTTGATCGTACAGGCTCATCTTGAACGATAGATGATACATAGCCTATTGCAGTACCACCTACAAATAGTCCCCCTAGGAACATAAAGAACACAAGCCAAAGAAATGTTGTTCCGATGATTCGTCCCACCGATTTCTTGGAAGGTGTTGTTTCTTCTGATGTCTTATTCTTTGAATCAACCATGTAGTGCAGCTCCTCCTTTTAACGGGATTATTATAGCATAAAGATATCCTTCGAATCGCTCTATAGGAATAAGGCTCTTATAAATCCAGACGACACGCCTTGTTAGATTATACTGGGATATAACACATTATCGTATACGATGTCATAATAAGGAGTGTAGTTATGAAAGTACTATTCTAGATTACCTTATTATTCGAATATTTCCAATGGATGAAATGAAAAAAAGCCCGGAACGTAAGTTCCGGGCTTTTAATTGTACTCTTAACGGTTGTAGAATTCGACGATTTGCTTCTCATCGATATCTTGAGACAATTCAGAGCGCTCAGGGAAACGAATGAACTTGCCTTCTAATGCTGTATCATTGAATTCTAGGTAAGCTTGAAGATGGTTGCGGTTCTCAATAGCTTCTTTAATAGATGCCATACCACGACTTCTTTCACGAATACCAATAACATCACCAGTATTCAATCTGTAAGAAGCAATGTTAACTTTCTTACCGTTCACAGTGATGTGACCGTGGGATACCAATTGACGAGCTCCAGCACGAGAATTAGCGAAACCAAGACGATATACTAAGTTGTCCAAACGGCTTTCAAGCAAGAACATAAAGTTCTCACCGGCAATTCCTTGCATTTTCGAAGCTTTGTTAAAGAGTGTTTTAAATTGTTTCTCACCCAAACCATACATATGACGAAGTTTTTGCTTCTCTAGTAATTGCATACCGTAGTTGCTGATTTTTCTGCGTTGGTTAGCGCCGTGTTGACCCGGAGGGAAAGGACGCTTCAAATCTTTACCTGTACCGCTTAGAGATATGCCTAGACGGCGACTTAATTTAAATTTAGGACCAGTGTAACGTGCCATTTTATAGTAGACTCCTTTTATAATTCAATTTAGGTAGGGTTCTATTTGTGCCGTAGATTGTTTCATGTGCTACTGCCCAAGGCTTAAAGCACAATTGACATGAAAGTTCAGCCGCTGTCTTGTCAAGAACAAAATACGTGAGGGTGACACAACGTTACGCCCAATGCGGTTATCATTAATAACCTGCTCAACAACTAATTTTAAATGATAACAGTTATAGAAGTCAAGTGGATTCATTTAAGTGGAAATTTGACAGCTTATGTCGAAGGATGTCGATAGGGCTAAAGAACTATAAAAGTAGGGATAAATAATTAATTTTAGGTGCAAATTCCATGTGGACAAGGTAGAATAAGAATATAGTAACTCATTTAATTACAGTTATTTTTTTTGGAATAGGTGCAAGGGGCTAATATATTGGGTATATATTCTAAGTATCGTGGGAAGGAGTCAATAATACATGTCGAAATATCAAAATGTACTTTCAAAACATGAGAAATTACCTAGTGAAGATGGAATGCTCACCTCCATAGATGAAACGAGCCTCTGGTTGAAGAATGTAGATATTGCAACATATGATTTACCACATATTAGAAGCTTATTATCCAATAGTTATGCAGATTGGCAGAAGCTAACTTGTACAACACCCGTTGCGAAATATTTAAAATCCGCGATTTTTCAATATGATGGTACTTTTATTGCCGGGGATAATATCATCTCTCATTATATTGAAGATAAAGGAAGTCATTTATTTGAACAATGTATACAGAGCCGAGCTTCCGTTGTTGCCATAATCGAAAGGGAAGCTGAGACAGATGAGAGACCTAGTACGATATACTTATACCCTATGCTTACACGTGAATACAATAAAGTTTATGCCATCATGGCTTGTGTAGTCTCAGAGGATAGTGTGAATACAAAGGTTGAGAATACAAATGATGCGATCTCGTTGTTGCCAATTGTATTCGATAGCTGTTTTTACAAAAATTTCGAATACATATTTATTGAAGACATGATGCAAGAACAAAAGAAAATTAACTTTGAAGCGAATCGAAGATCCTTATTATATAAACTGGTCCAACGAATTCAGAATCAAGTGGATATTGATATGTTGCTTACGGAGTTGTTAGATGGCGTCGCTACGCTCTGTCCTGGATCTACGCAACAATTATTGATGACACAAGATCAGCACAAAGAGAATCCAAGAGTGTCACATCTTGTTTTTAACGAAATGATGGATGATATTAGTATACGTACATTTATGGATGGCAAATTAACTATAAATGACATAACAATGGATAATGGAGAACATAAACAAGAAATTGGCTTTCCATTAGGTGGTAAGCAAGGTGTGTACGGGGTACTTCATTTAATCATGCACAAAGGTTCGATATCTGAATCGGATCTACAATATATCTCTACATTAGTGGATACAGCTGGATTTCTATTCGAGAATGCAAAGTTATTCGAACAATCGAATTTACTTATTCGTGAATTAAGATTAATCAATGAACTGACACAACGTGTGAATCAGAGCTTGAAATTGACAGATATCTACTTATACTCGACGCAAGAACTTTTGAATATTTTCAAAGCGGATTATTGTTGTATTCTTCAGGTAAGTAAGGAATTAGATGGACTAGAGGTTGTATCATCTAACTTACGTTCCATGAATAAAAAAGTGTTTCAAAAGGATTATGGTTTTGGTGGATTAGTATACTCCAAAGGTGAGACGATTATATTATCTGATTATATAGAGAAAATGGATGTTTCTTCTATCTTCATGGAGGACAGTAAATCGAAGTCATTAATTGCGGCTCCACTAGTGGTTAATGGAGAAATTACGGGCGCTATTCTGATATCTCATCAAAATGCACATTTCTTCACTTACAATGATTATAAATTGTTGCAAGCTTTGTCTAATCATATTGGTATCTCTGTAAGTAATGCGTTATTACACTCTGAGGTTAAACGTATGGCCAATCGAGATATGTTGACAAATCTATATGCACGTCACTATCTTAATGATGTGATCAAAAAGAAGCAAAAAACAGATTATTGTGGTTCGTTAATTGTTGTTGATATCGACGATTTCAAATTGGTTAATGATACCTACGGGCATCAAAAAGGTGATAATGTCATTAAAAAGGTTAGTGAAATTATAAAGTCTACGATTCGTGTAGGTGATCTAGCAGCACGATGGGGTGGGGAAGAGCTTGTCATCTACTTACCACATTTAGGATTGGAAAAAGCATTGATTATGGCTGAACGAATACGCAAGCAAGTGGAACTGGAGACTGAACCAACAGTAACCGTTTCCTGTGGGATCTCCGAATGGGATTGTACGGACGATCAAGTTAGCGTTGATTCACTATTTCACGCAGCAGATATGGCATTATATCGTGCGAAGAATGGTGGACGTAATCAGACTCAAGTTGAGATTAGAGAGAACTAACGAAGGGGCTGTCCCAAAAGTAGATTTTCTACAAGCGAAGACAGACTCTCCACATTCTCAAAACAATAAAAAGTTAAAAGAGCAGCGATTCTCCTGTTATTGGAGGA